>DATLYV010000055.1:0-24610 GCA_035574535.1 Binatia bacterium
GCCGCAGCGCCCTCGGCCATCGGCCGCCCACTGCGCCTGGCAGTGTATGCGGCCCTGCTCGGCGCCGCGTTGCTCGTCCTCGTCGGCGGCGTCGCGGCGTCGACCTTCGGCCTGCTGTTCGTGGCAGGGGCGACGGGCGCCGTGATCGGGCTCGTGCTGGCCCGCGCCGCCGTCCCGGGCGAGGACGAGCCCGGCACGCCCGTGCCTCGCTCGCGCTTGAAGCGCCTGGCGGTTGGGCTGGCCCTCGGCGCCGTCGCGGTTGGCGCGGCCGGGACCTGGGTCGTCGCGCTGCTCGAGGGCGGCGTGCTCGGCCCGATCGACTACCTGCTGACGACCTTCGGGCCGTTCCTTCCGGCCGAGGCGATCCTCGCCGCGCTCGGCGCGTGGTGGGGCGTGGGCTCCGGCCCCATCCAGGGCTGATGGCCGCGTCCTTGCGCGCAGGTGACCCGAACGGCCACGCCGGAGGCGAGCCTGGAGGCGACCCGGGCCTCGCGGGCATCAGCTTTCGCCGCCCGACCGAGGCGGACTATCCGGCGATCATCCGCGCCGTCGACGACTGGTGGGGCGGCCGGAATCTCTCCCAGCTCCTCCCGCGCCTGTGGCTGCAGCACTTCACCGGCACCTCGTGGCTGGCCGAGGACGGGCAGGGCCGCCTCGCGGGGTTCCTCATCGGCTTCTTGTCGCCGGACCACCAGGACACCGCCTACTGCCACATGATCGCGACGAGCCCGAACCTCCGGAGGCGCGGCCTGGGTCTCGCGCTGTACGAGCGGTTCTTCGAGGACGCCCGCGCCGGCGGGCGGTCGATCGTCAGGGCTGTGACCTGGCCGGGGAACCGTGTCTCGATCGGATTCCATCGCGCGATCGGGTTTCAGGTGGACGAGAGCCCCGGGAGTCAACGGCTCTACGGAACTCCTTCCCGGCCGGACTACGATTTCGGCCGCGAGGACCGGGCGATCCTGGTCCGCAGGATCTGACCGGGAGGGCACAGGGTGGGCGGGCTCGTCGCGCGCTTCGGGATCATCGGCGCGATCGTCGTCGGCGGGTTCGTCGTCCGGGACTACCTGACCGGTGCGGCATCCGACCTGCAGGTCGGCGACTGCTTCGACGAACCCCCGGGGATGGAGGCGACCGTCTCCGAGGTCACCCGCCACCCGTGCACGGACCCCCACGATGCCGAGGTCTTCTTCGTCGCCGACTACTCACCGTCGGGCGGCCCGTTCCCCGGCGACGTCGCGCTCGAGGCGTTCATCGACGCGAACTGCCCGGCCGCGTACACGGCCTACCTTGGCCGCGACTACGTTACCGACACCGAGTACGACTACGGGGTCTACTTCCCGCTCCCGGAAGGCTGGGACGCGGGCGACCACGAGATCACCTGCTTCGTCGTGCGCATCGACGGCGGACAGATGACCCAGTCCGTCAGGGCACCGTAGTCACTCGCGCGTCTCGCCCACGAACGGCATGCCGTGCCGGGTGAGCGCCTCGACGCTCATCCGCAGCACCGCCGTCTTCGCCGCCGCGACCTCGCGCACGTAGGCCGCCTCCTCCTCGACCATCATCGGGCGGCCGCGGACGCTCGTGCTCGGCCGCCCGACCTGGAGCCACGCGAGGTGATAGCGGTCCATCGAGCCCCAGGCCGCGCTCAGCAGGTCGTCCGAGAGTTGCAGCCAGACCTTCAGCGCCGCGAGGCTGGGGTTGGCCACCAGCCGATCCCCCTCCTCGATGAGCTGCCTCGTCCGGCGAACGAGCTCCTTCCTCGTCACGCTGGCCCGCCGCCGGAGCCCTCGCCGCGAATGAACGCCTCACGGGCCTCGCGGGCCCGGCGCGTCCACGGCCCCGGTCGCCCGTCGCCGATCGCCGCGCCCTCGAAGCGCGTGACAGGCAGGATCCCGGCGACGCTGGAGCAGAGGAACGCCTCGTCCGCGGCGCGGAGGTCGTCGGGGGTGAAGGCGCCCTCCATGGGCACGAGACCCGCCGCTGCCCCCCAGCCGAGGATCCAGGACCGGGTCGTGCCCGGAAGGATGGCGCAGTCGAGTGCCGGCGTGGCGAGCCGGTCGCCGCGCAGGAAGAAGACGTTGGCACTCGTCGCCTCGGACAGGAGCCCGTCGACCGTCAGGAAGAGCGCGTCGTCAGCGCCCGCTCGGCGCGCCTCGAGGCGCGCGTAGACGTAGTCGGCCCGGCTGATGGTCTTGAGGGCCGCCAGCGGGTTCGACGGATCACGCCGGACGGCGCTCACGACCAGGTGAAGCCCCTGGTCGAGGTGGTCGGCGGGGGTGGGCGGCACGGGCCACGCCTGGATCACGACGGTCGGCCGGACGGGCACCGCGGGCAGCAGCCCGCGCGCGAGCACCGGGCCGCGGGTGACCGTGATCCGGATCGACGCGTCGCCGTCGGGGCCGGCGAGGCCGTCCGCGTCGAGCAGTGCCGCGATGCCGGCCTCGACCTCGCGCTCGAGGTCATCCCCGAGCTCGATGTCGAGGCCCTCGGCGGACCGCCGCAGCCGTGCGAGATGCTCCGCGAGCTCCGTGGGTCGACCGCCCCGCGCCCGGAGCGTCTCGAAGACGCCGTCGCCGAGCTGGAACCCGCGGTCGTACGCCGAGAGGTGGCGTCCGTCCGCCGGCTCGATCACGCCGTCGATCAGGACGTGCCGCCGCGCCGGCCCGCTGCCTCCCGATCCGCCGCCGGCCAGGCCGCCGCCGGCCGGCCCGCACTCCGCCACGCGACCCGTCACTCGACCTCGCGCGCCCCGATCGCCGAGAGCGGGCCGCGCGCCTTCGCGACCGTCTCGGCCCACTCGGCGGCCGGGTCGGAGCGCCAGGTGATGCCGCCGCCGACGTGCAGCGACAGCCGCTCCCCGTCCGCGACGAACGTCCGGATCAGGATCGACGTGCCCATCGCCCCGTCCGCGCCGATCCAGCCCGCGATGCCCGTGTACGGCCCGCGCCGCACCGGCTCCAGGCCCTCGAGCAGCTCCATCGCGCGGATCTTCGGCGCGCCCGTGATCGAGCCGCCGGGGAACGAGGCGGCCAGCAGGTCGAAGGCGTCCCGGCCGGGCTGGAGGCGCCCGGTGACGGTCGAGACGAGGTGCTGGACCGCGGCCGTGCGCTCGAGGCGGCACAGCCGCGGGACCCGCACGGTCCCCGGCACGCACACCCGCCCGAGGTCGTTCCGGAGCACGTCCACGATCATCACGTTCTCGGCGCGGTCCTTCTCCGAGGCCAGCAGCTCGCACGCCAGCCGACGGTCGTCCTCGCGGTCGCGGCCGCGGGGCCGGGTGCCCTTGATCGGGTTCGTCGCGACCTCGCCGTCGGGCGAGACCGAGATGAACGGCTCCGGCGAGGCCGAAACGATCGCCCGCGGCGCCCCGGTGATCGGGCTGGCGCCGAGGTCGAGGTACGCCGCAAACAGCGCCGGGTCGCCCGTCCGGAGCCGCCGGTAGAGCGGCCACGGGTCACCGCGGAACGGCGTCGCGAGGCGGCGGGTGAGGTTCGCCTGGTAGATCTCGCCCTGGGCGATGTAGCCGCGGACGGCCTCGACGCCCGCCTCGTAGGCCCGCCGGTCGAGGCCGGAGCGAAGCTCCAGCCCGTCGACGCGGGCCGCGGTCGAGTGGCGCCACGGCACCGGTCGCAGCACGTGCTCGCGCACCCGGTCGAGGCGGTCGTCCAGCTCCGCGATTCGCTCGTCGACCGCTCGGCCGCCGAGCCAGGCCGTCCCGGCGAGGCGGTCCCACGCGAGCACCCAGTCGTGCAGCGCGAGGCGCATGACGGGCAGCTCCTGGTCGACCGCGGCGATCGACGGGAGGCGCTCGAACCGGCGCCCGAGGTCGTAGCCCAGAAACCCGGCGAGGCCGCCGAGGAACGGCGGCGGCAGCGCTGCGGACCCGGTCCGCCCCCCGTCCGACGGCGCCGGGGTCGTGGAGCGTGGGTGGGCCAGCGAGCTCAGCCGCCCCAGGAGGCGGCGCGCGTTCGCGAACGCGTCCGGACCTTCCGAGGGCGCCTCGATGACCGCGACCGGGTCGGCGGTCAGGTACGTCCAGCGGGCGTTCCGCCCCGGGCGGGCGCTCTCGAGGAGCGCGAGGCCCGGCAGGTCGATCAGCTGTTCGGCGACGTCCATCGGTGGGACGCCGTCGAGCTCGGGAAGGCGCTCGAGGCGCACGCCCGGCGCGAGCCGCTCCCCCGCGTCGATCCTGTCAGCGCGTCGGTCCATCCGCCGGATCATGGCACACGCGCGGGGCTCGCCAATTCCTGCGGACCTCGTTGGTCCTCACCCCGGCCGGAGCAGCTACTCCCCGGTCCGCCGGTCGCGGCGGCTGAACTCGTCGAGGATCTCGCGGCACGCCGCGACGAGCCGCTGGGCCTGCCGCGCGATCCACGGATCGACCCGCGTCGAGTCCTCGATCTGCACGGTTACGCCGGTCGGGTTCTCCTCGATGATGATGCCCGTCGTGCTCCGGTAGTCTGCGATCCAGTTCGCCTGGAGCTGCAGGATCGCGTCGGCGACGACGCGCGGCTCGAACAGCCAGTCGAGGTGGGTCGCGTTGAGCCGGGCGACGATCGCCCCGAGGTCGACCGGACGGCCCCGCGGGATCCGCGCCACCAGCTCGACCACCCGCAGCGCCGTGAACGGGTCGCCGGACTCGGCGACCACCGGGGGTCGCACGTCCGCGGCGGGCATGCCGGGCGGCGCGGGGCGAAGGTCGTCGAGCGGTCCCATGCGCGCCGCCATGCTAGCCCGCGCGGCGGCCTCGCCGGCCAGGCACCCTCGTCGCGGGTGAGCAAGCGGGCTAGAGGAGCTCCCCGTGCGCCGCGGCGGTCGGCTCGCCCTCGCGCGGCCGCGGCTCCTCGCCGGGGCCGTACTCCGGCTTGCCGTTGGCCCCGGCGGTGCCGCCGTCGCCCTGCGCAGAGCCGGCCCCGCTCGTCGCGCCCGGCTCGAGGACCGGCAGCGGTGCGCCGGCCTTGCCCTCGATCGCGCCGACGCCGAACGGGACCCACTTCGACGGGTCCTGGAGGCGGTGGACCTGCGTGTTGCCCCGCGCGTGGACCTCCTCGAAGCCCTTCGGCTCGATCCACATCCGCTCGCCCTCGAGCAGCCCCAGGACGCCGGACTGGCCCGGCTCCGGCCGCTCGTGCTGGCAGTACGAGCAGCTCGCCTGGTCGTGCTTCTGGTACGTCTCAGGCTCCTCGTAGGTCGTGATGTAGCCCTCGTAGTTGCGCAGCACGACCTTGTGGTCCGAGTAGGAGATCAGGTAGTTCGGCATCACCGGGATCTTGCCGCCGCCGCCGGGAGCGTCGATGACGTACGTCGGGACGGCGTAGCCCGAGGTGTGCCCCCGCAGCCCCTCGATGATCTCGAGGCCCTTGCCGACCGGCGTCCGGAAGTGCCCGGAGCCCTCGACCAGGTCGCATTGGTAGAGGTAGTACGGCCGGATCCGGTTCTCGACCAGCTTGTGCACGAGCGCCCGCTGGATGTGGACGCAGTCGTTCACGCCGGCGAGGAGGACGCTCTGGTTGCCGATCGGGATGCCGGCGCGCGTCAGCTTGTCGACCGCCCGCGAGACCTCCGGGGTGATCTCGTTCGGGTGGTTGAAGTGGAGATTCATCCAGAGCGGGTGGTACTTCGCGAGCATCTCGCAGAGCTCGTCATCGACCCGCTGCGGGAGGAAGACCGGCACCCGGGTCCCGATCCGGATGATCTCGATGTGGGGGATCTCGCGGATGCCGCGGATGATCTTCTCGAGCAGCTTCGGCGCGAGGGTCAGCCCGTCCCCGCCCGAGATCAGCACGTCCCGGACCTGCGGCGTCCGGCGCAGATACTCGAGCTGCGCCTCGTGCTCGCGGGAGTTGAAGTTCTGGGTCGGGTCGCCGACGATCCGCGACCGCGTGCAGTAGCGGCAGTAGCTCGCGCACTGGGTCGTCACGAGCATCAGGACGCGGTCCGGGTAGCGGTGGACCAGGCCCGGCACCGGCGAGTGGCGGTCCTCGGCGAGGCTGTCGGCCATCATCGCGGTAAAGGCCTGCTGCTCGCGCCCGAGCGGGATGACCTGGCGGCGGATCGGGTCGTCCGGGTCGTCCGGGTCGATGAGCGACGCGAAGTAGGGCGTGATGTCGACGCGGAACTTGTCGTCGGCCGTCAGGCCCGCCTTCTCCTCCTCGGTGAGGTTGAGGACGGCGCCGACCTCCGCGAGCGAGTTGATCCGGTGGCTGAGCTGCCAGCGCCAGTCGTCCCACTTCTCGTCGGGGACGTCCTCCCAGATGGGGGCGCGGCGGCTTCGCGCGGGCTTGCCGTCCGGCCCGAGGGCCTTCGCCGGGTCGCGCGGGTTGACCCAGTCGGCGTCGAGCGCCGCCTGCTCGGCGGCCCGATGGGCATCCCCTGCCTTGATCTCCTGGGTGTCCACGCGAGCGCTGCTCCGATCGACTTCCGGCTTCCATGCCCGATTGGCCGGTGCATAAATTCTATGCACATTGGAAGCTCCCGGAGCATAGCCCGTCCGTCGCCCAGGTACCAGACGTCAGTCTGGGAGCCCGCCCTCCGCGTGCCCGTCGAGCCCATCAGCAGGCGGCATCCCTACCATCGCCGCCATGTCGGACATCGAAGCATTGCCCGAGCACGTCCGCGCGAACCGCGAGGCGTGGGATCGCTACGCCGAGGGCTACGTCGCGCAGGGGCGCCAGAACTGGTCGTCGAGCGAGATCGTCTGGGGGATCTGGGACTCGCCCGAGTCGGAGCTCCACGTGCTGCCCGACGACGTCTCGGGCCAGGACGTCGTCGAGCTCGGTTGCGGCACCGCGTACCTGTCCGCCTGGCTCGCGCGCCGTGGGGCGCGACCCGTGGGCATCGACAACTCTCCCGCCCAGCTCGAATCCGCCCGGACGTTCCAGCGCGAGTTCGGCATCGAGTTCCCGCTCCACCTCGGCAACGCCGAGTCGACCCCGTTCGAGGACGCGTCGTTCGACGGCGCGGTCAGCGAGTACGGCGCCGCGCTGTGGGCCGATCCGTACGCCTGGATCCCCGAGGCGCACCGCATCCTCCGGCCGGGCGGCTGGCTGCTGTTCCTCACGAACTCACCGCTGATCACGCTGTGCTACCCGGAGGGTGAGGACGAGCCAGCCGGCACACAGCTCCTGCGGCCCTACTTCGGCCTGCACCGCCTGACGTGGAACGACGGCGAGTCCTACGAGTTCAACCTGCCGCACGGCGAGTGGATCCGGCTGCTGCGCGACACGGGCTTCGAGATCGAGCGGCTCGTCGAGATCCAGGCGCCGCCCGACGCCACGACGCGCTGGACGGGGATCGCGACCGCCGAGTGGGCCAGCCGGTGGCCCTCCGAGGAGGCCTGGTTCGTCAGGAAGCGCGCCTGAGCGCTACTCCCCGATCACGCTCCACAGGAAGCCCATCGAGATGAAGAAGCCCGAGAACAGCGCGATCAGCCCGAGGCCGCCGTAGGGCGAGTTCGCGCCGGCGTGCGGGACCAGCTGCAGCCCGACGCCGAAGACGATCGCCCAGAGCACGAACAGCATGCCGAAGAACCACTTGCCGTTCGGGCCGGTGATGCGCTTGACCCAGCGCGCGCGGCCGTCCGCGGAGGACGCGGCGATCAGGAAGATCAGCACGAACACCGCCGCGACGCCGACCGAGATGAACAGCGCCGGCAGGTTGTTCGGGAAGTTCTCGAACCACAGGGTGAAGATCGTCACGGCGGCTCGATGCTAGCAGAGGGCTAGCATGATCGAGCCCATGTCCGACACGCCGTGAATCGCTTCGAACGGCTCGGCCGGTGGTGCGCCCGGCACCGCTGGCCGGTGGTCCTGGCGTGGCTGGCCCTGGTGGTCGCCTCGATCCCGTTCGCCCTCCAGGCGCCCGACACCCTGCGCGCCGGCGGCTTCATCCGGCCAGACCTCGAGTCCGCGCGCGCCAAGGCCGTCCTCGAGCAGGAGATCGGCGTCCCGGAGGCCGCCGTGGTCGTCGTCATCCACTCCGACGCGCTGCGCGCCGGCGAGCCGGCGTTCGAGGCGGCGGCCGCGGAGGCGATCGCGGGCGTGCCGTTGGCGGAGTACGTCCTGTCCGTCTTGCCGCACACGCTCTCGACGCGGCAGGTCTCCGCGGACGGCCACACCGTCTACGACGTCGTCCTCCTCGACCTCCCGGCCGATGACTCGCCGAAGGCGCTGCCGGGGCTCCGGGCGGCGCTGCGGCAGCCGCCTGGGCTCGAGGTCGGGCTGTCCGGCGGGCCGGCCTTCTACGGCGACGTGCAGGAGGTCTCCGAGCAGGACCTCCAGCGGAGCGAGCTGATCTCGCTACCCCTCGCGGCCCTGGCGCTGCTGCTGGTCTTCGGGTCGGTGCTGGCGGCGGGCGTGCCGCTGGTCGTCGGCGGGGCCGCGGTCGTGGTCGCCCTCGCGGCGATCTGGGCCGTGGCGAGCCTCACGCCGATGAGCATCTTTGTGCTGAACCTCGCGACGCTGCTGGGGCTCGGCCTGGGGGTCGACTACTCGCTGCTGATGACGAGCCGGTTCCGCGAGGAGCTGGCGGCCCGGGGCGGCCGCGCGGACGCGGTCGAGGAGGCGGTGGCCGTCACGGCGCGAACCGCGGGCCGCGCCGTGTTCTTCTCGGGCCTGACCGTCCTGCTGGGCCTGTTGGGCCTCGTGCTGTTCGAGTTCATGATCCTACGCTCGGTCGGGATCGCCGGCGCGATCGTCGTCGCGCTCGGCGTCGCGGCTGCGATGACGCTGCTGCCGGCGGTGCTGGCGATCGTCGGGGTCAACCTCGAGCGCCTCCACGTCCGGCGGGTGACCGCGCGGCCGCCGGAATCCGGCGCGTGGTCGCGGCTCGCCCGTGCGGTGATGGCCCGCCCCGTCGCTGTGCTCGTGCCGACGCTCGCGTTCCTGCTCGTCCTCGGCACGCCGTTCCTGCACGTCCGGTTCAACGCCCCGGACGCGCGGATCCTCCCCGAGAGCGCGCCGTCGCGCGCGGCCTTCGACCGGCTGGCGACCGAGTTCGGGCCGGGGCCGTTCGCACCGATCGTCCTGGCGGTCCGTACGCAAGGCGACGCGATCGAGCCGGCGAACCTCGCGGCCCTCGATGACTACTCGCGGCGGCTCGCCGCCGACCCCCGCATCGAGCGCGTCGACAGCCTGGTCGACGTGGACCCGCGGATGACCCTCTCGCAGTACGAGCTGCTCTACCGGCCCGGGCAGGTCCCGCCAGACCGCTTCATCGCCGAAGTGCTCCGGACGACGACGCGGGGCGACCTGACGGCCTTCACGCTCACGACGCCCTACGGCCCGAACGAGACGGTCGCGCGCGAGCTCGTCAACGACCTGCGGGCGGTGGACGGCCCGCTGGCGCCACCGGACGGCATGTCGGTGCTGGTCGGCGGGGGCGCGGCCGACGTCGAGGACGTCGTGACGGGCATCGCCGCGGAGTTCCCGCGCACGGCCCTGTTCATCCTGGTGAGCACGTACCTCGTGCTGCTGCTGCTCCTCCGGTCGATCATCCTGCCGCTGAAGGCGCTGGCGATGAACACGCTCTCGATCCTGGCGTCCTTCGGGGCGCTCGTGTGGATCTTCCAGGACGGCAACCTGTCGATGCTGCTGGGAACGCGGCCGCTCGGGTTCGTCGAGACGACCCAGCCGGTGATCCTGTTCTGCGTGCTGTTCGGGCTGTCGATGGACTACGAGGTCTTCCTGCTGTCACGGATGCGCGAGACGTGGGCGGCGACCGGCGACAACCCAACGGCCGTGGCGACGGGACTCGAGCGGAGCGGCCGCATCGTCACGTCGGCGGCGCTGATCGTGATCGTGGTGGCCGGCTCGTTCGCCTTCGCGGACATCGTTCTGATCAAGGCGCTGGGGGTCGGGATCGCGATCGCCGTCACACTCGACGCGACGATCGTCCGGGCGCTGCTCGTCCCGGCGACGATGCGGCTCCTCGGCCGCTGGAACTGGTGGCTGCCGCGCGCGCTCGCGCGACGCCTGCCCGCGCTCGAGGGCGGGGAAGGCGCGGCGTGAGCGGCGTTCGGGTGCTCGTCGCGGCCGCCCTGACGGCCGTGCTGATCCCCGGCTGCGGGGGACCGATCCTCGCCAACCCGCCGCAGTCGTTCCCGGCGCCGCGGGCCACGCCCGCCCCGACGCCCGGCCCGACGGACCCGATCCCGCTCGCCTTCCCGCGCGACGACGGCCCCCACGACCGCCTGACCGAGTGGTGGTACTACACCGGCCACCTCCGGACGGCAGAGGGACGGCGCTTCGGGTTCGAGGCGGTGATCTTCCGCGCCCAGCGCAGCGCCGTCCCGACAGCCTGGGCCTCGCATCTCGCGCTCACCGACGAGGCCAACGACGCCTTCTCCTACGCCCAGCGCAGCGAGGTCGGGCCACAGGTCGATCACTCGCCGCGTGACCGGGCCGGCGTGCCCATCGACGGCTTCGACCTCCGGGTCTCCGGCCTGAGCCCCGCGCTCATGGCCGCCGGGGCACCGCCGGTCGCGCCAGCACCGTGGCGCCTCGTCGGCACCACGAGCGGCGCCCGGATCACGGCGGCGCTCATGCCCGAGGAGGCCCGCGCCGCCGGTGCCGACTTCCGCCTCGATCTCCAGCTCGGGACGGCCGACCCCGTCCCCCACGACGGGGACGGCTTCGTCGACTTCGGGCCGGCCGGGACCTCCTACTACTACTCGCGGATGCGGCAGGACGTCACCGGGACGCTGGTCCTCGACGGCGAGACCCTCGGCGTCGAGGGCATCGCCTGGTTCGACCACCAGTGGGGCGACTTCATCTCGGTCGGCGGCGGGTGGGACTGGTTCGCGATCAACCTTGACGGCCCGCCCGATGCCCAGGAGCTGCCGGACCCGGAGCGGACCGTCGACCTCACGCTGTCCGTGGTCCGGGACGCGAACGGCGAGCCGGTCCTCGGCTACGGCACGCTCGACACGCCGACCGGCGAGCCCGTCCGCCTCGACGCCGACGACTTCGAGGTCTCGCCGCTCCGGACGTGGACGAGCCCGCGGACCGGACGGACCTGGCCGAGCGGGTGGCGGATCACCATGTCGGAGATGGAGATCGTGCTGGAGCCGACTGTCCTCGACCAGGAGCTCGACACGCGCGCCACGACCGGGGTCGTGTACTGGGAAGGCTCGCACCGCGTGTCCGGGACGTGGGCCAGGGGTGAACCGGTGACTGGCAATTCCTACGTGGAGATCACGCGCTATGCCGAGTGACCTCGGGCGGCCCGTCCCACCCGGGACCCGCTCCTCCAGCGGCTCCGGCCTCCGCGTCAGCCTCACGCTTCGCGGTGACTACGCGGTCCGCACGATGCTGGCGCTCGGCCGGGCCCCGGAGGGCGGGCTCGTGAGCGCGAGCCGCATCGCTGCGATGATGGACATCCCGATCCGGTTCGTGGCCCACGTGCTGACCGACCTCCGGCGGGCCGGACTCGTCGTCGGGCAGACGGGCCGCACCGGCGGCTACCGACTGGCGAAGCCGGCGTCCGAGATCGACCTCCTCCAGATCGTCGACGCGACCCAGGAACAGAGCGAGCCGCCGCGCTGCGTGCTCCGCGGCGGTCCGTGCGACGTCCACGGCCGCTGCGACGTCCACGACGCCTTCAGCGCCGCCACCCTGGCACTCCGCGCCGAGCTCGCGCGCACGACCCTGGAGGCCCTCGCCAGGCGCCGCTGACCGCACGCCCGAGCGGCCCGAACGGACCCCGGTCGGAATCGGGCCCGCGATCTCCGGTCGCCGCCAATCGGCACGGGAATCGAGCGCCAGAACAGGCCAAATGGCACATCCCGCTCCCGACCTCGGTGCGCAATATTCGTACTCGTGAAATACGTGATTACGCCGGCCAACAACGCGTCCTACCGGAGGTCGATCACCATGCGTCGCCTTGGAGCCATCGCGGCTCTCCTCGCCCTCGTACTCGGAGCGTGCACGCCCACCGGCGCGCCGCGCGCGGGCTGGACCTTCACCCCGGCCAACCCGGGCACGACCACGCCACCCGGCAGTGGGCCGGCAGCGACCGCGCCAACGACGGGCGGCGACGTGCTCGGGACGATCGAGATCAACGCCGTCGACCTGGGCTTTGAGCCGAAGGAGCACAAGGTCGACAAGCCCGGCATGTACGAGGTCGCCTTCAGGAACGACGGCGTCATCGTCCACGACATCACCTTCGCGGACGGCACCAAGGCCGTCGCCGATCCCGGCGAGACCGTGGAGGTCATGGTCCAGGTGCCTGAATCCGGCCTGTCCTTCCTGTGCTCGATCCCGGGCCACGCCGACGCCGGCATGCGCGGCGCGATCACGGTCGCGGGCAGCACCGCGGGCGGCCCCGGCTCCGACGACCACGGCGGGCCGGCCCCGGCGACGGACGTGGAGCCGGACCCGAACGCCCCTCCGTACACGCTCTACCCGGCGGACGCACCGGCTCGCCTCCGGGGCACCGTCCACGACATCGACCTCGTCATCGAGGAGAAGCCCATGACGGTCGCGGACGGCTTCGTGCAGGCCGTCTGGACGTTCAACGGCACCGTCCCCGGCCCGGTCATCCGGGTCAAGGTCGGCGACACCATCCGGATCCACCTCAAGAACCCCGCGACCAGCCAAGTCGCGCACTCGGTCGACTTCCACGCCAGCCAGGTTGCCTGGAACGACGAGATGACCTCGATCAACCCGGGCGAGGAGAAGCTGTACGAGTGGAAGGCCGACTACGCGGGCGTCTGGATGTACCACTGCGGCACGTCGCCGGCACTGCACCACATCGCCAACGGCATGTACGGCATGGTCATCGTCGAGCCGGCCCAGGGCCTGCCGCCCGTCGACGCCGAGTTCGCGATCGTCCAGAGCGAGTGGTACCTCGGCCCGCAGGGCCAGCCCGCGTCGCTGACGAAGGCCGCGGCGGCCGCGCCCGCGCCGGACTTCGTGGTCTTCAACGGCGTCGCAAACCAGTACGTCGACAACCCGATCCAGGTCGGCACGGGCGACCGCGTCCGGGTCTTCGTCCTCGACGCGGGGCCGTCGATCGACAGCTCGTTCCACGTCGTCGGCACGATCTTCTCGTCCGTCACGAAGGAGGGCATCCACCTCGAGCCCGGCAACGCCGGCAGCTGGGGCTCGCAGGCGGTCGATCTCTCGCCCGCCCAGGGCGCGATCGTCGAGTTCGAGATGCCCGAGGACGGCCTCTACCCGATGGTCACACACGCCTTCAACTTCGTCGGTCGCGGTGCGCTCGGCGTGTTCCAGGCAGGCGACGGCGACCCGCTGAACTAGGGCCGCACCGGGCGGGCACCCGAGGCCCGTCCGATCAGGCCGGGTGCCGGGGCTCGTCGAGGACGCAGGCGAGCCCGGGGCGGGGGCACCGGGTCGGGAAAAACGTCAGGCGGGCGGCGCGACCGGCTCCGGCGTGGTCCCTCGGACCCAGACGATCAGGGCGACCGCGAAGCGCGCGACGAGGGACAGACCGTAGCTCGTGCACCAGATGCAGACTGCGCCGATGACGAAGACCTGCAGGTACGAGAAGTAGACCTCGAAGACGACGCCCGCGAGCGACAGGCCGTAGTGGGCGAGCAGCAGCGCGTGGAGGTTCGAGCGCCACCAGGCGAGCGCCAGCGCCAGCAGCACGATCGACAGCGCCACCCCGAAGACCGCCACGGGGATGCCGCCGATCCGGCTGTACTCGCTCCGCGCGACCTCCTCGCAGCCCTTGATGAGGCCACACGACGGCACGCCGCCCGCGAGTTCCACGATGGACAGGTACGAGGCGATCGCCAGCCCGACGACGTCGAGGGCGGCGAGGATCACCCCGGGATGGACGTCGAGGATCGGCCGGACGGTCGACCGGCGCCGCACGGCGGCGAGGCCGCGGGTCACGAGGGCGAGGCCGCCGGCGCGCCCGTCGGCGCGGGCGAGCCGCCGCCGGCGAGCTGGCGGATCAGGGCCGCGAGCTCCGCGTAGTTCGGCACCCCGACGACCCTCTGGCCGTTCACGATGAGGGTCGGGGTCGACTGGATCCCGGCGCCGAGGGCCGCGGACGTGGTGCCCTCGATCTCCCGCCGGAGATCGCTGCGGGCGATGCAGGCGTCGAAGGCGGCGCGGTCGAGCTCCGCGTGGTCGGCGACGCGGCCGATGAACGCGGCGCCGTGGTCGCCGCGATTCTCCCGGCCCTGGTTCCAGAACACGAGGTCGTGGAACTGCCAGTAGCGGTCCTGCTCCGCTGCGCAGGCCGCGCCGACGGCGAGCTCGAGCGACTCGTCGAACGAGCCCTGGCCCAGGAACGCGATGTCCCGGGCCTCGATGCGGACGAGCCCCGGCCGGACGAACTCCTGGGTCAGCGCACCCAGCTGTCCGGTGACGAAGGCCTTGCACGCCGGGCATTGGAAGTCGGAGTAGAGCTCGATCACCACGGGCGCGGCGTCGCTGCCGAGGACGTCGCCGCGGGCGAGTCCGGGCTCGTAGGCCGTCGGCGGCAGGCGCAGGAAGTCGCCGGTCGGCTGGTGCCTCGGCAGGGCGAAGAAGACGAGGACGAGGCCGAGCAGGAGCGCGGCGCCGGTCACGAGCGCCGCGGGCGAGCGCCAGGCGGGCGCCGGGTGCCGGAGCGGTTGATTGCGGACCTTGGGCTGGCGCTCGAGCCGCGCTGCGGCGCGGCGCTCGCGCCGGGCCTGGGCCGACGTGGGGGTCGATCGGGACACGAGGCACCTCGAGGTGGACGGCGACGAGCGACCCTCGGCGGGTCGCTGGTCCACGATCGCCCCCGGCCGTGCCGGCTCGAAGGGCCGAATCGACCCCCGCGGGCAGGCCAGGCGGCCCGAAGGCGGGCGTTCGGCGTCCGACCAAGCGGCGACGGCCCGGCCACGCGGCGCCCCTCGTGCGGTGGGAACCGGCCGGCCGGCCGACCGAATGCCGGCCGACTCCATCGGCCTCGCGGGGGAGACCGGGTCAGCCCTCGCGCAGGGCCCGCGGCGCGCCCTCCAGCCACTCGCGGCCGGGCCACGGGTCGATCGGTTCGCGCCCGTGGGCCCCCAGGACCAGGTTGACCTCCCCGAGGTGGTACGCCTCGTGGTTGATCATCCGCAGCAGGATCGACTGACGGGTGTGGAGCTCGGTGCCGCGCCCGGCCTCATGCCGACGGGCCACGACGTCGAGCGTGTCGGGGGTCCAGCGATCGAGCACGCCCTCGATCACGCGCCACGTCGACTCCCACGCCCAGACGAGCTCGTCGACCGTCCGCGGGTGCGAGAGGTCGTCCTCCCAGCCCGGCGTATCGCCGGGGAACGGCGTCTCCTCCGCGCCCGGCTCGCCGAAGACGTCGCACAGCCAGAAGACCCGCGGCCCGACGGTGTGCGCTGCCACGGCCCAGATCGGCCAGGGCTCGGTCTCGTCGTCGCGCCGGGCCGGCACCGGCAGCGCGAGGTCCTCCGGCGTCAGGCGCCTGAGGCCCTCGATCCAGCGCCGGTTGTAGCCCGCCCAGTCGGCATAGAACGGCCGGAGCGTCCGCGGCAGCGCGACGGAGCCGGGCGAGGCCTCGCTCATGAGCCGGTGATGAACTCCCCGCCGTCGACGCCGATGATCTCGCCGCTGATGAAGTCCGTGCCCTCGCCCGAGAGCGCGACGATCGCGTTCGCGACGTCCTCCGGCGTGGTCATGCGCCCGGTCGGGTTCCGGGCCTCGGCTGCCGCAATGATCTGGTCGTGCTCCGGGATCTTCATGAGCGCGGGCGTCTTCGTGACGCCGGCCCGGATGGCGTTGACCGTGATGCCGCTGCCGAGACGGGCGAGCTCCATCGCGAGCTGCCGGACGTGCGACTCGAGGGCCGCCTTCGCCGACGACACGACCCCGTACGAGGGCACGACCCGCGACGAGCCTTCCGAGGTCATCGCGTAAATCTTCGAGCCCCGGCCGAGGAAGCCGCCGCGGTACAGGTCCTGGACCCAGTAGACGAGGCTGTTCGCCATGACGTCCTGGGTCATCTCCATCTTCTTGCGATCGACGGCGGCCTTGGGATCGTTTGCGATGAACGGCACGAGGCTGCCGAACGCGAGCGAGTGCATGACGACCCGGACGTAGGGGTCGCGGCCGGCGGCTCGGGCCGTCTTAAAGCGCTCGCCGAGCTGGCGCAGGGCGTCGGCCCGCTTCTCGTCGTCGGCCGCGTTCATGTTGATGTAGAGGACCTCGGCGCCGGCCTCCTGGAGGTCCGCCTTGAGCTCCTCGACGTGCTGGAGGCCGGCCCGGAAGTCGAGGTGGATGCCGCAGATGTTGTAGCCGGCGGCCGCGAGCGCCCGGGCGGTCGCCTCGCCCATGCCGGACGACGCGCCGAGGATCAGGGCCCAGCGTTCGCGTGGATCGGCCATCGTCGGGACCTCCGTCGGAAACCTCGTGCGGGCGGCGGTCGAACGGTCGACCGGGGGGAAGCGCGGCGAGTCTACCAAGGGCGCAGGGGTCGACGACCCAAGGGGCGAGGGAGCGACGACCGACACGGATCGACCGTCGGAGGCTACCGTTCCGGGTCCATGGACGGACCCGCGATCTCGATCCAGGGGCTCACGAAGCGCTTCGGGAAGTCGACCGCGCTCGACGCACTCGACCTCGAGGTGGCGCACGGCGCGTGCCTCGGGATCCTCGGGCCGGCGGGGTCGGGCAAGTCGACGCTCCTGCGGGTGGTCTGCGGCCTCGCCCGGGCCTCCGGCGGTGCCGTCACGGTCGCCGGGGAGCGAGTCCGTGCCGGGGACGGCCTCGCGGCGCGGCGGCAGCTCGGCTACGTCCCGCAGGAGCCGGGGCTGCCCGAATGGATGACGGCGCGCGAGGTGCTCGCCTTCCTGGCGGACCTGTCCGGGGTGGAGGGGCCGGACATGACCCCGCGCATCGACGACACGGCCCGTCAGCTGGTCCTGGCCGACGTCCTCGATCGACGGGTCGAGGACCTGCCGGCGCCGGTCCGGGGCCGCCTCGGGATCGCCCAGGCGCTCGTCGCCGACCCGTACGTCCTGCTCCTCGACGAGCCGTTCCACTGGCTCGACCCGGAGGCGCGCGTCGCGGCCCGGGCGCTGCTCGACCGGCTTCGCGGGCGGCGGACGGTCGTCCTGGCGACGCACCGGCTCGCCGACGTCGAGGGGCTGTGCGACCAGGTCGCGGTCCTCGACGAGGGCCGGTTCCGATTCGTCGGCGAGACCCGCCACTTCCTCGAGGCGTACGCGCCGCCGGTCTTCGTCCTCGAGCTCCAGGCGACGGGCGGGCTGGCGATCGAGGGTGTCGTCGCGCGGCTCGGCAGGGAGCCGTGGGCCGGCGAGGTGAAGGTCATCGGGACAACGCTGCGCGTCGCGGTCCGGGACGAGGCGCGGGCGGCGCGGGAGCTGCTGCCGGCCGTCATCGGGACCGGGGTCGCGATCGCGGGCGTCCGGCGGGCCCGACCCGCCCTCGACGCGATCCTCGCGGGCCTCCCGCCGGCCGCGAAACGGGGCGCCTCTGCGTGAGAGGGTACCGCGAGCTCCTCGAGAAGGAGGTCGTCGAGCTGTGGCGGACGTACCGGCTCGGCCTGTTCTGCGTGCTGTTCATCGTCCTCGGGATCGCGAGCGCGGTGATCACCCGCTACCTGCCGGAGCTCGACCGCCTCCTCGCGCGGCCCGGCGAGGACCTGGGCCTCGAGCCGACGGGCATCCCGGACGTCGTCGACTTCCTGGTCCGCAACCTCGTCGACTTCGGCGGGATCGCCGCGATCCTGCTGGCGATGGGCGCGGTGGCGGGCGAGCGCTCGCGGGGCACGACGGCGCTCGTGCTGGCCAGGCCGGTGTCGCGGAGTGCCTACCTGCTGGCGAAGCTGGTCGCGATCGCGATGACGGTCGGGTTCGCGACGGTCCTCGGGGTGCTCGGCGCGTGGCTCTGGAGCATGCTGTTCTTCGAGCTGCCGCCGGTGCTGCCGTGGGCCCAGATGGCGGTTCTGGTGTGGCTGGCCGTGCTGGTCCCGGCGTCGATCACGTTCCTCGGCTCGACCGTTTTCGACTCCCCGCTCGGGGCGGCGGGGCTCGGTCTCGGGGCACAGGTGCTCTTCGTGCTGGCCTCGGCAACCCCGACACCGAGCCCGTTGCTCCCGACCCAGCTGGCGGCCGTCGCCCGCGGCGCAGCGCTGGAGGGCTTCGACCCGGGCGTCGAGCCGCCGGTGACGATCGCGGTCGCCGCGGGGATCGTCGCCGTGAGCCTCGGGATCGCGTGGCTCCGGTTCCGGCGCCGGGACCTCTAGACGACCCCCCGCTGCTGGACGTCCCCGCTTCTAGACGACCCCCGCTTCGCGGAGCCCCTCGATCGCTTCTCGGGCGTACCCGACCTCCGCGAGGATCTCGTCGGTGTGCTCCCCGAGGGTCGGCGGCGGGGTGCGGACCATGGCGGGCGTCGCCGACAGCTCGAACGGCGGCGCGACCTGATCGACCCGGCCGAGCGCCGGGTGCTCGAGCGGGACGCGCACGCCGAGCGCGGTCGCCTGCGGCGTGGAGAGGGCGGACGGCAGGTCGAGGATCGGGCCGGCGGGGATCCCGGCCGTGTCCAGGCGCTCCAGCCAGGTCGCGGTCGGCTCGGTCGCGAGGCGCTCGGCGATGATCGGGATGAGCTCGTCTCGCCGTTCGACCCGGTCGCCGTTCGTGGCGAATCGCGCGTCCGCGACGAGCTCCGGCAGGCCGATCGCCGGCCCGAAGCGGGCCCACTGCCGCTCGCTCCCGACGCCGATCGCGATCTCGCCGTCGGCCGTCGCGAAGCTCTGGTACGGCACGATGCTGGGGTGGGCGTTGCCCCGGCGCCGCGGCTGCTGGCCGGTCACGAGCGCGTTCTGGGCCTGGTTCACGAGCAAAGCGAGGGTGCTCTGGAGAAGCGAGACGTCGACCCGCTGGCCGCGCGCCCCCGCACGCGCACCCCCGTCGATCGACCGCCTGCGCTCCCGCCCGAGCAGCGCCGCGACCAGCGAGACCGCCCCGAAGAGCCCGCTCACCACGTCGCTGATGGCCACGCCGACCTTCATCGGCCGCCCGTCCGGCTCGCCCGTGATCGACATCAGGCCGCCGACGGCCTGGATCACGAAGTCGTAGCCAGGCTTCGCGGCGTCGGGCCCGCGGGTCCCGAAGCCGCTGATCGCAAGGTGGACGAGCCCGGGGCTCAGCTCGCGCAGCGCTTCGTCGGAGAAACCGAGCTTGGCGAACCCGCCGACTTTGTGGTTCTCGACGACCGCGTCGGCACCGCGCAGGAGGCGGCGGAGGACCTCGCGGCCCTCCTCCCGCGACAGGTCGAGGCGGATGGATCGCTTGTTGCGGTTGACCGCAAGGTAGTACGCGGCCGTCCGGGTGCCGTCCGCCTCCGAGCCCACCCACGGCGGCCCCCAGCCGCGCGTCGCGTCACCCTCCGGCGGCTCGACCTTGACGACGTCCGCCCCGAGATCGCCGAGCAGCATCGTCGCGAACGGCCCCGCGAGGACCGTTGAGCAGTCGATCACCCGGATCCCCGCCAGGGGACCGGTCGCACGATCAGGCACGCACGGATGGTAGGCGTCGCTCGCGCCTGCGGAGGTCGCCGGTCAGGCAACGGTCGCACGCGACGTGGGCGTGAGTCGCGCGGACCGGCGCCCGCAGGGGGAGCGGGCGGGGGCAGCCGCGTGGCCGGGCTGCAGCTAGCCGGCCGGTAGATCCAGGCTGCGGGCGTCGAGCTCGCCCTGGCGGACCCATTCGACCAGGTCGCGGTTGACCACGATCGTCCCGGCGGGCTCCTCGACGATGTTCTGCCCGACGCGGAACAGGATCACCGCGTCGGTCAGCGGCACCATCGGGGCGCGGCGCCGGAGCGCGGCCAGCGGGTCCTCGCCGATCCGGCTGTGGAGCGTGCCGGCGACCACGTAGCGGCCGGACCGCATGACGAGCCGATGGCGCTTCGTCGGGATGCGCAGCGCGCGATCGCCCCGCGGCCCGTCGACCCGGACGATCGCCAGCTCGTGCCGCCCGACGAGGATCTCGGAGACGACCATCGAGCCGCCGTCCGGCAGCCGCTCCGCGAGCGCGTCGATCAGCACGAACTCGTGGTGCGCGTTGAGCATGTCGGTCAGGCGCGCGCTGTCCAGGCGGATGCGGCCGGACAGGCGCTCGCCCACCGAGTAGGCGACGAAGTCGACCTCAGGGAGCCCGCTCGAATCGCCGGTCGCCGCCGTCGCCCGGGCGCTGAGGTTCGGCTGGCGCAGCACCAGCCGCAGACGCGAACCGATCGAGCCGATCACAACCCCAGCAGGATGCCCGAACGCACCACTGGTCACATCCCTACTTCCGTACTGCCGGGGGCCGCCACCTGCGATCAGAGACGGATGGACACGCTGCGCCGGTCTCGGCCAGGCGGCCGGAGGTCGCCGGGAGCCCGACCGTTGGGCTGAGCAACGCGAAGCACATCGGGAGGGCCCAAGGCGACCACAGCCCGCCTGGCCGACCTTGCGGCACAAAAGTGACGCCCCGTTCGGGCGGGCGAACGGGGCGTCCGGGGGATTCGAGGATGGGTGCGTGGCGGACCCGACCGGATTCGAACCGGCGATCTCCAGCGTGACAGGCTGGCATGTTGGGCCGCTACACCACGGGTCCGAGCGGCGCGAACGCGGAGGATACCAGACGGCACGGGCCTCGGAAATGCGTGGCCCGCTGGTCGACCCTACGGATCTGCGCCTCATCGGTCAGACACCTGGTCGGCGAACTCCGACCTGATGAGGCTGGTCGGCTCGCGCAGGAGGTCGAAGTCTGAAGCAACGATCAAGCCTGCTCAGCCTGACCACAGGTGCACCTTCGTAGGGAGCGAGGGCCACCTCCCCAGCACGTGCGCGAAGCTGAGCAAACGAGTTGTTCCCCGCACCCACGCCATGGGCCCGCGGCGTATCCTCGCGACCGCATGCCGATCATCGATCTGCGCTCCGACACCGTCACCAAGCCGAGCCCCGAGATGCGCCGGGCGATGGCCGAGGCGGAAGTCGGCGACGACGTCTTCGAGGACGACCCGACCGTCAAGCGGCTGGAGGAGCGGGCGGCCGAGCTGCTCGGCAAGGAGGCCGGCCTGTTCGTCGCCTCGGGGGCGATGGGCAACCTCGTCGCGCAGATGGCCCACGTGCCGCGCGGGGGCGAGGTCATCACCGGCGCCCACGGCCACATCGTGCTGCACGAGGCCGCGAGCCACGCGGTCGTCGTCGGCGCCTCGGTCCGCGGGATCCAGGAGCAGCCCGACGGCACCCTCGACCTCAACGCAGTCCGCGAGGCTTTCCGCGACCCGACCGACGTCCACGATCCGATCACGAGCCTCGTCGTCTTCGAGAACGCCAGCGCCCACGCCAACAACCAGCCCGTGCCGTCGTCGTACGTCCGCGAGTTGGCGGCGGTCGTCCACGAGCACGGCGCCCCGCTTCACATCGACGGGGCCCGCTTCTGGAACACCGTCGTCGCGCTCGACGAGGACCCGCGCGAGCTCGCCGGCCCGGCCGATTCGGTGACGTTCTGCCTGTCGAAGGGCCTGGCCTGCCCAGTTGGGAGCGTGCTCGTCGGCTCGAAGGACTTCATCTGGCGGGCCCGGCGCGCGCGGAAGCTCCTCGGCGGGGGAATGCGGCAGGTCGGGATCCTCGCGGCCGCGGGGCTCGTGGCGCTCCGGGACGGCGACGCGGGGATGATCGACCGGCTCGCCGAGGACCACGCCAACGCCCGCCTCCTCGCCGAGGGCCTGGCGGAGCTGCCCGGCGTCGTCTCGCCCGGCGAGACGGCTCAGCCGGTCGGCGAGCGGCTCGACCCCGAGCGGGTCCGGACGAACTTCGTGCTCTTCCGCGTCGAGCGGGACCGCGAGGCCTTCCTCGAGGCGCTCGAGCGGCGCGGCGTGCTGATGCTCTCGTTCATGCCCCACAACGGGCAGATCCGGGCCGTGACGCACTACGGCATCGAGCGGTCGGACATCGAGGCGACGACCCAGGCGGTCCGCGAGGCCCTCGACGAGCTCCCGTACGCGCCCGCCGGCACCTCCAGCTCGAGCCGCGCCTACGCCGGTGCGCTCGCGTAACCCGCGACCCCTGACCCACGGCGTCCCGATGACCGACCGCACCATGACCGACCGCACGTTCGGCGGCGTCGAGCTGACGCGGGCCCCGGCCGCGGCGAATCCCGGCCCGCTCGACGACGCCCTCTACGACCTCATCGAGTCGCGCTTCCGCCGCGTCGTCGAGGAGGAGCCGACCTGGGCGACGTACCTCGGCATCCACGCCTGGGACGACCGCCTGCCCGACCCGTCGCGGGAGCGGATTCTGGGCGACGCCGAGAAGGATCGCCAGCACGTCGCCGCCCTCGAGGCGCTCGACCCGGCGGGCCTCAGCCCGGAGGCGAGATTCGAGCGGGACCTCGAGCTTTACCACGTCCGGCTCCGGATCTTCCGGGTCGAGGAGCTGCGGATCTGGGAGCGCCGCTCGACCGGGGCCTCGGCCCTCGGCGACGCGCTCTTCCCGCTGTTCACCCGTGACTTCGCGCCGCTCGAGGAGCGCCTCGCGAGGATCGCCGCGCGCCTCGAGCAAGCCCCGGCCTTCCTCCGCGGCTTCCGCTCCCGCGCGGTCGTGCCGCAGGTCGCGCCGTGGCTGGAGATCGAGATCCGGGCCAGCCAGCACCTCCCGCGTCTCCTCGACGACATCGTCGCCGCGGCGGACGCGCCCGGCACGAGCCTGCCCTCGGTCGATCGACGGCGCCTCGGCGACGCGGTCGACCGCACGAAGGTCGCGATCGAGGACCAGGTCGAGTGGCTGCGCGGGATCCTGCCCGGCGCGACGACGGACTGGCCGGTCGGGCGCGAGCGCTACGACCAGCTCGTGGCACTGCGGGCGTTCGACGGCCTCGACGCCGACCGGATCCTCGAGATCGGCTGGGAGCAGCTCGCGAAGAACCATGCCGACCGGGCCGCCGCTGCCCACGAGCTCGATCCGACGGCGACCGAGGCCGAGGTCGTCGAGCGCGTCAAGGACGACCATCCGGAGACGTACGAGCAGGCACTCGAGGAGTACCGCGCGGCGATGCGCCGCGCCCGGGCCCACATCATCGAGCGCGGGCTGGCGACCGTCCCCGACGACGAGCGGGTCGAGGTCATCGAGACCCCGGTCTACCTCCGCGGCGTGATGCCGTTCGCCGCGTACTACCAGCCGGCGAAGTGGGACCCGAACCCTGTGGGCGTGTACGTCGTCACGCCGGACGTCGACGGCGACCCGGGCGCGATGCGCGAGCACTACCGGGCCGCGATCAGCAACACCTCGATCCACGAAGCCTACCCCGGCCATCACCTCCAGCTCGCGCTCGCGAGCCGGCACCCGTCGCTGACGCGTGCCCAGGTCGACGCGCCGGAGTTCGTGGAGGGCTGGGGCATGTACAGCGAGCAGCTGATGCGCGAGCACGGCTTCGACGACGGGCCGGCATTCCGGGTCGCCCTCGCGACCGACGCGATCTGGCGGGCCGCGCGGATCGTCCTCGACGTGCGCATGCACCGGGGCGAGCTGTCGATCGACGAGGCGACCGACTTCCTGATCGAGCACACGGGCTTCAAGCGCCCGAACGCCCTCGCCGAGGCCCGCCGCTACACCTACACGCCGACGTACAACCTGTCGTACCTGCTCGGGAAGGTCCTGCTGCTCGACCTCCGCGCCGCCGAGCAACGCCGGCTCGGCGACCGCTTCTCGCTCCGGGCCTTCCACGACACGCTGCTCTGGGGCGGCTCGCTCCCGGTCAGCTTCCACCGCCGCGCGCTGGCGGGCGAGGGCGCGAGGCCGCCGGACCTCCCCGCTGCCCCGGCGGAGACCCCGGCGTCGTAGTGCAGGTCATCCCCTCGATCGACGTCCAGCAGGGGCGCTCGCGGATCGTGTTCTGGCCCGGGGTCTCGACCGGGGTCGGCGCGCCGACCGACCGACCGGAGCGGATCGCCGAGCACTTCGTGGGCCTTGGCGCGGAACTGATCCACGTCATCGACTTCGATGGTGCCCGCCGCGGCGCCCCCGTCAACACGGAGGCCCTCGGCGCGATCGCGTCGCGGGTCGCGACGCCGCTGCAGCTCGCGGGCGGCGTCGACACCCCCGACGGCATCCGCCTCGCGTTCGCGGCCGGGGCGACGCGCGTCGTGACCAGCCTCGCCGTCGCGGACGATCCCGCGGCGCTCCGGGAGTGCCTGGACGTCGCGGGCGACTGGCTCGCCGTGGGCCTCGACGCGCGCGCCGACCGGCTCGCCGCGTTCCCGTGGCACCGGGCGTCGCCCCCCGGCCTGCCGGAGCTCGTCGAGGAACTCGCGGGCCGCGGCGTCCGGCGGTTCGTGCTGGGCCACGCGACCGGCGACGCGGAGGCGGCCCAGGTAGCCGCACTCGCCCGGACCGTGGACGCGGACCTGCTCGTCGCCGGCGGCGTGACGGATCTCGACGGCGTCCGGCGCGTGCGCGACACGGGCGCAGCGGGCATCATCCTCGGCGAGGCGCTCCTGTCCGGGGCGATCGACTTCCAGGCCGCCCGGGAAGCGGCCGCCTGAGCAGGAACCCCATGAGGACGGAGACCCTTCCCGCATGAGCAAGGCATCCCGAGGCCGTCGCGTCCCCGCGAAGGGCCGCGCCGCGCGCGGCGTGCGACCCG
>DATLYV010000056.1:0-6931 GCA_035574535.1 Binatia bacterium
CGCTCGCGGACGGCCGCGCGGTGCGCTCGAGCGCCTCGAAGATCGCCTCCTCGGCGATTCGGTAGCGGCCCTCGAGGTCGGGTGTCTCGGTGTGGAGCGAGGCGATCGCCGAGAGCGTGTGCGTGAGGTGGTCGAACACGAGCACGAGGTCGGTCTCGATGAACGCGGCGGTCGCCGTCCCGACCGGGTCGGCCTCCGGGAGTGGGACGGACGGCTCGAAGATCGAGACAGCGTCGTACGACAGGGCCCCGACCGCGCCGCCGGTGAAGCGGGGCATGCCCTCGGTCGGCTGGATGCGGCGGCGCGGGACGAAGCGGCGCAGCGCCTCGAGCGGGTCGGGGGCGTCGAAGGCCCGGGTCGGCAGCTCGGGGTCGTAGCGCTCGACCGTGACCGGGCGCTCCTGGACGCGGGCGCGGCCGTCGCGGACCTCCAGCAGCCGGCGCGGCCCGATGCCGAGGAACGAGTAGCGCCCCAGCCGCTCGCCGCCCTCGACGGACTCGAGGAGGTAGGCCGGGGTCGTCCCGTCGTCGAGGCGAAGGAACGCGCCGATGGGGGTCTCGAGGTCTGCCGCGCGGGTGGCGCGCAGGAGCAGCGTGTCCGCGTTCGCGGCGAGCCGCTTGGCCTGCGCCAGGCTGAGCGGATCGGTGGTGGTCACGTGCGGCGCCTCCGGTTTGCTTCCTGTCGATGCCGGTCCGCGAGCGGCCCGGAGAATCGAAACGACCCTTCGTCCCCCGGGACGAAAGGCCGTGCCTTCCGTGGTGCCACCCTCATTCGGCTGTGCCGCACTCTCGTGACCGACGGGTCCGTCGCTTCGACCGACCGATCGGCGCTGCCCTGTATCGCTGGCGCTCTGCGCCGGAGCCTACTTGCCGGTGCGGCTCGCGCCGCGTCCGCCGTTCGGTCCGGAGGCTCCCGGGTCCATTCGCCGCCGCCGCCGCCCCGGTTTCCACCAGCCACCGGGTCTCTCTGCCGACGCTCGACGGGTACTCGTCCCGTTCATCGCCCGTGTTCAGTTAGGCGCGGAGTCTAGGCAGGGCCTGGACAACGCGTCAAGCAGCCCGCTTCACGACGGCACGACGACATTCCAGCCGATGAGCAAGTCGCCGATGAAGCGATCGCCGCGATCGACGAACGTGAGTCGCCCGACCACGACCCAGTCTCCGGGCGGGATGGTCGCCAGCTCGAACCGCTTCACAGCGGAGACGTCGTCCTCGAGGCCATCGTGGCTCGGGACGATCTCGGTGATGGGTTCGAAATCGGCTTCGCTTTCCCGGGGGCGCGGACCGAGCTCGAACCGCCAACCGGCGGCACACACGCCGTCCTCGATCTTGATGACCAACCCGCTCCCCGACGGCACCGCTACTCGAGTACCGGTGGGGTAGCCGCCATCCGACGCGGTTCCTCGCCACGACACGGTCCCGATCTCCCCAGCAACCGGATCGATCCCTGGCGCCACGAGGAGCAACGCGGGAGCGCGCTCGCCGGGCGCGGTGCAGGACTTCGCGACGGGTGCGCTGCCCCCGACAGCAGGAAACGGCAGGCCGACGAGAAGCCGGAAGAAGCTCTCCAGGCGGCTCGGACCGGGGTCGGTGTCGAAGTCGATCGCGACGCGGATCACCCAATCGCCGGGCTCGGTCGGAGCCTTGAGGACGAGACGATCGATGCGCTCGTCCTCCGTCGCGAGCCGGACAAGGCTGGATTCCGTAGGGATGGCCGCGATTGGTGAGAACGGCGCAAGATCGATGGCCACGCCGTCCAGGCAGAGGTCCGGCAACGGCGGGTCGAGCGCTCCGGCGCCGTCGTCATCGAATCTTGCGTGGATTACGTGCGGCGCCCCCGGAGCAGCGGCGATGATCTGCCGCCGCGACGGCTGATGCCACGTGCCGCGCTCGTGAAGCTCACCCTCGAGGATCGAGGTCCCGTTGAGGCCCCACCAGTTGTCGATCGGCGCGTCCTCCGGGTAGAGCATCACGATCGGCGCGGCCGGCATCCACCCGGGCGAACCGCAGGCGAGCGCCGCACCCGAAGTCGATCCCGCGGGGCTTGCTGTCGGCCCGGGCCTCGCCGTTGCGGCTGGCAAGGCGGTCGGCGCGGCGCTCGGAGGCGTGGATTCGCATGCGGCGAGCGCTATCGCAAGGAACAGAGCGATCCAGGTCCTGCTCATGCGGGCGAAGGGACGGCTTCGCGCCGAGGAGTGTGACCGCGTTCAGACGTAGCGATTCTCGGCGTAGCACCACGTGAAGCCCTGCCCGGCGGGCATGGAGAGGATCACGGGATGTCCGTTGCCGAGCGCGTGAGCGCGCGCATGGCCGGCCTGCGACTCGCAGCAGCCGACGTGGCCGCACGTCGCGCAGAGGCGCAGGTTCAAGGTCGAGCCACACTCCTCGCAGCGGGTTCCGGAGGGCTCGGCGATCTGGGGCGGTGTGTGCGGGCAGCGGGCGACCGATTCCATCGTCGCCGAACTGTACCCTCGCTCCCATGCCCGATCCGAATGCGATCCGCGAGCTGCTCGCCCTCGTCCGCGGGCACCGCCTGACCGACATCGTCACCACCGCCGCCCGCTTGCGCATCCCGGAGGCGATCGCCGGCGGCGCGCGCGACCCGGAGTCGATCGCCGCGGCGACCTCGACGCACGCGCCGACCCTGGCCCGCCTCCTGCGCGCCCTGGCGGCCGCGGGCGTCCTCCACGAAGCCGCGGACGGCGGCTTCGACCTCACGGCACTCGGCGAGGCCATGCTGCCCGACGTCCCTGGTTCCGTCGCGCCGTGGGTCGCGCTGCTGGACCGCGAGTACATCCGCGACGCCTGGCGGCACCTCGAGCACTCCCTGCGGACAGGGGAGAACACGTTCACCGCGCTCCACGGCGAGGACATCTGGGCCTGGCGCGGAACGCGCCCGGACGAGGCCGCGATCTTCAACCGTGCGATGGCGGCGCAGAGTGCCGGCGTGGGCCAGGCCGTAGCCTCGGCGTTCGAGTTCGGCGCGAGGCGCGTGGTCGCCGATATCGCGGGTGGGACCGGGTCGCTCCTCGCGCAGGTGCTGCGCGCACACCCGCACCTCCGCGGGATCCTGTTCGACCAGCCGTCCGTGACCGCCGGCGACGTGGAGGTCCGCGCGCCCGATCTCGCCGATCGCTGCGACGTGGTCGGCGGGAGCTTCTTCGACGCCGTCCCGGCAGGCGCGGATGTCTACATGCTCAAGGCGATCCTCCACGACTGGGAGGATCCGGAGTGCCTCACGATCCTGCGCAACATCCGGTCCGTCCTGGCCCCGGACGGCAGCCTGCTCGTGATCGAGCGCGTCGTCGGACCGCCGAACGAGGACCTGGAGGGTCGACTTTCCGACCTCCACATGCTCGTCATGCCGGGCGGCCGGGAGCGGACGCGCGAGGAGTGGACGCGGCTGCTCGCGGCGGGCGGCTTCGGGCTCGACGACGTGCGGCCGCTCACGATGGCCTGGCAGCTGATCGTCGCCTCGCCCACCGAGGCTGCCTCGGGCGCGCCGGCATGACGCTCGCGCGCTCGAACCCGGTCATCGCCGTGGTGGGCAGCCTGAACATCGACCTGATTGCGTACACGGAGCGCGTGCCCGAGGCGGGCGAGACGATCATCGGGCGGGACTTCGCGATGGGCTTCGGCGGCAAGGGCGCGAACCAGGCGGTCATGGCGGCGCGCCTCGGCGCCCGCGTCTCGATGGTCGGGGCGCTCGGCGACGACGTCTACGCGGGGATGACCTCCGACAACCTCGCGCGCCAGGGCGTCGACGCGACCCACGTCGCCCGTGTCGAGGGCTCGAGCGGGGTCGCGCCGATCTGGGTCGACGCCACCGGCCAGAACCGGATCATCGTCGTGCCTGGCGCGAACGACAAGGTCGACCCCGTCGCGGCGGCCGAGGCCGTCCGGTCGATGGCGGGTGTTCGAGCGGTCATCGGCCAGCTCGAGGTCCCGCAGCGGGTCACGCTCGCGGCCTTCCGCGCCGCCAGGGACGTGGGGGCCACGACGATCCTGAACCCCGCGCCGGCTGCGCCCCTCGACCCAGACCTGCTCGACGTGGCCGACTGGCTGATCCCGAACGAGTCGGAGCTCGCGCTGCTCCTGGGCGATCGGGTCGACGTCGAGTCCGACGAGGCGCTGCAATCGATCGCCCGTCGGTTCTCGCCTCGGCTGCTCGTGACGCTCGGGTCGCGCGGCGCGGCGAGGGTTCGGACGGACAGTGTCGAGCGGTTCGCCGCCGTGCCGGTGAAGGCGGTCGATACGACTGGCGCGGGCGACGCGTTCGTCGGGGCGTTCGCCTACGGGCTTGCGGCCGGCCTCGACGCCCCCACGGCGGCACGGCTCGGAATCGCCTGTGCCTCCGACAGCGTCACGCGCCCCGGGACCCAGAGCTCGTTCGCCTCGCCTGAACTGGCGGCCGGACTCGTCAAGCGAGCCGCTTCCAAGGGCTCGATCGAAGCCTGACCCTGGGTCAACGATCTCGCGGCCGCATCGAGGATTTCGATCTCGGGTGGGTCGCACGCAGCGACTGGCTGCGAGGCCACTTCTCCGCAAAGCACGCATTGCCAACCTTGGCGACCGAAACCGATTTCTCGGTCCAGTGCCCTCAGTCCTCGAAGAGGGCCCAGCCGCCGTCTTCGCCGGGGATGAAGAACGCGTTGTCGGGGTAGCACCAGGCCCACTTCTCGCCGGGCTGCGCCGACTGGATGAGGGCGTGCCCCGTCTCGCGGGAGTGGCCGGTCGCGTGCCGGTTCACGCTGTTGTCGCAGCAGCCCGTCTTGCCGCACACGAGGCACTGCCGGAGGTGGACCCACGACGCGCCCATCGCGACGCAGTCGCCGCACTCGGTGGAGGCGGCCGGGACGTCGGCCATGGCAGTCGAGAAGTGGGGACAGGGAACGCTCACGTCGCGCAGGGTAGCCGCTTGTCGCGCGTCGCCTCGCGGCGTTGTGGGCGTCTACCGGGCGTCGATCGTCATCGAGGCCGGATCGACCGCCTGTCGGAACGTGAGCACCAGCGCGCGCGGAACGGCGAGCGCGTCACAGGGCACCTGCTCCGTCGTCCGGAGCGTGAGCCTGAAGCCCGACGGCTGCGCGAGCCGGGCGTCGACGTGAAGGTCACAGCCGCCCACCCACTGGACGACGACGGCGTTGGGACGGCCGGGACCGGGCCCACGCCCTCGTCGGCTGCGACGACGAACAAGGCGTCTGGCGCGATCGCCACATCCATCACCGGCCGGTACTGTCGACGAACGTGACTGGCACGGCCGGCCGCTGGCCCGCGGCCTCGAAGGTCGGCGAGAACGTCCGCGGCTCCGCCACCGTGCACCCGCTGATCAGCACGACCGGAAGTAGCAGCGCAGCAACGTGGCGGAGAGGGTGGGATTCGAACCCACGGGACTTTCGTCCGCCTGTTTTCAAGACAGGACCGTTCAACCGCTCCGGCACCTCTCCGCGGTGGAGCAACGGGGAGATTATCGGCCCGGCGTCGATGCCTCGATGAGCGGCGTGCGGAGGTACGACTGGAGGACCTCGGGGACGTCAATGTTGCCGTCCGGGCGCTGGTAGGTCTCGATGATCGCGGCGACCGTCCGCGCGAGCGCCAGCCCCGAGCCGTTGAGCGTATGCACGAGCTCCGGCTTCGCACCTGGCTCCGGTCGGTAGCGGATGGCCATCCGGCGCGACTGGAAGTCGCCGAAGTTCGAGCACGAGCTCACCTCGAGCCAGCGCTCGACACCGGGCGCCCAGACCTCGAGGTCGTACTTGCGACGCTGCGTGAAGCCCATCTCGCCGGTCGACATCAAGACCACCCGGTAGGTCAGCCCGAGCCTCTGGAGGAGCGCCTCGGCGCGCGCCGTCATCCACTCGAGCGCCTCTCGCGACGCCTCGGGCTTCTCGAACAGCACCATCTCGACCTTGTCGAACTGGTGGACCCGGAGGATCCCGCGGGTGTCCTTACCGGCCGCGCCGGCCTCGCGACGGAAGCACGGCGTATAGGCGACGTAGCGGATCGGCAGGTCGGCCGCGTCGAGGATCTCGTCGCGGTGGAGGTTCGTGACCGGGACTTCGGCGGTCGGGACCAGGTAAAGGTCGTCGCGGGTCACGACGTACATCTGGTCTTCCTTGTCCGGGATCTGCCCGGTGCCGCGGGCCGAGGCGGCGTTCACGACGACCGGCGGCCAGATCTCCGTGAAGCCGTTCTCGCGGGTGTGGACGTCGAGGAAGAACGTGATCAGGGCGCGCTCCAGCGCCGCGCCCCAGCCCTTGTAGACCGGGAAGCCCGAGCCGGCGATCTTCGCGCCGCGCGAGAGGTCGAGGATGTCGAGGTCCGCGGCGAGATCCCAGTGCGGTCGACGCTCCCACGTCTCGCCGCCCGGCGCGGCGTCCGCCCCGACCTCGCCCTTCAGCGGCGAGATCCTCGGCAGCTGCTCGCCCCAGGTCCGGATCGTGACGTTCGCCTCCTCGCCGCCGACCGGGACGTCGTCCTCGGCGGGGTTCGGGATGCGCAGCAGCAGGTCCTCGAGCTCCGCCTCGGCGGCGGCCAGCTCCTTGTCGATGGCGTCCAGCCGCGTCCCGATCTCGGTCGAGCGCTGACGGAGCGCGGCGACCTCCGGCCCATCCGGCTTCGCGCCGGCCTTGATGGCCTCGCCGATCGCCTTGGAGGCCGCGTTGCGCTCGGCGCGGAGGCCGTCGGCCTCGCCCTGGAGCTCCCGGCGGCGCGCGTCGGCGGCGATGGCCGCGTCGACGAGCGCGGGGTCCTCGCCCTTGTCGATCGCGCCCTTGCGGATCGCATCCGGCTCCTCCCGGAGCCGCTGCAGCCCGACGCTCACGCCGACGCCTCGGTCATGGCCGGAAGTGTGCCGCCCGCCGCCGCCTCGCGCAGGCGCGTGAGCACGAACTGCGGCTCCAGCTTGGCCAGGAGCCACCCGGCGCGCGGCC
>DATLYV010000057.1:0-14110 GCA_035574535.1 Binatia bacterium
GGTCCATCACCTCGCCGACCGTCCGCTCGACGACCGCCGGATCGCGATAGGCCCGATCGAGCAGTCCCTTCTCGCTGACCGAGCCGATGATGGCCTCGATCGCGTCGTCGTCGGGCCGTTCGCTCACCGGGAGCTGGCTGATGCCGTAGAGCTGGAGCTGGTCGATCGCCGCGCCGACGCGATCGGTCGTGCGGGCGATGACGACGTTCGGCCGGTCGGTGTCGTGGGGGCGGGCGCCCAGGACCTCCTCGATCCGGACGACCGCGCCGGACGGAGTCAGCAGGCCGTTGGCGCGCATCCACTCGTCGTTGTAGAGCTTCGAGAGGTAGCTCCGGCCGCCGTCCGGCAGGATCACGACCATGACCCGCTCGCGGGCCGCGTCGCCCTCCTCGCGCATGAGCCGCCGCGCTTCGTCGAGCACGGCGACGACCGCCGTCCCGCACGACTCGCCGGCCAGGATCCCCTCCTCGCGGGTGATGCGGCGGGCCATCGTGAAGGCGTCGCGGTCCGAGACGCGGACCCAGCGGTCGACGATGGTCGGGTCGTAGGTGCCCGGGAAGAAGTCCTCGCCGATGCCCTCCGTGAGGTACGGCCGCGCGGTGTCGCCGGACAGGACCGAGCCCTCCGGGTCCGCCCCGACGATCACGAGGTCAGGGTTCTTCTTCCTGAGGTAGCGGCCGGTGCCGGTCACCGTGCCGCCCGTCCCGACGCTGACGACGAGGTGCGTGATCCGGCCCTCGGTCTGCTCCCAGATCTCGGGGCCGGTCGTGCGCTCGTGGGCGTTGGGGTTCTCCTGGTTCCAGTACTGGTCCGGCTTGAAGGCGCCCGGGATGTCTCGGGCCAGCCTGGCGGCGACCGAGTAGTAGCTCTCCGGCGATTCGGGCTCGACGTTGGTCGGGCAGAGGACGACCTCCGCGCCGTACGCGCGGAGCAGCGCCTGCTTCTCAGTCGACTGCTTGTCGGCCATGACGAAGATGCAGCGGTAGCCCTTGAGGGCCGCGGCGATCGCGAGGCCGTGGCCGGTGTTGCCCGAGGTCGGCTCGATGATGGTCCCGCCGGGCTTCAACAGGCCTTCGCGCTCCGCCGCCTCGATCATCGGCAGACCGATCCGGTCCTTCACCGAGCCGCCGGGGTTCAGGGCCTCGAGCTTCGCCAGGATCAGCGGCTGGGCCTCGAGCGGCCCGAGGTCACGCGCGGGAATCCGGGTCAGGCGGACGAGGGGCGTGTTGCCGACGAGGTCGAGGATCGACTCGGCGTACTGCATTCGAGTCGAGGATATCCCGCGCGGCCCGGCACCGGACTGTCGGTCGTCGCGCAGGCGGTTGTGCCCGACCTTGGGTCGTCGGATGCACGATCAGTGTTCATTCCTGGCGTTTCGAAGCCACAAGGGCCGTCGATCGAGCCCCGGACGCCACGGGCGGCGCTCCGCCGGTCGCGATGCACGCGGGGCGGCGCCACGGTGAACGTGGCTGCCAACGATGCCGACCTGACCGCCGCGGGTCGGGCGCGGCCTTCCCGCTCCGAACGCCCGGAAATGAACAGCAGCCGTGCTTCTCGACCGCGACAGCAACGCGCCGGTCCTCGGGCCGGCCGTCGGCGAGGCCGCACGCTCGCCCGGGGCAGGCGTGGAGGGGCCCGGGGCTGGGGATCAGGCGCCATGCTCCAGCGGCCCGGGCCCGAGGAGGAGCCACGTCAGACGGCGGCGAAGGCGCCGCGGGTGCGAGGGCGGGTCGACCGTCTGCGGATGGAGCTCCTCGACGACCGGGCCGAGGCGGGCGGCCAGGGCATCGCTGGCGCGCTTCGCAAGCTCGAGCTCCGCGCGCGAGTCGGGCGGCGGCGGGACGCCGTCCCACGAATCGCCGAGCAGGTCGCGGACGCTCGTCGGCGGCAGGACGCGCGAGGCGATCCGCCGCCCGATGTAGAGCTCCTCCGTGCCGGCCATCGCCAGCGGCACGATCGTCGCGCCCGTTCGGAGCGCGATGAGGGCTGCCCCCGGCCGGAACGGGCCGAGACGACCGGGCGGACCGCTGACCGTGCCCTCCGGCATCTGCACGAAGACCGCGCCCGCGTCGAGGACCGCCCGCGCCGCTCGGACGTGCCCCTCGACGCCCACGCCGCCGCGCCACACCGGCAACAGCCCACCGAGCCGGTGGATGAGCTTCTCGCGCCACCACGAGGTGAACGTCGACGGCCCGCTGCCGAGGAACCACGCCCGCGGCTCGGCGGGGATCGCGTGCATCGCCACGAACGGGTCGATCCAGCCGCGGTGGGCCGCGGCGATCAGGAGGTAGCCGCCGTGCCTCGGCAGGTGCTCCTGGCCCGAAGTGGCGAACTTGAACCGGAAGACGCCGAACAGCAGGAAGCGGGCGACGAGGCGCAGGAACCGGTACAGGAGCGAGGCGCGCGCCTCGGGCCGGCGGCCCAGCCAGTCGAGGCCCTCCCTCGCGCCGCCGCGGGCGGCCGCGAGCGCCTGCGGGCGGATCCGGGCGCGGGGACGCCTGGGCGCGGTCGTGGTCAGGGCTGCTCGCGGGGTGCGTCGTCGGCGCTGCGGTCGACGTGGCCGTCGAAATCGTCCGCGTCGAGGTCGTCCGCGTCGGCTTCCGGACCTTCCCAGGGCGCGGCCGCCCGCGGCGCCCGCCCCGTGGTCCGGGCCTCGGCCTGCGCCGCGTCGAACTCGGCGAAGTCGTCGACGTCGTCGTCGGTCGAGCCAGCTCCTTGAGCCGCCCCCGTCATCGTCGTCCTGCCGCCGTCGTCACCTTCGCCGCCCTCCGGCGGCTGCCATTCGTCGGCGGCGGACTCTCCGGGAGGTGGCACCAGGGCGGGCGCCCGCACGGCGCGCCGGTATACCAGGATGCCGATCCCGACCAGCACGAACGCGGCGCCAAAGATCTGGGCCGTCGGGATGTCGCCGATGCGCCAGTTGCCGATCCGCAGGAACTCGACCAGGAAGCGGACCCCGCCGATCCAGATGAGCATGATCCCGGCGAGGTCGCCGACGCGGAGCCAGGGCCGCGGCCGCGTCGCGAGCCACAGCAGCACGACTGCCCCCAGCAGCCCCGACAGCGACTCGTACAGGAAAAGCGGGTGGAAGTGCGTCTCGGCCAGCGGGAACGTCGAGCACGGGTACTCGATGACCCGGTGCTCGCAGTCGATGGCGATGCCCCACGGCAGGTCCGTCGGCGGGCCGTACAGCTCCTGGTTGAAGAAGTTGCCGACGCGCCCGGCCGCCTGCATCACGAAGATGCCCGGCGCGACGATGTCGGCCCAGCGCCAGAACGACACCTTGTGGTAGCGCGTCAGCACGATGACGGCGATCGCGCCGGTGATGAAGCCGCCGAAGATCCCGAGCCCGCTGTACGGCGGCAGGACGATCCTGATCGGGTCGGAGGCGTAGAGGTGCCATTGGTCGATGACGTGGTAGAGACGCCCGCCGATGAGCGCCGCGACCGCGACGATGATCAGCCCGTTGCCGATGATCCCGGGGTTCTGCCGCAGTCGCTGGGCCATCCGGACCATGACCAGGTAGGCGCCCGCGAGCCCGACCGCGTAGGCGATCCCGTACCAGTAGAGGGAGAACGGCCCGATCTGCAGCGCGACCGCATCCGGGGTCCAGTCGATCATCGCCGCGGAGTGTATGCGGCCGCGACCTTCCGACCGATCGGGCCGCCCCGGCGCGCCTGCCGCCCTATCCTTCCGCCCGATGGCGGAGTTCCAATGGTGGCTGCTGCTCGTGGGCCTCGTCGCGGGCGGGGGCCTCGTCGCGGTCGTGACGATGAACGGCCGGCGCCGCGAGGAGGACATCGTCGGGCTGGAGCGCCGGGCCGAGACGACCTGGATCGTCGACCGCCTCGCTGACGCCGGTCATGCCACCGACCCCGCGACGGTCGAGGCCGTGCTGCGGCTCCACCGCGAGTACCTCGACCTCCCGCCACCCGACGAGCTGCTCGTCGAGGGCGAGCCGGCCGCGCCGCTCGAGGCGGTCGATCTCGACCGGGCGGTCGATGCGGGCGACGCGGTCGATCCGGGTGTCCAGGTCGAACGCCCTCGGTCAGACGGCGACCCCGATCGCCGCGCCGACGAGGTACGTGACGACGGCCGCCGCCGCGCCGATGAGGACCTGGCGCGTGCCCGAGAACAGCAGGCCGCGGCCCGTCAGGAGGCTCACGCCGGCGCCGACCGCGAACAGCGCGCCGATGGATAGCGCCAGCGCGGCCACGAACGCCGCGCTTCCGCCGGTCACGAGGTAGGGCAGCACGGGGATCAGCGCCCCGACCGCGAAGGCGATGAACGAGCCGGCCGCGGCGCCCCAGGGTGACCCGAGCTCGTCGGGGTCGAGGCCCAGCTCCTCGCGCACGAGCGTGTCGAGGGCGTGGTCCGGGTCGGTCAACATGCGTTCGGCGATGGCCTCGGCCTCGGCATCGGTGAAGCCCTTCGACGTGTAGATCTGGGCCAGCTCGGACTGCTCCTCCTCGGGCATCGCCTCGAGCTCCGCACGCTCCAGCGCGATCTGGCGCTCGAACAGCTCGCGCTGGCTCTGCATCGAGATGTACTCGCCGGCGGCCATCGAGAAGGCCCCGGCGAGGAGGCCGGCGATGCCGGCGAGGAGCACGAAGCCGTCGTCGGCTCCGCGCGAGGCGCCCGACGCCGCCGCGACGCCCATCACCAGCGCGAGATTCGAGACGAGCCCGTCCGAGACGCCGAAGATGACCGCCCGCAGCGTCCCCGAGCGGCCGACGCGGTGCCAGCGCTCCCGCTCCGCGATCTGCCTCGCGCCGCGGGCCCGGCCCCGTGCCCGGGCTTCGCCGCTGCCGCTGAGCTGGTCCCAGATCTCCGCGTGCTCGCGCTCGTCCGCCGCGATCGCCGCGACCTCCGGCGCGCCCTGGGCCGTGTACAGCTCCTCCTCGTCGCCCTCGAGCGCCCGGACGAGGTCGCGGACGGCGTGCGTCCCGAACGCCCGGGCAAGCAGCAGGATCGTCCGGATGCGCAGCCGCGGCCCGTCCGGTTCCGGCACCTCGGCGCCGAGCTCGCGGAGTTTCGCGGCCCAGACCTCCGCGTGGCGCTGCTCGTTTCCGGCGATCCTCTCGAACGCGGCCGCGCGCCGGGGGTCCTTCTCGATCCGGGCGAGGCCGTCGTAGAGCGCGATCGCGTCCCGCTCGAGCTTCAGGTTTTCGAGGCTCTGCTTGACGTCGATCGGGGTCACCGCGAAATCGTAGCCAGCGGCCGACACCCGCTCACGTGCCGGATGGCCTCTCTACAATGCCGCCAGATGGGAGGCGAGTCCGAGAACGGACCGGGGGCGCTGCCGCCGCTGCGGTGGTTGTCCCGTGCCGACGTCGTCGCCGCGATGCCGCCGCTCGAGGAGCGCCTCCGGCTCGCCGAGCTGACGATGATCGCGCTCGCGCGCCCGGGCGCCTCGCAGCTCCCGCCGAAGATCGCCATCCACCCGCGCCCGGAGGCCTCGTTCGTCCACGCGATGCCGTCGCACCTCCGCGGCGACGACCCGTCCGGCGACCTCGTGGGCATGAAATGGGTCGCCGGCTACGCGACCAACACGGCCCGTGGTCTGCCCGGGATCCACGCCACGGTCATCGTCAACGACCCGCAGACGGGAATTCCCACGGCCATCCTCGACGGCGGGCCGATCACCGCCGAGCGGACCGCCGCGGTCAGCGGCGTCGCGGTGCGGCACTGGGGCCCGATTGCCGGCGCGGGAGCCTTCGGGCCCGGGGACGGGGGCGGGGCAGGTGCCGGCGCCGCCACGGATGTCGACGTGGCGATCATCGGCGCGGGCGTCCAGGGCCACTCCCACCTCGCGGTCTTCGCGGGCCTCCTGCCCGGCATGCGGCTGCACGTCTTCGACCGCTCGCCCGAGCGGGCCGAGGCGCTCGCGGCCACGGCGCGTGCGACGGATGGGATCGCCGGCGCGACCACGCACCTGACCGCGCGCGAGGCCGTCGAGGTCTCCAACCTCGTGCTCACCGCCGCGTCGTTCGGGCCGCCGGAGGAGCGCCAGTCGATGACCAACGCGTGGCTCCGGCCGGACGCCACGGTCATCCCGATCGACTACGCCACGTACGCCGCCGCGGAGGTGGCGCGAGAGGCCGCGCTGTTCCTCGTCGACCAGCGCGAGCAGTACCTCGCGAACCGGGACGCGGGCAACTTCGATGGCTACCCGGACCCGATGGCGACCATCGGCGAGGCTCTGCTCGCCGGCACGAAGCGGCCCGAGGGCCGCGTCGTCGTCACCCACCTCGGCGTCGGGCTCGCGGACCTCGTGTTCGCCGACGCGATCGTCCGCTCCGCCGAGGCGCAGGGCCTCGGGACCATCCTGCCGCGCTGAGGAGCCGGTCGATGGCCAACGCGGCGGTCAGGGCCGCCCGATTCACAGGCCGTGTCCTGGTCGGCGCGTTCAAGCTCGTGGCGGTCGTGGTGTCGCTCGTGATCGTCGCGCTCGCCGTCCTCGGGGCGATCACGACCCAGCGGGGTTGGCCGCAGGTGACCGGGACGATCGCCGTCCCCGGCCTCGACCACGACGTGACGGTCCTGCGCGATCGCTACGGGCTCGTCCAGATCCTGGCCGACAACACCCACGACCTGTTCATGGCCCAGGGCTACGTCCACGCCCAAGAGCGGATGTGGCAGATGGAGGTCTCGCGCCGCATCGGCGCCGGGCGCCTCTCGGAGCTGTTCGGCGCGGGCCAGGTCGACCGCGACCGCTACATCCGGACGCTCGGATGGCGGATCGCCGCGCAGCGCGACCTCGACGCGATGTCGCCGCTCACGAAGTTCATCCTCCAGTCGTACGCCGACGGCGTGAACGCCTGGATCGACGAGCACAACGGCAAGCTGCCGACGCCCTTCGTCCTGGCGGGCGTGCGATCCGGGACCTACGACCTCGGGGGCTACCGGCTCGAGCCGTGGACGCCGCTCGACACGGCGACGTGGCAGAAGGTCCAGGCGTGGTCGCTCGGTGGGAACGCCGACTCGGAGATCTTCCGGTACCTCGCCGGCGCCCGGCTGGGCGACCCGGCGATCACCGACGAGCTGTTCCCGCCCTACCCGGAGGACGCGCCGGTCATCACGCCCACTAACCGGATCGGCGAGGGCGGCGCCGTGGCGCCGACAAATGAGGAATCCGACGCATCCGACGCCGCCGCGGAGTCCGCCCGGGCCGGCGCCGAGGAGGCCGGCGCCACGCAGTCAGCCGTCCCGCGGGTCTCCCCGGACCACGCCGACGCCCTCGTCGACCTCGCCGGCCTCTCGACCGAGATCGCCGCGCTCGCGGGCTTCGACCGCGGTGCCGGCCTCCTGGGCAGCCACGGCGTCGGCTCGAACAACTGGGTCGTCTCGGGCGAGCACACCGCGAGCGGCAAGCCGATCCTCGCCAACGACCCGCACCTCGGGTTCTCGATGCCGTCCGTGTGGTTCATGAACGGCCTCCACTGCCGAACGATCACCACGGAGTGCCCGTGGGACGTCGTCGGCGTCTCGTTCCCGGGCGCGCCGGCGGTGATCCTCGGCCACAACGCCCGGATCGCCTGGGGCGCCACGAACGTCAACCCGGACACGCAGGACCTGTTCCTCGAGGCCCCGGACCCGTCCGACCCGCAGGGCCGCTACCTCTACGAGGGCCGCTCCGAGCCGTACGAGCTGCGCCACGAGATCATCAAGGTCGCCGGCGGCTCCACGGTCGAGTTCGACGTCCGGATCTCCCGCCACGGCCCGATCCTCAGTGACGTCGACGAGCGCCTCCAGGACGGGCCGTCCCTCGCGCTCCGCTGGACGTCGATCGCCGAGGTCGACCTGACGCTCGAGTCGTTCTTCGCGATCAACCGGGCCTCCAGCTTCGAGGAGTTCCGGGCGGCCTTCGCCAACTACGTCTCGCCGAGCCAGAACTTCCTCTACGCCGACGTCGACGGCAACATCGGCTACGTCCTGCCGGGCCTGATCCCCATCCGCGAGGTCGACCCCACGACCGTCGAGTGCCCCGGCGGCGAGCCGTGCGTCATGCGTTACGGCACCGGCAACCGCGTCCGGGACGGCCAGTCGGGCGACGCGGAGTGGATGGGCTACGTCCCGCGCGACGAGCTGCCGTGGCAGCTCAATCCGGCCAACGGCCGGATCGTGTCCGCGAACAACCTCCCGGTCGACGCCGTCTACCCGCACTGGCTCGGCAACGAGTTCGACCCGGGCTATCGCGCCGCGCGCGTCGAGGCCCGTCTCGACGCCATCGAGGGCAAGCTCACGACCGCCGACATGCGATCGATCCAGATGGACGACTACCTCGGGCGGGCGGACAGGATCGTCCCGCTGCTCATCAGCCTCGGCGTCAACCCCTCGACCGACGACGGCCGGACACTGTGGGGCCGGATCGCGTCCTGGGACCGGCAGTGCGACCCCGGGTCGCTCGGGTGCACCGCGTACGTGACGGTCGAGCTGGCGGTCCTGCGGGCGATCTTTGACGACGAGCTCGGGCCGATCGCGCGCGACTACGTCGGCTCGGTCATGTCGTGGCAGGCCCTCATCGAGGTCTTGGGCGACCCGCAGAGCCGCTGGTGGACCGTCACGGGCACGAGCGAGCCCGCCCGCTCGCCTGCCGAGCTGGTCGCGAAGGTCGTCGACGAGACGGCCGCGGCCCTCCGAGCCAAGTACGGCGCGCCCGAGAGCTGGACGTGGGGCCGGCTCCACACCGTGCAGTTCCAGGAGCAGACCCTCGGGACGTCCGGGATCCCGCCGATCGAGTGGTACTTCAACACCGGGGCCGTCCCGGTCGGCGGCGCCGACGGCGCGATCCAGAACAACTACTACCGGGTCGATCGGGCGTACCCGGACCCGGACGACCCGTCGGACGTGCCGCCGTCGAACGTCGAGGTCTTCGGGGTCACGAACGGGCCGTCGTACCGCCTGACGGTCGACATGGGCGACCTCGACGGCGCCCAGATCATCATCACGACCGGCCAGAGCGGCAACGTGGGCGACCCGCACTACGGCGACCTCGTCCCGCTGTGGGCGAGCGGCCAGTCGATCCCCTTGCCGTTTTCCCCGGGGACCGTCCTCGCGAGCGCGGCCCAGACGCTGACCCTGGCGCCCGCGCCGTAGCGGGCGCCGCCTCGCCCGGGTTTTCCAGCGCCCGAGTCGACGACTCGTTTGGCCCGGTCGACGACTCGTTGGCCCGGTCGGCTACTCGTTGACGGGCAACGGCCCGTCCGGGACCTCGATGAGCACGCGCCCGTTCTCGATGACGACCGGGTACATCGCGAGCGGGACCTCGGCCGGCGGGTCGAGCGGCTCGCCGTCCGCCAGATCGAAGCGCGACAGGTGCAGCGCGCACGTGAGCGTGCCAGCCGGCCGGCCGTTCGCGCCCCGGGAGCCGTTGCCCGTGAGGAAGCCCTTGTCAAGCTCGAAATACTCGTGGGTGCAGATGCCCTGGAAGGCCCGGATCTCGCCGCCCGTGTGGACGACGATGACCTGGTCGGTGCCGTCGACGAAGGCCATCTTCATCGTGCCCTCGGGCACCTCGTCGACGCCCAGGAGGTCGACGCGTCGGGTCACGCGGCGGCGCTCGCCTCCGTGGCCGCGCCCTCGGCCCACTTCTCGTCGAGGAGCTCGCGGAGGCGGTCGCGGGGCTCGTCGAGCGGCACGCGCGCGACGACGGGCTCGAGGAACCCGAGGACGATGAACTTGCGCGCGTCGTCCGGGGAGATGCCGCGGCTCTCGAGGTAGAAGAGCTGCGCCGGGTCGATCGGCCCGACCGACGACGAGTGCGCGGCGCGGCGGCAGTCCGGCTGGTCGATCTCGAGTGACGGGATCGCGACGGCGCGGGCGGCCTTCGACAGGTTCATCCCGAACTCGCCGAGGAAGGAGTCGGTGCCGATCGCGGTCTTCTCGATCGTGATGAGGCCCTTCATGAAGCTCCGGGCCCGGTCGAGGAGGGCGCCCTTCGACAGCAGGTTGCCGGTCGTGTCGCGGCCGATGTGGCGGGTGTACGAGGTCAGGTCGAACAGCTGCTCGCCGCCGCCGAAGACGATCTCGACCTGCTCGACCGAGCTGCGGTCGCCTTCGAGGCGATTGTCGACCCTCGACCGGACGAGACGGCCGCCGAGCTGCGCGAGCGCCCACTGGAGCGAGGCGCCATCGTCGATCGTCGCGCGGCGGTGCTGGAAGGTAACCGCGCGCGGGCCGAAGACCTGGATCGAGGCCAACGCGAGGGTCGATCCGGGTGCGAGGATCGCCTCGGTCGTGCCGTGGAAGAACCCCTGGCGCCCGTCGGTGGCGTCGGCAGGGCCGCCCGCGCCCGGCACGAGCTCCTCGACGAGCGACGCCGAGGCCCCCCGCCCGACCGACACGATCGTGCGGGTCAGCAGCGCCCGACCGGGCTCCGGCTCCGGCCAGCGGAGGGCGATGGGCGTTTCGACGCGGACGCCCGGTGCGATCTCGACATGGCGGCCATGGCCCCAGAAGCCGCGGGCGAGCTGGGCGAGCTTGTCGTCCGACTGCAGGGTCGCGCCGCCCTCCATTGCCGTGCGGAATCCCTCGGGGTCGCGGGCCAGCCACTCGGCCATCGTCTCGACGATCACGCCGTCGGGCAGCCCGTCGCCCGCGCGGAGGGCCTCGAGGTCCGCGCCGAGGCCAGCCGGGCCGCCGAGGACGTACGGCTCCGCCTCGAGGAGGTCCGCGGGCCGGAGGTCGATGTACGGTGTGTAGAGCTGGTTCGGCTCGATGGGAAGGGCCTCGAAGGCGGCGGCTGCCGCAAGGCGCTCCGCGCGGAGCCAGTCGGGCTCGCCGCGCTCGGTCGCGAGGCGCTCGGCGAGCGCCGCGTCGGCGAACGTGAAGGGCAGGTCGGAGGGCGACCGGCGGGCGGGTCGGACGCGCGCCGGCACGTTGGCGCCGGGAACGGGATCCTGGGTCACGGCTGAATCGTACCGGTGGAATGCGAAACAGCGCGCCGCGGCATCCCTGGCGCGCCCCCTTGCGCTGGACCGGGTGCCGACCTCGGTGCCATGCGCTGCCAGTCCGGCGCCGCATCGGCGGTCTGCGGCGTGGTCGCCGCGAGCCGATTGCCCGCGAAGTACCAAGCATCTCCCCGGCCCGATATGAGGAATTGACGTGTTCTCCACATTCCGTTGCGAAATCGTCAGGACAGGCGGCCGCCGACCCGCTACCGTTAGCCTTGCTCGAGAGAGCCACGAACATCTAGTGATCCAGAGAACCTGTTCTTGAATGGGTTTTCGGAACATCTAGTGATCGGGTTCTCTCGGGCGTTTGTGGTTTTCGGCCCGCAGGGCGTCGGCCGCGTCGGCGTCGCCGCGGTGGCGCGGGCGGAAGGTGCGATCGGACCGGGCGCGGCGGGGCTCGCAGACGGCTACGGCGCGCTGCGGCGCGGTGCGGCGTGCGAGGTGCGGGTGCGATCGGACCGGGCGCCAGGAGGCGGCGCCGGCGGTCAGCCGAGCGAGCCCTCCATGTCGAGCTTCACGAGGCGGTTGAACTCGATGGCGTACTCCATCGGGAGCTCCTTCGTGAAGACCTCGAGGAACCCCTGGATCACGAGGTTCTGGGCCTCGTTCTCCGTGAGGCCCCGCGACATCAGATAGAAGATCTGGTCCTGGCTGATCTTCCCGACGGTGGCCTCATGGGTCATCGTCGTGTCGTCCTCCTGGATGTCGATGTACGGGTACGTGTCGGAGCGCGACTCGTCGTCGAGCATCAGGGCGTCGCAGCGGACGGAGGCGACCACGCCGGTCGCGCCCGGCGCGACCTTGAGGTGGCCGCGGTACGTGGCCCGCCCGCCGTCCTTCGAGACGGACTTCGACACGATGCGCGACGTCGTGTTCGGCGCCAGGTGGATCGCCTTGGCGCCCGTGTCCTGGTGCTGCCCGCGACCCGCCACTGCGACCGAGATGACCTCGGCCGTCGCGCCTTCGCCGCGCAGGTAGATCGACGGAAACTTGACCGTCTTGCGCGAGCCGGTGTTCGCATCGACCCACTCGACCGTCGAGCGCTCGTACGCGTGGGCCCGCTTGGTGACGAGATTGTAGACGTCGTTCGACCAGTTCTGGATGGTCGTGTAGCGGACCTTCGAGCCCGGCAGCGCGACCACCTCGACCACCGCTGCGTGCAGAGAATCCGTGGCGTAGATCGGCGCCGTGCAGCCTTCGATGTAGTGGACCTTGGCGCCCTCGTCGACCACGATCAGCGTCCGCTCGAACTGGCCGGTGTTCTCGCCGTTGATGCGGAAGTAGGCCTGCAGCGGGAGCGGCACCTCGACACCCTTCGGCACGTACACGAACGAACCGCCCGACCAGACCGCGGTGTTGAGCGCCGAGAACTTGTTGTCCTCCGCTGGCACGACCGTCCCGAAGTGCTTCCGGACGATGTCCTCGTGCTCGCGCAGGCCCTGGTCCATGCCCATGAACACGACGCCGAGCTTGCTGAGCTCCTCGCGAACCGAGTGGTACACGACCTCGGAGTCGTACTGGGCGCCCACGCCGGCGAGAAACTTGCGCTCCGCCTCGGGGATGCCGAGCCGCTCGAACGTCTGCTTGATCTGCTCGGGGACGTCGTCCCAGGACTTCTCCTCGCGCTCCCAGGGCTTGCGGTAGTAGACGATCCGGTCGAAGTCGATCCTGTCGAGACCGTCCGTCCACATCGGCATCTGGCGCTTCAGGAAGTGCTCGTAGCCGCGGAGCCGCATCTGGAGCATCCAGTCGGGCTCGCCCTTGATACGGCTGATCTCCTCGACGGTCTCGCGCGACAGGCCGCGGCCGGTCTCGCGGAGGTAGACGATGTCGTCGTGGAAGGCGTACTGGTCGCGGCGGTCGGCGACGAGCTCGCGGGTGGTCGGTGTGGTCAAGACGCTCCTCGGGGCAGTTCCCGGGCTTTGTGTGGAATCCCGAGTGGAATTATCGGGATTGCGGCGAGGAGCGTCAACGAGGCGGGTGCGGCCGTTTGGCGGTCGATCCGCGGGACGCGGTGATCGAGCGGCGCCGTCCCTCGGGTGCGCGTCGACGCGAGCGGGTCCGGCGGCGCTTCGGGCCGCTGGCGGCGCGCGACGAGGAACGCGAGCACGGACAGCACGACCAGCTTCCCGACCGCGACAGCGAGCATCGTCATCCCGATCGGCCCGGTCGCCGAGTGAGATTCGCCGCGCCCGATCGGCGCACGACAAACGGAAAGGGGGCCCCCGGGATAGCGAGGGGGCCCCCTCGGTCGTGCGGGGTCGCGTCTGGGCTAGGTCCGACGGCGCCCCCGCGCAGGCGTGAGGACAACGACGGTGGCGAGCACGCCCCCGAGGATCGCGAGGAGCAGCCACCAGCTGCTCATCGGACCCGACGATCCGCCACCGTTGCTGTCCGTGGGCGGCAGGGTCGGCAGCGGCGTGATCACCTCAACCTCCTCGCCGAAGACCACCGCGTCGTCGCAGACGGGGGCGGCGCCGGTCTCGCCGTTGCCGTTGCCGTCGTCGGCGCACGCGGTGTTGTCGAAGAACCCGAGATCCAGGTCCTCCTGCACGATGGTGTGCGTCGCGGTGCAGGTGAAGCTGGCACCCGGCGCGAGGCTCGCCACCGGGAGATCCGGCTCGCAGTCGAGGTCGCTGATCTCCGGGTCCGTGACGACCACGTCGTGGAGCGTCACGTTGCCGGTGTTGGTGACCACGATCGTGTAATGGATGACGTCGCCGACCTCGTCGTAGTCGGGCTCGGCGGCGGACTTGTCGATCGACAGCTCGGGGTTCTGCTCGCCCGGCGTGTCCTCGTCGTCACAGACCTCTTCCGCGCCGCCCTCGCCGTCGTCGGCGCAGGCGGTGTTGAGGTAGTGGCCGGCATCGAGGTCGTCCTGGGTGATCGTGTGGCTGGCGGAGCAGACCACCGAGGCACCAGGAGCGAGCGACGGGATGGTCGCCTGCTGGCCGAGTTCGGCCGAGCAGTCGATGTCGGGCGCGTTCGGGTCGGTCACCACGACGTTCGTCAGGGTGACGTTGCCGTCATTGGTGACGGTGATCGTGTAGCTGATGACGTCGCCGACCTCGTCGAACGTGCCGGTGTTGTCGACCTTCTCGATCGCCAGCGACGGCAGCTGGACGAGCGGCACTTCCTCGCTGTCGTCCACCTCG
>DATLYV010000058.1:0-3451 GCA_035574535.1 Binatia bacterium
TAGGCGTCCGGCTCCTCGAACTCCAGCGGCAACCGCCGGATCAGTGAAAGAACCCGTTCGCCGCGGTCGGCGACGCCTGCGATGAGCTCCGCGTCCTCGGGCGGCAGCTCGCCCCCGTCCGCGACGCCGCCCACGGCCCCGAGGCCCGCGACGGGCACCAGCCGCCACAGCCGGCTTCGGACGCCGGGCAGGTACGGCGAGGTCCGCTGCCGCGCCCGCACGCCGAACAATCCCTGCGCCGAGACCGCCTCGAACAGCGCCCGGCCCTCCGTGGCGATCCCCGGCACCGCGACGACCTCGTCGCCGGGCCGAAGAACCTGGCGAAGCAGCGCCCGCCGCTTGTCCAACGCCAGCCCGAGCAGCGACTTGCCCTCGAGGTGGAGCAGGTCGAAGGCAAGGTAGCTGAGCGGCCGCCCCGGCTCGCCGCGGAACCGCCGCGCCAGGGCCGCCGTGTCGAGCCTGCCGGCCTCGTCGACCACCACGATCTCGCCGTCGAGCACCGCGGATCGCGCGGCGACCCGCGCTGCCAGTCCCGCGAGATCGATCGGCGCCGGGCCCATGGTGCCGTCCTCGGCCACCAAGCGAACGTCGCCCGCCCCGGGGACCGGCGCCGGCCCGATCAGCACCAGCGCCCGCGCCCCGCCCCAGACCGGCTCGAAGAGGTGCGCCGCCGAATCGAACGGCTCCGGCAGCGACCGGGCGAGCATCGGGCGCAGACCGGTCGGCAGCCGCGGCAAAGCCGGTTCGAGGCGCATCGTCAGCTGGTCGGACATTGAGGGCGATCGTACGCCGGAGGCCGATCCGACCCGGTGTATCCTCACCGTCCCATGGCCGTCCGACAGCCCGACACGATCTCCCGCGAGCGCGCCTCCGAGCTCGTCCGCGCGTGGGCCGGCGGGCGCCCGGGGCCGCTCGGCAGCGTCCTCGGCCGCTTCACGGCGGTCGACCAGGTCGGCGTGGAGCTGCGCGTCGAGAGCCTCAAGCGCCGCTCGATCAAGAAGGCCTCGAAGCTCTGGGCCCTCGACCTCGCGATCCGGATGATGGATCTCACGACCCTCGAGGGCCGCGACACGCCGGGCAAGGTCCGGGCGCTGTGCGCCAAGGCCATGCACCCGCAGCCGGGTGACCCCTCGATCCCGTCCGTGGCCGCCGTTTGCGTCTACCCGGCGCTGATCGAGGAGGCGAAAGACGCCCTCCGCGGGTCGAGCGTGAAGGTCGCCAGCGTCGCGACGGGCTTCCCGAGCGGCCAGACGTTCCGCGACCTCAAGGTGGCCGAGGTCAAGGCGGCGGTGGCCGCGGGCGCCGACGAGGTCGACATGGTCATCGACCGGGGCGCGTTCCTGTCCGGCGACTACGCGACGGTGTTCGACGAGATCGTCGAGGTCAAGCAAGCGTGCGGCGACGCCCATCTCAAGGTCATCCTCGAGACCGGCGAGCTGGGGACGTTCGACGCGGTCCGCCGGGCCTCGATCCTGGCGATGGCGGCCGGCGCGGACTTCATCAAGACCTCGACCGGCAAGGTCCAGCCGGCCGCGACGCTGCCGGTGACGCTCGTGATGCTCGAGGCGATCCGCGACTTCGAGAAGGCCACCGGCAAGGCGGTCGGGATGAAGCCGGCGGGCGGCATCCGGAACGCAAAGGAGGCCGTGCAGTACCTGGTCGTGCTGTACGAGACGCTCGGCCCGCGCTGGATGACGCCCGATCGCTTCCGGTTCGGCGCCTCGACGCTCCTCAATGACGTGCTCATGCAGATCGAGAAGGAGCGGACCGGCCACTACCAGGATCCGGACAAGTTCACGATTGACTAGCGGGCGACCCGCGATGGGTCACCCGCTGCGTCGCGTCGGCGGACCGGCGCCTACTGGATCGTGAGCGTGCCTTCCATGCCCGGGTGGAGCGTGCACATGAAGGTGTAGCTGCCGGGGTCCGGGGCGGGGAACTCGAGCGTCTCGCTGTCGCCCGCGTTGACGACCTGCGCCGTCGCCTGGTTGATCGGGGCGTCGAACGTCAGGTTGTGCGGCGTGGTCGAGCGGTTCTCGAACGTCAGCTGGATGGTCGAGCCGGCCGGCGCGCTCACCGTCGCCGGGTCGAACCGCAGCTCGGTGCCCGTGTCGGTCCCGACCGTCAACTGCACCGTCTCACCGCCGGGCGCCTGCGTCTCGCCGCCGGCCTCGCCGGAGGCGGCGCTGGTCGGGGCGGGCGTCTCGGGCTGCTGCGGGAGCGGCGTCCAGGCGGGCTGACCGCCGGAGCCGCACGCGGCCGCCACGAGGGCGGCGAGCGTGGCAAGGGTCAGGACGGAGCGGGGCGCGTTCAATCGCTGGGTCATACAGGTTCCTCGGAAGATTCCGTGACGTGGTGTGGCCGCGGCGCGGGATGCCACAGAAGCAACAGGCTCGCACCATGTATATCGCGATCGCGCGAAGAGGTGGCCGCTCAGGGCTCGACCGCGCCGAACACCAGGGCCGCGTTGAGCCCGCCGAACCCGAACGACGTCGACAGGACCCGCTCGTAGCGGCCGTCGCGACCCTCGGCCAGGAGGCCCGGCAGCTGCGCGACGACCGCCGGGTCGGCCGTCTCGAGGTTGGCCGTGCCGGGGACCCAGCCGCGCCGAATCCCGAGGGCGCAGATGGCGGCCTCGATCCCGCTCGACGCGCCGAGCGGATGGCCATACAGCGCCTTCGTGCCGCTGACCGGGATCGTCCGGGCTCGATCACCGAGGGCGATCGCCAGCGCCCGCGCCTCGGCGACGTCGCCGAGGGGCGTGGAGGAGGCGTGGGCGTTCACGTAGTCGAGCTCGGCGGCGGCCACACCCGCGTCTTCCAGCGCGAGGCGGATCGCGCGGGCCGCCTCGCGGCCGTCGGCGCGCGGCTGGACCATGTGGTGCGCGTCCGAGCTGGCGCCGTACCCCAGCAGCTCGGCGTAGGGCTCCGCGCCGCGGGCGCGCGCGACCTCCTCGGCCTCGAGGACGAGCAGGCCGACGCCCTCGCCCATGACGAAGCCGTCGCGCGCGGCATCGAATGGCCGGGCCGCCCGGCCCGGGTCGTCGTTCGAGCCGGGTGACAGCGCCCGGATGATGTCGAAGGCCCCGAACGCGAGCGGGCTCAGCGGGACCTCGGCGCCGCCCGCGATCGCCGCATCGATGGTCCCGTCGCGAATCGCACGCAGTGCCTCGCCCAGCGCGACCGCGCCGGAGGCGCACGAGTTGGCGGTCGAGAGGATCGGGCCGCGGAGGTCGAGGGCGATCCCGATGTTGGCCGGCGCGGCGCCGCCGAAGACCGCGAGCGCGAGGTTCGGCGCGACCGACCGGATGCCTCGCTCCATGTAGCGCTCGTGCTGGCCCTCAGCGTACGCGATCCCGCCGAGCGCGCTGCCGAGGTAGACGCCGAAGGCGTCGCGGGCCGCGCCGGCCCCGCGGGAGCTGGCGGGTGCGGGCTCCGCGGCCGCGCCGTCG
>DATLYV010000059.1:0-6393 GCA_035574535.1 Binatia bacterium
GTCGCGGAACCGGTCCCCACGCCCGCGGCGCCCGCGCCTGTGCGCGTGCCTGCGCTCGTCGCCGCGGCCGCGTGCATCGCCTCGCGGTGGGCCCGGATCCAGCGAGCGGCGTCCTGGTCGTTGCCCATGAGGACGTCCGCGGCCATGATCGCTGCCTTCACCTCGGCGGCGAGCGGGTTGGTGATCGCGGACGTCAGCCCGCAGGCGATCGCCATCGGCAGGAACGCGGCGTTGATCCGCTCCCGGTCCGGCATGCCGAAGCTGACGTTGCTGGCGCCGCAGGTCGTGTTGACCCCGAGCTCCTCGCGCAGCCGTCTCACCAGGCGGAACACCTGCTGCCCCGCGGTGGCCATCGCGCCGATCGGCATGACCAGCGGGTCCACGATCACGTCCTCACGCGGGATGCCGTGATCGGCGGCGCGTTCCACGATGCGGCGCGCGACCTCGAAGCGGATGTCCGGATCCTCGCTGATTCCGGTGTCGTCGTTCGAGATGGCGACGACCGCGGCCCCGTACTTCTTCACCAGCGGCAGGACCCGCTCGAGGCGCTCCTCCTCGCCGGTCACGGAGTTCACGAGCGCCTTGCCTTTGTACACGGCGAGCCCGGCCTCGAGGGCCTCGACGATCGACGAGTCGATCGAGAGCGGGACGTCGACCAGCGACTGCACCAGCTGGACCGTCCGGGCCAGGATCGCCGGCTCGTCCGCGAGCGGGATGCCGGCGTTCACGTCGAGCATGTGGGCGCCCGCCTCGACCTGGGCGATCGCGTCGCGCTCGACGCGGCTGAAGTCGCCGTTGCGCATCTCCTCGGCGAGGAGCTTCCGGCCGGTCGGATTGATGCGCTCACCGATGATCGTGAACGGCCGGTCGAAGCCGATGACGACCTCGCGGGTGGCCGAGCTGAGGACTGTGTGGGTGACCCCGGATCGGGTGCCGTTGGACCTGCTCACAGCCGCTCCCCCTCGCCGCCCGACGCGATCAGGGCGTGCAGCTTCTCCTTGGTGTAGGCCTGCTCGAGGCGCGCAACCTCGGCGTCCGCCTCGGCCTCGACGTCCGGGCCGCAGTCTCGCTGGGTCCGCTGCATCTCCTCGATGTAGTCGCCGTACGACTTCTTGCCGGCGTTCATCGCGGCCTTGTCGACCGCGAACTGGAAGCGCTTGTTCAGGACGCGCTTGGCGCTCTTGCGGCCATCCCTCGCGATCACCTGCATCGGGATGTCGCGCCACCAGATGGTGATCAGCTGGGCCATCACGCGGCCCTCGCCGGGGTGGCGACCGCGGTCGTCGCGAACCCCGCGATGGCCGGCGCCAGCTCCCCGAGCCCGACCAGGCGTCGCTCGAAGGCGAGGCCGCCGAGGCGCGCCGCGGCCGCCTCGGCCCGCGCGGTCAGTTCGGGGTCGTCCGCCTGGGCGAGGTAGACCAGGCGCCGGTAGTGGCCGAAGTAGACAGACAACAGCTCCGGATGGCGGTCCAGGCCGAGGCCGCGCACGACCAGGCGGTCGAAGTTCCGGACGAGATAGTCCGTGAGGTAGAAGGTGCCGGGTTCCGCATCGTGGAGCGCCGCGAAGGCCGCCCGGCCGGCGTAGACCTCGTAGCAGTGCGCGCCTTCGAGCATGGCGACGCCTTCCTGTTCCACCATGCGGGCCAGGAGCCCGCCGGTGCCGCAGTCGGCGTAGGCGATGAAGATGCGGTCGTACCCCTCGGCGCGCGCCCGCCGGATCCGCAGCTGGACCGCCGCCGGAATCTTCTCCGGCCGGTTGTGGAGGTGCGCCGGGAGGCACGTCAGGTCCATCGCCGGCAGGCCGACACGGCGGGTGAGCTCGACGAGCTCGTTCGCGAGCGCCCCGCAACCGATGACGAGGGCCGGGCGGACAGGTGCGTCCTCGTTCCGCATCGTGGAACGAACCTCAGGCAACGCGCTGGCGGCGCTGCTCCACCAGCGAGACGGCCGTCTCGACCGCGATGGCGGCATCGCGGCAGTATGCGTCCGCCCCGACCGCCTTGCCGAACTCCTCGTTCAGCGGCGCGCCGCCGACGAGGACGATGTAGTCGTCACGCATCCCGCGCTTCACCAGCTCGGAGACGACGACCTTCATGTACGGCATCGTGGTCGTCAGGAGCGCGGACATTCCGAGGATGTCGGGCTTGTGCTCCTCGAGCGCCGCGATGAACTTGTCCGCGTCGGTGTTGATCCCGAGGTCGAAGACCTCGAAGCCGGCGCCCTCGAGCATCATCGCGACGAGGTTCTTGCCGATGTCGTGGATGTCGCCCTTGACCGTCCCGATGACGACCTTGCCGATCGGCTTCGCGCCCGTCTCGGCGAGGAGCGGCCGCAGGATTGCCATGCCGGCCTTCATCGCGTTCGCCGCGAGGAGCACCTCGGGGACGAACAGGATCCCGTCCCGGAAGTCGATGCCAACGATCCGCATGCCCTCGACCAGGGCGTCGTTGAGGATCTTCTCGGCGCCCCAGCCGCGCTCGAGGAGAATCCTCGTCCCCTCGACGATCTCGTCGGCCATGCCATCGTAGAGGTCGTTGTGCATCTGCTCGACGAGCTCGTCGTCGTTCAGCGACCTGAGATCGAAGTCCTGGTTCGCGTCCGCCACGCGCCTGCTCCGTTCTGCTCCGGTGGCGGGCGTCCGCCGTTCGCCACCCGATGTCCCGTCCCACATTGCGGAACGGTGCCGCATTGTGGAACAATCAGGCGCTCAACAGTAGCCCAGGAAGGGGTTCATGTCCAGCCCGACCATCGGCGTCCAGAGCATCAGGCGAGCCTTCGCGATCCTCCGCGCGCTCGGCGACGGGCCGCTCGGCGTGAGCGAGGTCGCGACCGCCGCGCGCGTCCCCAAGTCGACCGCCGCCCGCATCCTGGCCGCCCTCGCCGCCGAGGGCGCGGTCGAGCAGGTGCCAGGCGAGCGCCGCTACCGGCTCGGGCCGGACCTCCTCGCGATCGCGCAGGGCCTGAGCGAGACATGGGACATCGTGGCCATCGCCCGCCCCGTGCTCGAGGAGCTCGCCGCCGAGCTCGGCGAGGCCGCAGGCGTCGCGATACGCGACGGCTGGACGGTCCAGTACGTCGACCAGGTCGAGCCGCCCGACCCGAATCCCGTCCAGGTCCGCGACTGGACGGGCACGCGCATCCCGCTCCACGCCGTCTCGTCCGGCCAGGTCTTCCTCGCCCAGCTCGCGGCGCCGGTCCTGGCCCGCTACCTCGCCGAGCCGCTCGAGGCCTTCACGCCGCGGACGCTCACAGACGCCTCGGCGCTGCTCGAGCGGCTCCGAAATGTACGCCGCGACGGCCACGCCTGGGTCCGCGACGAGTTCTCGCTCGGGCTCAGCTCCGTGGCGGCCCCTATCGCCGACGCCCGCGCCGAGGTCGTCGCGGCCGTCCACGTCCACGGGCCGTCGTACCGCTTCCCGGCGCCAGGCGAGGAGGAGCGGATCGCTGCGGCGGTGCGGACCGCGGCGGCGAAGATCGGGGCGCGGCTGCGTGCCGGTGGCTGAGCCCGAGCCCCATCGGTGAGCCCGGCCGTCCGGATCGTCGCCGCGCTCGTCCTCGTCGGGACGGCGCTGCGGCCGCAGGCGCTGATCATCGGGCCGCTCGTCGGCGACATCCAGGACGAGCTCGGCATGTCGCACGGCGTCGCCGGCCTCCTGAGCACCATCCCGGTCCTCGCGATGAGCCTCCTCGCGCCGCTGGGCCCGGTGCTGTCCGGCTCGATTGGGCCGAAGCTCGGGACCGCCGTCTGCGTGCTGCTCATCGCGGTCTTCGGCGTGCTTCGCGCGCTCGCGCCGGAGACGATCACCGTCCTCCTCGCGACGACCGGCCTCGGCGTCGGGATGGCGGTGGTCGGGCCGATCCTGCCGGCAATCGTCCGCCAGCGCCTGCCGAACCACCCTGCTGCGGGCACGGGCGCCTATGTCGCGGGCCTCGTCCTCGGCGCGACCGCGACCGCGGCCGCGGCCGTGCCCCTGGCCGACGCCCTTGGCGGCTGGCGCGGGTCCTTCGTGGCGATCTCGTCCGTCGCGTTCGTATCGCTCGCGGCCTGGCTTGTCCTGATGCCGCGCGACCACGGCCACCAGCGGGCCGCCCCGCAGCGGCCGAACCTTCCCTGGCGCCGCCCCTCCGCCTGGCTCCTCGGGCTGATCTTCGGCTCGCAGTCGATCCTCTTTTACGCCTCCATCACGTGGCTCGCGAGCATCTACGTCGAGCGCGGCTGGACCGAGGCGGACGCCGGCGTCCTCGTCGGGCTGTTCACCGGTATCGGGCTGCTGCCGACGATCGGGGTCCCGCTGATCGCCGACCGCCTCGGGACGCGCCGGACCCAGCTCGCCGGGGCGAGCCTGTTGACCATCGTCGGGGCGGTCATCGTCGCGCTGACGCCGTCGGAGCCGTCCGGTTCGCTCCTCGCCGCCGGCGCGACGGCCCTGCTCGGCATCGGGGTCGGGGCGTTCTTCCCGCTCGCGCTGACCCTCCCGGTCGATGTCGCCTCGGACCCGGCGGACGCCGCCTCGATCTCCGCGCTGATGCTGCTGGTCGGCTACCTGCTGGCCGCGCTCGCGCCGGTGGTCCTCGGCGTCGTCCGCGACGCCACGGGCGACTTCGTGGCCGTGACCTGGATCATGGTCGCCATCGCCGGCCTGATGCTGCCGCTCGCGCTGTCGCTGCACCCTCGCCGACTCGAGGCCGCCGGCGGCTGAACCGGCGCCTGTCCGGCGGCTGACCCGGCACCCGTCCGGCGGCTGACCCGGCGCTGCTGCCCGGACCGGACCGCGGTCGACCGGAGGCGTTGCGAGGCACCCGCAAGCCCGACCCTCGCAGGCCGGGAGGTCGTGCAAGTCCCGCGGGCCGATGGTGTCGCCAGCAACCTCAACCAACACCAGCCCGAGGAGGTTCGACCATGTCAGAGGCCAAGACCGGCGACGCGTTCATCACCCACGAGCTCGACGAGGCGATCGCGATCCAGCGCGCGATCGTCGACGCCGAAACGAAGCTCGGCCGCGACCACCCGCGGGCGGATGTCAAGAAGCTCATCAAGGACACCCTCGAGACGGACCGGAAGTTCCTCGCCCGGCTCGAGAAGCTCGGCAGGCCGAAGGGCGCGACCGGCAAGGTCGAGGAAGTCGCGGAGTCCCTCGAGCAGCTGATGACCCAGACGGCCGAGAATGCCGCCGAGGCCAAGAGCGAGGCGTACGAGGCCCACGCGGTGCTGTTGAACCTCAAGCGCAAGCAGCAGGATTCGGCCGCGGCCATGGTCAGGATCGCCCGTGCCGTCAAGGACGACGAGATGCGCGACGCGGCGATCGAGTTCGAGCGGGAGTCGAAGAGCTCCGCCCGGGAGCTCGCCGCGGCGCTCGCCGAGCTGGCGGTCGAGATTGCCACCACGAACGTCCGCACGTCCCGGGCCCAGGCCGCCCGTGCCTGATCCGGCAGCGCCGGCGCGGCGCCGCCGCGGCACCAACTCGGCGCCACGTCGGCGCCACGGCATCAAGGTAGACGCCCCCGGGCGCCGGGCTGGCGGCCAGCTCTCGTGCCCCGCCGGTGCAAGGCGGCGCACGAGCCTGCTGCCGCACCGCGGCGTTCGGGCCGTCCGAGGGGAAGCTCTCGAAGGCCTCCGCCGCCGGGTCGACCCGGACGGTCGTTGACGTCGATCGAATAGGCCTGGTTGTTGCCGCCCGGCAGGTCCCATTCGCGCCACGATGCCGTGGCCGGGTCGAACCTCGCGACCATGCCGGCGTTCCAGTAGCTGACCCACAGCCGGCCGGCCGAGTCGGACCAGGCGCGGCGCGTGCCCGCGTTCGCCGTCGGCGGCTCGAACGAACGTCCGGACCTCGCCGGTCGATCGGTCGACCCGCCCGAGGTAGCTTCGCTGGAGCGAGACGAACCAGACCTCGTTCGAGGGCGTCACCGTGATCCCGTAGGGCCCGGAACCGCCGGGCGCCCGGGACGTTTCGATCGCCACGCTGGACGGGTCCAGCCGGCCGATGAACCCGGCCGCGCCGGTGAACCACAGGATCCCGTCGTAGTCGAAGACGCCAGTTTGCGGCGACGTGCGGCCCGGGACCGGCGTTGTTCGACCCGGCCGGGGAGCGCATGCGCAGCTCGCGCTGGTGGACGTCAATGACGTCGCGGATGCACGCTTCATATTCATTCCCGGCCTCTGCCGGTCACGACTTGGCCGCCCGGCGGCGCTCGACTCCTCGCCACGTGCGCTTGCGCATGGCGATGCACGCGTGGTGTGCAGGCCGAGGCCGCAAGCGGCCCGATCCGGATGCAACCGGACGCTCGCCGAGCGCTCGGGGGCCGGGAACCCCGGCAATGAACACTGATCGTGCATCCGGCGTGGGAACGCCTGGGCAGTGGCCCGGCGCGGACCGCCTCGGCAGGAGCCCG
>DATLYV010000060.1:0-8119 GCA_035574535.1 Binatia bacterium
CCGCGCCGCGCGCCGGATTTCGGCGGACGGCCGGGCCGATACCCCGCCCCGGGTGCGTGGGATTCCGTTGAGTCGAGCCGGCGCGACGCGCCGTGGACGGAGGTGCGGATGCTCACCGAGCGGGCGCGGCTGCTGCGCCGGCTTGGGCGGCACAAGGACGCCGAGGAGGCATGGGTCGCGCTGGCCGCGAACCGCGGCGCGCTCGGGACGCTGGCCTGGGTCGAGGTTGCCAAGCTTCGCGAGCACCGCCTCGGGGATCTCGCCGGGGCCATCGAGGCCGCGACGGCGGCGCTCCGACTCGCGGAGCGGCAGGCGTGGCTGGGCCGGCCGCTCCCCCGGCTGGAGGCGGCCCTGGGTCAGCGGCTCGCGCGCCTCGGCGCGCGGGTCATGCGACGCCGAACCGCGGCGAGGTCCGGCACACCGTCGAGGCCGAGGCCCTCCACGGCGAGGGAGGCCGCGGCCGCCGCGACGGTCTCCGGCGCGCCGAGCGACGGGCTGAGCCGCGCCGCCAGCATCGAGGCGAGGAACACGTCGCCGGCGCCCGTCGGGTCGACGATCCCGTCGGTCGGGATGGCCGGGTAGCGGCGCGGGGCCGCACGACCGCCGTGGCCGTTTGGCTCGAACAGGTCGCCGCCGTTCGCGCCGTCAGTGCGGACGAGGGTCGTGGTCGGGCCGAGCAGTTCGAGCAGCGCCTCGTCGGACACACCGGGCAGGATGTCGTCGACGCTGGCCACCACGACGTCGGCGCGTCTGAGGAGCGGCGAGGGGCGAGGCGGAGCGGGGCGGACGAGCTCGCCGGCGCGAAGGACGCGGAGCATCCCCTGCCATCCGACGCCGACGAGCGGCGCGGGTCCGCGTGGCGCGGGCTCGCCGGTCGAGGGAGTGGCGACCTTCGGCGCGTGCTCAGGCCCGGCGATCGCGGCCCACTCGTCCCCGACCTCGTCGGCGACGGGAACGACGAGCAGGCCGTCGTTGCCGGAGGTCCAGGCGCGCGGCAGCGCGGTGAGCGGGATGCGGTCCGATTCCGCGTGGAGCAGGTGGGCGACGTTGTCGAACACCGGCCCGGCGGGGAGCGGTGCCACGGCGAGCGCGAGGCCCTCCATCGCCGCGAGCGCGGCGAGCTCCCGTGAGGCCGCCGCCTCCTCGTCCGCCCCGACGAGCGCACGGACCCGGAACCCGAGCCGCGCCAGCGCCAGCGACGTGTACATCACCGCGCCGCCGAGCCGCCAGCCGCGGGGATCGTCGGCAACGACGTCGCGCGACGCGGCCCCGACCACCAGCACCACCGGTGCGCCCGCGTGGGGAGCGCACATCAAGGGGTATCCTCGACGGCCACGAACCTGCGAATCGGAGTCACGGTTGTACTTCTACGAGCTGCACGAAGGCGACGATGACGTCTTCTCGGACCTTCTGCTGGTCAACGACGAGCAGATGGAGCCGGAGGACTTCTTCGAGCTGGTCCAGTCGATCCGGTCGCGGATCCAGGACAGCTTCGAGGAGGACACGTTGATCGAGGCGATCGCGGTCGAGCTGGAGCGCGAGCACGGCTTCACGTTCGTCTCGGACGCCCGGCTGTCCGCCTCGGTCCACGTGTCCACCGACGAGGACGAGAACCGCCTCATCTCCCTCGACGACGAGATCATGGAGTCGGCCGAGTACCGCTCGATCCTGGCCGACTTCGAGGGCGACGGTTCCCGCAACAACTGAGCCCGACGTCTCGGCGCCGGGGAGCCGGCAACACCGGGCGCTACTTCGAAAACAGGATCTCGATCACGTCGCCGTCAGCGACGCGGTATGTCTTGCCCTCGGACCGGAGGCGGCCGGCCCTGCGCGCCTCGGCCGTCGAGCCGTACTGGATGAGGTCGTCGTACGCCACCGTCTCGGCGCGGATGAAGCCCTTCGCGAGGTCGGTGTGGATCGCGGCCGCGGCGTCGACCGCCGTCGACCCGGCCGGGATCGGCCACGCGCGCACCTCGTCCGGCCCGGCGGTGAGGAACGAGATCAGCCCTAGGAGCTGATAGGAGAGGCGGATCACCCGCTCGAGCCCGGACTCCTTGATCCCGAGCTCCTCCATGAAGGTCGCTGCGTCAGGCGGATCGAGCTCGCCGAGCTCCATCTCGATCTTCGCGGACAGGAAGTCGACCAGCGAGTGCTGGTGGTGGTAGCCGGCCCGGATCCGCTCGATCAGCGAAGGCGCGCTCGCGATCTCCGCCTCGCCGACGTTGAGCAGCACGAGGACCGGCTTCTCGGTGAGGAAGCGGAAGCCGCGAACCGTCTTCGCCTCGTCCTCGGTCATGCCGGCGTCGCGGATCGGGCGGCCGGCCTCGAGCTCCGTCTTGAGGCGGCGCAGGACGATCTCCTCGCGCTCGTTCGCCTCGCGCTCCGCGGGCGTGCCGTGGCGGCCGCTCGACGCGAGCCGTTCCAGCCGGCGATCGACCATTGCCAGGTCCGCCAGCGCGAATTCGAGATCGAGGCGCTCGAGGTCGCGGGCCGGGTCGACCGAGCCGTCGGGGTGCGGGACGGACGGGTCGTCGAAGGCCCGCACGACGTGGAGCAGCGCGTCGGACTCGCGCAGCCGGGCGAGGTGCTCGGCCGGCAGCTCCTCCGCGCCGATGTGACCCTCCGACGACGCCGGCGGCGCCGGCAGGTCGACGTACGTGACGTCGGCGTGGACGACCTTCTTCGGCTTGTAGATCTCGGCCAGCCGGTCGAGGCGCTCGTCCGGGACCTTCACGACGCCGACGTTGAGCGTGACCGCGCCGTACCCGCCGGTTTCGGCGTGGCCGCGCGTCAGGGTGTTGAAGACGGTCGTCTTGCCGCTCCCGGCAAGCCCGACGATCGCGATCTGCACCTAGCCGGCTCGGCGATCGGCCCGCATCGGCTCGATCAGTAGCCCGCCGTCGGGTCGACGACGTTTCGCAGCGGCTCGCCGCGGGAGAAGCGGACGAGGTTGTCGCAGAACAGGTCGATCGAGCGATCGAGGACGCGGGCCGAGGACCACGCCGTGTGGGGCGTGAGGATCACGTTCGGGAGCTCCCAGTAGGGCGAGGACTGCGGCAGCGGCTCGTCGCGGAAGGCGTCGAGGGCTGCGCCGCCGATCCGATTCTCGCGCAGTGCCCGGATCAGGGCGTTGTCGTCGACGAGCCGGCCGCGGGCGACGTTGATGAGCCAGGCGTCGCGCTTCATCGCGGTGAGGGCGGCCTCGTCGATCATGTTCTCGGTCTCGGCGGTGAGCGGCGCCGCCAACACGACGACGTCCGATTCGGAGAGCAGCCAGCGCAGCCCGGTCGGGCCGACGATCCGCTCGACCCGCGGCTCCAGCGGGAATTCGTCACCGTCGTCAGGGCTCGACAAAGCCCCCTCTCCGGCCGGGGTGGACGCGCCCGATCGCGCGCCGTCGCCCGCCCCGTCGCCCGCCCCGTCGCCCGCACCCCCGCCGGCCCGCCGGCGCATCGCGATGACCCGCGCGCCGAAGGCCGAGGCGAGACTCGCCACGGCCCTCCCGAGCGACCCGTAGCCCACGATCCCGATCGTCAGCTCGCGCAGCTCGCGCCCCTCGAGCGGCTGCCACGTCCGCTCGCGCTGAAGGTCGAGGAGGTCCGGCAGGTGGCGGCTGATCGCGAGCATCATCAGCAACACGTGCTCGGCGATCGGGCGCGAGAAGACGCCGCGGGCGTTGGTGACCAGGACGTCGCGAGCCAGGGCCGCGGGCGTCAGCGCCCGCTCGACCCCGGACGTCGCCGAGTGGACCCACGTCAGGTTCGGCGCCCGGGCGAGCAGCCGGTCGAACGCCTCGGCCACCAGCCAGCCGCGGAGGAGCACCTCGACGTCGTCGACGGGGCCGTCGGCCAGCCCCTCGCCCGAGAGGTTGACGATGCGCGATCCCGGCGCCGCGGCCTGGATCCGCTCGAGATCGGCGGCGCGGACCCGCGCCGAGAGGATCGGGCTGACCGCGATCGCCAGGGGCACGCCGTTCGGGCCGCGTCCCGGCCCCGCGGTGGTCCTCATCGGGAGATCGACCTCACGCCCGGAATCCTACGCGAGCGACCCGACCCCCTTGTCGGGCACCCGCTCGATCCATAGCGCCGGCGTCGCGATCTCCTCGGCCGAAGGCAGCGATTCCGGCCCGTCCCAGATCCGCGCCAGCGCGCCCCGACCGCGCGCCTCCGCGATCGACCGGACGAAGCGCTCGCCCTTCGCGTACTGCTCCATCTTCAGGTCCATCCCCGTGAGCCGGAGCACCGCGCGTTCGAACCCGGAGCGCCGCTGGCGCCGCTCGTGGAACCGCGCGGAAATGCGCTCGACGTCCTCGACGAGCCCGCGCCCGACCTCGTCCATGACGTAGTCGCTGAAGCCCTCCAGCAGGCTCATCACTGCCTGGGTCTCGCGGAAGAGGCGCTTCTGCTCCTCGCCCATGAGCGATTCCATCCAGTGCTCGCCGCCCGACTCGCCGCGCAGCGCCCGCCCGATCGCCCGGAGCGTGTCCCGCCCGAGGCTCGACGCCGAGCTGCTGAACAGCGTCAGCTGCCGCTCCAGCCGCGAGGCCAGGTACGGGCGCAGCCACGGATGCGCCTCGAACTCGAACGCGTGGGTCGTCTCGTGCAGCGCGATCCAGGTCCGGAACGGCGCGACGGGGATGCCGAGCGCGTGGGCGGTGCCGCGGACGTTCTCCTCGACGAACAGCAGGCGGCCGTCCTCCGCCTCGGCGGACAGGAGCGCGATGTCGTACTGGCCGAGGACGCGCGTGCCCATGAACCCGAGCAGGTAGCCGAGCTGTTGGCTCGTGACCCAGCGGTTCGCGAGCGCCATCGTCGCCCGCGTGAGGCCACCGCCCTCCGGGACGACCTGGTCGAGGAGCTCGTCCTCCATCCGCGAGATCAGTGATCGGAACGTCCCCACGTTGGCCCGGATCCAGCCGGCGCGGTCGACGACGCCGGCCCGCTCGACGACGGTTGGGAGCGGCGTCCCGAGCGCCTCACCCAGGCGCGGTACGACGCGGGCCATCGCCTCGCGGTAGGCGCCCTCCGCGGCGCGCAGCTCGAGCGGCGACAGCGAGCCCGGCGCCTTCGACGCCCGACCGATGGCGATGCGCTCGACGGCGCCCCAGTCGACGAGGCCCTGGCGCGCCGCGCGCTCCGCCCGGCGCCCGAGGACCGTCGCCGCAGCCCCGATCGCCGAGCCCAGCAGGAACCCCGCCTGCCAGCGTCGGTCCGTTCGCCAGCGGCCAAGGCGGCGAACACGGCGGGGGTTCGAGCGGCCGCCGCCATTCGTGTCGTCGCTCATGTCGCCCCGCTCATGTCGTCCCGCTCATGTCGCCGTCGCGCTCCCCGCGGGCGCCGATGCCGTCCCCGCCTGTGCCGATGCCGCCCCCGTCCGGGCGGAAGCCTTCGACGCTTCGGTCTCGACCCCGTCGACGTCCGGGAACGCCTCGCCGAACATCCGCTCGGCGATCGACCGGAAGGCGTCGACGTCGCCCGTGGTCAGCTGGACGTGCGTGCCGACGCTCCCCTCGGGCGCCTCGAGCGCGTTGATCGACAGCAGCTCCGCGAGCGCCGAGGCCGTCGCGGACGCCGAGTCGACGATCGCGATCCCGTCGCCCGCGACCTGCTGGATGACCGGGCGGAGCAGCGGGTAGTGCGTGCAGCCCAGGAGCAGCGTGTCGATCTTCGCGGACGGCGGCAGCGGGAAGATGAACTCGCCTGACGCGTCCCGCTCGCCGAGCAGCGGCGCGAGCGCCTCGCGGACGTCCGCCTCGACCTCCGGGCCGGAGAGGAGCCCGGCCTCGACCATCGGCACGAAGGTCGGGGTGGCGTGCTCGTACACTTCGACCGCCGGGTTCTCGTCCTTGATCGCCTCGAAGTAGGCGTGGGAGCGGATCGTCGCGGGCGTCCCGATCACACCGACGCGGCGGTTGCGCGTGGCCAGCGAGACCGCGGTGGCGCCGGGCCGGATCACGCCGAGGATCGGGAGGTCGTAGCGGCGCCGGAGGTCACCCAGGGCGACCGCCGTCGAGGTGTTGCAGGCGACGACGACCGCCTTGACGTCGCGCTCGACGAGCGCGTCGATTGACGCGGTCGAGAAGGCCCGGATCTCGTCGTCCGGGCGCGGGCCGTACGGGGCGCGCGCGTTGTCGCCGAAGTAGATCGTCGACTCCCCCGGCGTCCGGCGCAGGATCTCGCGCAGGACGGTAAGGCCGCCGACGCCCGAATCGAAGACGCCGATGGGCCGCTTGTCGGTCACCGACGCCGCCCGGGCGCCTCGCTTGCGCTCCTCACTCGTGCCATGGACTGCAACGGTACGCGACTCCGCGAGATCGAGGGCGGGCCGACGTCACTGCCCCGAGGTCACCGCCCCCGGGGTCACCGCCCCGGGGTCACCGCCCCGGGGTCACCGCCCCGCCGCGGCCAGCACGCGGCTCACGCTCTTCGCGGCCGCGGGGCCGAGGAGCTGCTTCGCGACCTCGATGACGTCCTTGCTCACGCCGGCGCCGGGCTCGGCGGTGACGAACGGCGCGCCCTGGTTGCTCGACGGGCCGACCACGGGGCCTTCCGACCGGATGCGGTACTCGGGCTCGCGACCGAGCGCCTGCCGCAGGTCCGCGGGGTCGATGCCGGCGGCCGCGTCGGCGCGGTTCACGAGGTACTGGACCTTGCTCGGCGAGTAGCCGATCTTCTGGAACGTCTCGGCCATCGCGATCGTGTTCCGGATCGTCGTGGCATCGTAGGTGACGATCTCGAGGATCGTGTCGGCCTGGTCGAGGAGGGCGAGCGTCAGCTCGTCGAGTCCGACGCCGGTGTCGACGATGACGAGGTCGTAGATGCGCCGCATCAGCGAGAGCGTCTTCTCGATGTCGCGAACGAGGACCATCTCGGCCATCTCGATGCGCGGCGGCGCGAGGAGGATGTCGACCTCGGCCGGGCCGCGCCAGAGCACCTCGGCGAGGTCCGATTCGGCGATCCGGTCGGTCGGCAGGTCGAGCATCGACGGCGCGTCGCGGGGCGCGCGGACCAGGCCGCGCAGGTCCCCGAACTGGATGCTCCCGTCGACGAGCGCCGTGCGAACCCCGAGGCCCGAGGCGGCCACGGCGAGGTTGAACGCGATGGTCGATTTCCCGACGCCGCCCTTCGGCGCGAAGATCACGAGCAGCTTGCTAGGCGCCCGCTCGGCCGACGCGTTGGCCGCCTTGTGGACACCGGTGATCCGGGTCATCAGGTCGTAGCCGTTGAACGGCATCGACAGGACGTCGTCGATGCCCTTGCCCGGGTCGACGTTGACCGGGTTCTGCGGGACCGTCAGGACGACGACCGGCACGCCGGTGTTCATGTCCTTGAGCTGCTTGACCAGCTGCATGCCCCGGACGCGGCCCTGGAGCAGCGCGTCGATGACGACGACGTCCGGCCGGTGCTCGGCGATCCTCGCCGGGACCTGCGTGCCGTCGGCCACGATGTCGACCAGGCGGACGGCGCTCTGCGCGTTCAACAGGCCCCGGACGTATTGCGCGACCTGGGGGACGTCCTCGACGAGCAGCAGGCGGATCTGATCTCCCGACGCCATCGCCCGAACGGTACCACGCGATTCTGGCCGCTCCGGCCTCCCCCGATCGTCCGGGGTTCGGCGGTACCGCGCAACGAACAGCCGGCGAGGGGCCGGCGAAGCGCGCCAGGGACGCGGCGGTCCTAGCCCGGGCGGCGGGCGACGAGGACGACCCGGTCGCTCTCCGGGTCGAGCGGACCGAGGTCGTGGTCGCCGGCGAGGGTCTCGATCGCGAGCCCGGCGGTCTCGGCGTAGCCCGCGAGCTCGTCGACGGTCACGAGGCGCATCGCGTCCTGGCGGGTCCAGCGGATCGGCGGCATTCCGGGGTCGGCCTCCTCGAAGATCGTCGTGAGGGTCACGAGGCGGCGAACGGGGTCGTGCCAGGCGGCGGCGGTCTTGGTCACCTCCCGGCCGGTCTCGGGATCGGTGCGCAGCCACTCCAGCGAGAGCCGCCCGTCGAAGGCCGAGAGGTCGGCGGGCGTTGGGAGCCAGGTGTCGACGACGGCAAGCCCGCCGCGTTCGAGGAGGCCGGCCATGGCAGCGAGGGCGGCACGCTGGGAGTCCGGCGAGGGCAGCGTGAGGATCG
>DATLYV010000061.1:0-12129 GCA_035574535.1 Binatia bacterium
GGGTCGTGATTGAGCCGGGCGGCATCTGGCCGCCGGTGAAGTCGCTCGCCCCGCCGAGGAGGCCGGCCGCGCGAGCCGCCTCGACGACGCGGGCCCAGCCGGCGGCGCTGATCTGGCGCTCGACGATCGGGTTCACGAGCGGCCCAGGGAAGATCGCCGGGACGGCGCCGGCCGTGAGGACGCGCCCGTCGAGGGTGATGACGATCGACGGCAGCCAGTTGAAGGTCGCGGGGGGCGGCAGGGCCTGGACGGCCGTTACCCGGAGGCGGACCCTGGCGTCCGCGGGCGGGCTCGGCTCCGGCGTGGGGGACTGGGAGGGCCCGGCGCCGCTGCATGCGGCGAGCAGGACCGCGGCAAGGGCCAGGGTGACGAGACGGACCGGCGAGGCGCGCATCGGGTTCCTCGTGGAGGTTGGCAGGTCGGCCGCTGGACGCCCTTTCCCGGTCGAGGGTTCCGCCCTCGCCCCGCGGGCCGCCGCTAGTTCTTGGATTTCTTGATCGACGTCGTCGCGGCCGGTCCGTAGCCGCCGGTCGTGGTCAGCACGAACTCCTGGTCGTTCTGGGTGCAGTCGTAGCCAACCGGGACGCTGACCTGCTTGCCGTTGTACGTCGCCCAGAGCACTCCGTCGATCCGCAGCTCGGCTCCCGTCGCGGCACGAATCTCGTACGTCATCGTGACGCTGACCGTGCCGCTGTCGGTCGGGCAGTCGGGCTTCGTGACCGTGAACGAGGTGATGCTCGGGGCGCGGGTCTTGATCGTCCGGGTGATCGAGGCCGCCGGGTCCGTCCCGCCGACTGTGCGCAGCGTATAGGTGTGCTGCAGGTTGACGAAGTCGCAGCCGTACGGCAGGTCGACCTCGTTCGTCAGCCCCGGGTACTCCATGAAGATACCCGGCCCATCGATCGAGATGGTGACGCCGGTCGCGTTCCTGATCGTCCACTTGAGGTGCACGGAGCCGGCGGTCGCGTTCGTGCAGTCCTCCTGCTGCGGCGCCTCGAAGCTGACGATCGTCGGGTTGGCGTTGACCGTCGGCGTTGGCTTGGGCGTCTTCGCCGGGGTGGGCGCTGGCGTGGCCGTCGGCGCCGCGGTGGGTGGCTGCGTCGGGGCGTCCGTCGACGGCGCGGGGGTTGCCTCGGCGGAGGGCACGCTCGTCTCGGCGGTGAGCGTCGCGGAGGGTTCGGTCGACGGTCCGGCCGCGGTCGGCGTCACGCTGGCGCCGGCGAGGCCGCCGCCCCCCAACCCGCCGCCGAAGATGACCATGGCGACGATGATCCCGATCAGCGCCCCGATGATCCCGAGGAGGAGCGGCTCGCGCCGCCCGGCGCCGGCCTCGGCGGTCATGCCGATACCTCCCGCGCGTGCCTAGAGCGCCTTGACCGCGGCGACCAGGTCGGCGAGACCCTGCTTCGCGTCGGCGAAGAGCATCCCGGTCTTGGGGTTCGTGTAGAGCTCGTTGTCGATGCCGGCGTAGCCGCGGCCCATCGAGCGCTTGATGACGACGATCGCCTTGGCCTTGTCGACATCGAGGATCGGCATGCCGCTGACCGGTGTGCCGGGCCGGCGCGCCGCCGGGTTGGTGACGTCGTTGGCGCCGACGACGAGGGCCACGTCCGCCCGCTCGAACTCCGGGTTGATGTCTTCCATCTCGCGCAGCTGCGGGTAGGGAACGTTGGCCTCGGCGAGCAGGACGTTCATGTGGCCCGGCATCCGGCCCGCAACCGGGTGGATCGCGTAGCTCACGTTCACGCCCCGCTCCTCGAGCAGGTCGGCCAGCTCGCGGACGGCGTGCTGGGCCTGGGCGACCGCGAGGCCGTAGCCCGGCACGATGATCACGTTCTGCGCGTAGGCCAGCTGGATCGCCGCGTCGTCGACCCCGATCGATCGGACGGTTCCGCCCTCCGCGCCCGCCGCGCCCACGGTGCCCTCGCCGCCGCCGAAGCCGCCGACCATGATGTTCATCACGGACCGGTTCATCGCGTCGGCCATGAGCTTGGTCAGGATCGCGCCGGAGGCGCCGACGAGGGCGCCGGCGATGATCAGGACCGGGTTCTGGAGCACGAAGCCGGCCATCGCGACCGCCGTGCCGGTGAACGAGTTGAGGAGCGAGATCACGACCGGCATGTCGGCTCCGCCGATCGGCAGCGTCATCGTCACGCCGAAGATCAGCGCCGCTGCGAGGACGAGGAACATCGCCGGGACGCTGTAGTTGCCGAGCCACAGGAAGATCGCCGCACCGAGCATGACCAGCGCGAGGGCGCCCGTGGTCAGTTGGCCGCCCGGGATCCGGACGGGCCGAGACGGGGTGATCTTCAGGCCCATCAGCTTCCCGGACGCGATTAGCGAGCCGGTGAAGGTGATCGAGCCGATGATGATGTCGAGGACGATCGCGACGTTCTCGACCGGGCCCGGCGTCGCGGCGATGCGCAGGTAGTCGTCGATCGCGATGAGGGCCGCCGCGCCGCCGCCGACGGCGTTGAACAGCGACACCAGCTGCGGCATCGCGGTCATCTTCACGGTCCGGGCCGTGTACAGGCCGAGCCCGCCGCCGACGAGGATGCCGACCGCGATGATGATCCAGCCCGTGACGCCGGCCGGGTTCTCGTCGCCCGGTCGAAGCAGGAGGAAGACCGCCGTCGCGATGACCGCGATGACCATGCCGCCCGCCGAGACGAGGTTGCCGTTCCGGGCCGTGGCGGGCGAGTTCATCCGGATGAGGCCGATGACGAACGCGACCGCCCCGACCAGCCAGGCGATGCGCGCGAGCGCGAACAGGAGCTCCTGGTCCACCGGCTCAGCCCTCGCCCGACTCGGCCTTGGGGGCCGCCGCGGCCGGCTTGCGCTTGAACATCTGGAGCATCCGGTCGGTGACCACGTAGCCACCGACGACGTTCATCGTCGCGAACGCCACTGCGATCAGCGAGACGAGCTGCGACAGCGGGTCCGTGGCGGTCATGGCGATGAACATCGAGCCGACGAGGACGATCCCGTGGATCGAGTTCGCGCCGGACATCAGTGGCGTATGGAGGGTCGCGGGCACCTTCGAGATGACCGCGAAGCCGCACAGGATCGCGAGCGTGAAGATCGTGAAGTTGGTCAGGAACTCGCCGAGCTCGACGGCGGTCATGCCTTGGCCTCCGCGGGTGCGAGGAGCTTCTTGACGGCCTCGCTCCGGACCTCGCCGCCGTGGGTGATGGTCACGGGGCCGGCGATCTCGTCCTCGGGGTCAAGGTTGAGCTGGCCGTCCGTGACGAGGTGGAGCAGCAGCGCCGAGATATTCCGCGCGTAGAACTGGCTCGCCCCGATCGGCATCGTCGCGGGGAGGTTCTCGGGCGCGAGGATCGTCACTAGGTTGTCCGTGACCACGGTCTCGCCGGCCTTCGAGAGCTCGCAGTTGCCGCCGAGCGCCGACGCGGCCATGTCCAGGATCACCGATCCGGGCTTCATCCGGGCGACCGCGTCCGCGGTGACGAGCACGGGCGGCTTGCGCCCGGGCACCTGGGCGGTCGTGATGACGACGTCCATCGACCCGATGACCTCGTTCAGCTCGGCCTGCTGCGCGGCACGCTCCTCCGGGGTCAGCTCGCGGGCGTAGCCGCCCGCGCCGGACGCGTCGATCTGGGTCTTGAGCTTCACGAACTGGGCGCCGAGCGACTCGGCCTGCTCCTTCGTCTCGGGCCGGACGTCGTAGGCCTTCACGACCGCGCCGAGGCGACGGGCCGTGCCGATGGCCTGGAGCCCGGCCACGCCGATGCCGAGGATGAGGACGTTCGCCGGCTTGGCCGTGCCGGCCGCGGTCGTGAGGAGCGGGAAGTAGCGCCCGAACGCCTCGGCCGCGATGAGGACGGCCTTGTAGCCGCCGACGTTGGCCTGCGAGGACAGCGCGTCCATCGTCTGGGCCCGCGACAGCGTCCGCGGGATCGCGTCGAGGCTGATCGCGGTCACGCCGGCGCTCGCGAGCGAGGCCATGAGCTGGGGGTCGAGGAGTGGCTGCAGGAGGCCGATGACCGCCTGGCCCTTCCGCAGGCGCTTCGCCTCGTCGGGGGACGGCTTCTGGACGCGGAGGATGACGTCGGCCTGCTCGTACAGCTCGGCGGTCCCGACGACCTTCGCCCCGGCAGCCTCGTAGTCCGAGTCGGGGATCATGGCGCCCAGGCCGGCGCCCCGCTCGACGAGCACCTCCATGCCCGCGCCGGTCAGCTTCGTCAGCGCCTCCGGCACGAGCGCGACGCGCCGCTCGCCGGGCGCCGTCTCGCGCGCAACTCCAATCTTCATCGACCGTTCACGGGCTGTGCAGGGTCCCTCCCGCGCGACGCGTGTCTGCGTCCGCGCGCGCCGAAGTCTAGCGGTCCGGGCTCCAACGCGGCGTTTCCCCGAATGGTTGCGCGCGCAACGACTTCCGGATATAGTTGCGCAATCAAGCAAATATCACCGATGGCCGCCGCTCGACCGCGGCCGTCGCCCAGGGAGCGCAGCCTGCATGAAGATCGGGATCATCGGGGCCGGGAACGTCGGCTCCACCCTCGCCAAGTCCCTCGTCGCCGCCGGGCACGACGTCACCATCGCCGCCCGAACCCCCGAGCACGCAGAGGAGGCCGCCACGGCCGCCGGCGCGACCCACGCCGTGAACGCGGCCTCGGCTGCCGCCGTCGCCGACGTCGTCGTCCTCGCGGTTCCCTTCGCCGCGGCCGAGGAGGTCGCGCGCGAGATCCGGCCGGTCATGAACGGCAAGGTCCTCGTCGACGTCACGAACCCGGCCAAGCCGGACTGGTCCGGCCCGCTGTTCGAGGGCGCCTCGTCTGGCGCCGAGCGCCTGGCCGAGTGGCTCCCCGAGGCCCGCGTGGTCAAGGCCCTCAACACGATCTTCGCCGCCAACCTCGCGAACCCGACGGCGCACGGAACGCCGCTCGACGGCTACGTCGCGGGTGACGACCCAGCGGCGAAGCGGCTGGTCCTCGAGCTCGTCGCCTCGATCGGCCTGAACCCGATCGACGCGGGGCCGCTGCGGTCCGCCCGCCAGCTCGAGGCGCTCGCATGGCTCAACATCAGCCTCAACGCCGCGAACAACTGGTCGTGGCAGACCGGTTGGAAGCTCGTCGGCGCGCCGGAGCAGCGGCGGGCTGCGTAGCCCGTCCGCAGGACCGGCCGGCCGTGGCTGTCCGGCCGGCCTGACCGTCCGTCCGGGCTGACCGTCCGGCCGCAGCAGGAGAACGATCGATGATCCCCGTCGCCAGGCTCAACCACGCCGTCCTCTTCGTCCGCGACGCGTCGGTCTCGGCCGACTTCTACGCCCGCGTCTTCGGCTTCGAGGTCGTGTCGAGGGAGATGGGCGGCCGCGCGGTGTTCATGCGCGCGGCGGGCTCGGACAACCACCACGACCTTGGGCTGTTCTCGGTCGGGCCGGCGGCGCCGAGCGCGCCTCGCGGCTCGGTCGGGCTGTACCACCTGGCGTGGGAGGTCCCGACGATCGAGGACCTGGCCGCCGCCGCCCGCGAGCTGGCCGCGGCCGGGGTGCTCGGCGGGTCGAGCGACCACGGCGTGTCGAAGTCGCTCTACGGTGCCGATCCGGACGGCAACGAGTTCGAGATCATGTGGCGGGTGCCGCGCGAGGCCTGGGGCGAGTTCGCGGAGCGCGCGGCGATCCTGCCGCTCGACCTCGACGCCGAGGTCCGCCGCTGGGGCGCGGCGAGCGGCGCGCCGAACTGATCCGGCGCGGTCTGCGGCGCCAGTCGCGGCCCCGCCGCCCCGCCTCGACCTAGAGGGCCGCGCGACCGAGCGCGAACTGCATAAGCGTCAGCACGTAGACGTGCCCCAGGGCGCTCCAGAGGATCGAGCCGGTCCGCCAGTCGAGCCAGGCGAAGATCGAGCCGCCGACGAACGTCGACCACAGCTCGATATCCGGCTTGCCCAGGTGCGTCAGCGCGAACGGGATGAGCTGGACGACGAGGGCCAGTGGCCCGATCCGCCGCCACAGCGCGAACATCAGGAATCCGCGGAGCAGGAACTCGGCCGGGAACAGCTCCGCGACGTTCCCGGCGAGGAGCGGGAGCAGCGGCTCCGGGTCGCCGTCGCCGGGCCCGTAGAAGTCCCGGAACTGCGGCAGCGCCGCGAGCCCGAGGATGATCGGGGTCATGACCGCGAGACCGGCGACGAGCAGCGGCACGCCGGCTCGCCAGTCACCGATCCGGAGGCCGTAGCGGCGCGGGTCGTCGCGGAAGCCGGCCGCCACGATCGCCAGCGGCACGACGAGGAACAGCAGGGCGCGCTCCAGCTGGACCGGGCGTGCGACGAACGCGGACAGCGGCGAGCCCAGCGGCGCGAGCCAGCGGAGCTGGTCGACGAGCATGAGCGCGGTCACGGCGAGGATCGCGGCGCTCGCCCGGCCGGGGAACGCCAGCCCGAAGAGACGAATGTCGGCGAGATCGCGGTCGTCCGGCTCGAGGGCGGGTCCGGCGACGGCGCGGTCGTAGAGGCGCCGGAGGGCGGTCACCCGGAGGCGCGAGCCGCGCCGGCGGGCGACGTCTCGGCAGCGGGCCCGTCCGTCGCCCCGCCCGCCGAATCGTCGGGCGGCACGAGGGGCTCCGGCCAGGCGCTCGCCCCGCCGCGATCCACGAGGCGGACGTCGCGGCCGGCGTTCGCAAGGATGCTCGCGGCCATCGACGCCCGGTGCCCCGTTCGGCAGAAGACCGTGACCGGCCGGTCCGAGGGGACGTCGTCGATGCGCCCGGGCAGGTCGGCGACGAAGATCCGCCGCGAGCCCGCCACGACGCCCTGGGCCCACTCGTTCGGCTGGCGAACGTCGAGGAGCATGCTTCCGTCCCGGCCGGCGGCACGCGCCGCGTGGGCGGCCTCCATCGAGGTCGTCTCGTAGGATGCGACCGGCCGCCCGGACGCGGCCCAGGCCTCGACCCCGCCGCGCAGCCAGCCCTGGACCCGTTCGTAGCCGATCCGGATGAGCTCGGTCGTCGCGTGCTCGACCGCGTCGGGCTCGTCCGGCAGCACGAGGAGCACCGGCGCCGCGAACGGCACCAGCCAGCCGACGTAGCCGGCGAACGCGTTGTCGAGCTCGATGTTCAGCGAGCCCTGCAGATGCGCGCGCGCATACGAGTCGCGGTCGCGCGCGTCGACGACCGCCGCGCCGGCCCGCGCCTTCACCTTCGCCTCGAACGCCGCCGGATCGAGCCCGTCCGGGAGGATCAGCCGGCCAAGCACCCGCGGCCCGCGGCGGTTGATCGCGGCCATGTGCCGGTAGTAGTCGGGGTAGCGGCCGAGGCCGGCGAGCGCCTCCGTGCGGAACAGCTCGAAGTCCTCGGTGGCCAGGCGGAAGGGCGGATTCACGAAGCGCTCGGAGGCGATCGTCGAGACCCGCTCGGTGCCCGCCGGGCTGGCGCTGCAGAAGCTCCCGGCGCCGTGGGTCGGCAGGACCCGTGCGGCGTCAGGCAGCTTCGCGAGCCGCGCCAGGGACCGCTGCTGGTCCCGCGTGAGCGCGTCGGTCAGCGCCGGGCCCAGGAGGTCGGTGCGGCCCGCGGAGCCGACGAGCAGGCTCCCGCCCGTGAACGCCGCGACCGGCTCGCCGCCGTCGATCGAGGAGACGATCCAGGCGAGGTGCTCCGGCGTGTGGCCGGGCGTCGCCCAGGCAGTGACCCGCAGCGCCCCCAGGTCGACCGCGTCGCCCTCGTCGACCGCCCGATGCTCGAACTCGTAGCGGCCGCGCGCCGGCGCCACGATCACCGCGCCCGTCGCGGCGTGCGTCTCGAGCGCCCCGGACAGGTAGTCGTTGTGGACGTGCGTCTCGAGGACGTGCCGCACTCGCCAGCCGCGCCGCTCCGCGACCTCCAGGAAGCGCCACGCGTCCCGCTGCGGGTCGACGAGCAGCGCCTCGCCGCCGCTCGCGAGCAGGTACGACGAGTCGCCCAGCCCGGGCGTGTGGAAGACCTCGAGGTCCATCGATCGATCCATCCGGGTCATCCACCCCATCGTGCCACGCCCGCGTGGCCGCGGCCTACCATGCCCGCATGGCGAAAATCGGCTACGCGGCGATGCTCGAGCAGTTCCACCCGACGGACCTGCTCGACTGGTGTGCCCAGGCGGAGGCCGCGGGCTTCGAGGCCGGGTTCATGGTCTCCGAGCACTTCCATCCGTGGACGCCACAACAGGGCCAATCGGCCTTCGCCTGGAGCTTCATGGGCGCCCTCGGGCAGCGGACGTCGCTGCGGTTCGGGACCGCGGTGACGTTCCCCGGGATGCGCTACCACCCCGCGGTCGTGGCCCACGCCGCGGCGACCCTCGGCGCGATGTACCCGGGCCGGTTCTGGCTCGGGCTGGGGGCCGGCGAGGCCCTCAACGAGCACATCCTCGGCCTCGAGTGGCCGGAGATCAACGTTCGCTCGGAGATGCTGTTCGAGTCGATCGAGATCATCTCGAAGCTCTTCGAAGGCAAGGTCGTCAAGCATCGCGGCAAGCACTTCAAGCTCGAGAGCGCGAAGCTCTACACGCGGCCCGACGAGCCGGTCCCGATCTACGTCGCGACCTCCGGCCCCGTGAACGCCAAGCGGACCGGCAGGTTCGCGCAGGGGATGATCACGGTCGGCGCCGCGGACGAGAAGATCAAGCTCCTCTGGATGGCCTGCGACGAGGGCTGCGCCGAGGTCGGCAAGCCGACCGTCCCGAAGCTCCTCCAGCTCCACGTCAGCTGGGCGCGCACGGACGAGGAGGCGCTCCAGAACGCCCTGACCGAGTGGCCCAACGGCGGCATGCCCTTCCCGAAGCAGGACATCAGGAACCCCGAGGACTTCGCCGCGATGGCGAAGCTGGTCCGGCCGGAGGACTTCAAGAACCGGGTGCTGATCTCGGCCGATCTCGAGGAGCACATCGCGCACATCCAGCGCTACGTCGACTTCGGGTTCGACGAGATCCACCTCCACAACGTCGGGCGCAACCAGGCGGAGTTCATCGAGGTCTTCGGCCGCGAGGTGCTCCCGAACCTGAAGCTCAAGGTCGACGACGACGCCACGCCGATGAACCCGGACCTCTCGCCGGAGGCCGCCGCCCCGGCCTGATCCACGGCTCGCCGACGGATCAGGGCGTCGCCTCGGCCCCGTACTCCGGCTCCGAGCGGGCGATCCGGCGCGCGCGGCCCGTGACCGCCAGAAACTCGCGCAGGTGGTGGCCCGGTCGGATGTGGCTGCGCTCGTCGCCGTAGATCGTCCGCACCGGCACCCAGCCGATGGGCCAGCCCTCGCGCAGGCAGACCGCGATCATCTCGACCTCGAACGCGAAGCCCAGCTCCTCGCTGTCGAGCATCGCGGTCATCAGGCGTCGCCCGACGAGCCGGTAGCCCGACTGGTTGTCGTGGATCCACCGACCGAGCGCGACCGACAGGGTCAGCGTCCCGAGCCCGTTCGCCAGCCGTCGCACGATCGGCATCCGGGAGAAGCTCCGCCGCCCGACGATCAGTTCCGTGGGCACGCGGGCGATCGTGCGGCGGGCATAGAGGCCGAGGAACGCCGGGATCTCCGCCGGGTCGTGCTGGCCGTCCGCGTCGAGGGTGAGAACGGCCTCCGCGCCCGCCTCGAGGGCCGCGGCGAAGCCGGCCCGCAGCGCCGCGCCCTTGCCGCGGTTCGGCTCCTGGCGGATGACCCGGGCCCCGGCGGCCTCCGCGACGGTGGCGGTGTCGTCGGTCGAGCCGTCGTCGACGACGAGGACCGGCAGCGATCGCGCCGCGGCCGCCACCACGCGGCCGATCCGGGGCGCCTCGTTGTGTGCAGGAATCAGGGCGAGGAAACGTCCGCGCTGGGCCGATCCGAAGGACGTCACGGCGGGAATGCTACGCGCCCGGACCGCCGAGGCCGCCCGACGCCTGTCACGGACCCGAAAGTCCGAACCCGCCTCGTGCTATCGCGGGCCCGGGGGTGATTCGGAGGACCCTCCCCTGGATGTACGTGTTGGGGGCGCGATTTTCGACGCTGGCCGCCGCAAGTGCCGCGCTGCTCGCCATTCGGGCGAGCGTGACGGTCGCGCCCGGCGACGTCGCCGTGCGCCTTCTGGGAAGCACGCAGTACGAGCATCCGGTCAACGACTTCCTGCTGGCCGGCCGCTTCGCCGACCCGCACGTCGACGTGGTCGTCGCGATCGTGCGGGAGCACGGCGGCCGGGTCATCGAGCGGCGCCAGGAGCCGGTGCATTCGGGGACCTACCGGGTGCTGCAGTTCGGGGCCGCCGCGCGGGAGGAATCGACCGTCACGCGCGCATCCCGCCCGGGCGAGCACCACCGATCCCGGGTCGCCCTGGGGCCCGGAAAACGGCAGCGCCGGCCGGCCGCGCGGCTGCGCGTCCGGGCGGCGCGCCAGGGGCGCCTCCGCTGATCGCCGTCCGTCGAACGGCCGTGCGACCGGGCGCGGACGGTCACCAACCTGCGATCAGTACGTGACCGCCTCGAAGGTCGAGAACCGGTAGCGGTTGAGGTCCACCCGGCCGTCGATGCCGGGCACCGAGCCGTTACTGGTGTACTGCCAGAACGTCCAGGATCGACCGCCCCAGTTGTCGGCCATGACCGACGGCTTCGACACGCCCCAGTGGGCGACCCACAGGATCGCGTAGCCGTTGTCGGCGAACCAGCGCGAGTCGTTCAGGTGCTCCCGCCAGAACGCGGGGCTGGTGTAGATGATCGCGCGGGCGCCGGTGCGCTCGTGGACGCGCTTCAGCCAGGCCTTCGTCCAGTTTGTCAGGGCCGTCGGGCCCAGCCCGCCAGTCTCCTCGAGGTCGAGAACGGGCAGGAGCATGCCGCGCTGCAGGCCCATGACCTTTACGAACCAGTCAGCCTCCTCGACCGGGTTGTTTCGGCCGGGGCGCGCGAAGTGGTAGGCGCCGAACTTCAGGCCCACGGCCATCGCGCCGGCCTTGTTGCGGTCGTACGAGGCGTCCTTCCAGCCGATGCCCTCGGTCGCCTTGGCGAAGACGAAGCTCTTGCCCGACGCTGTGACCTTGGCCCAGTCGATCCAGCTCTGCCAGTGAGAGACGTCGATGCCCTCGCGGAAGCCCGACGTGGAGGCCTTCCGGAAGAGACCGGTGGCGGCGTAGACGACGCTGATGCCGTAGAGCGACTTCACGCTCTTGCCGTTGACGGCCGTGATCTTGAACCAGGTGTTGCCCGAGACGTTCGTCCCGCAGTTCGCCGACCAGGAGCCGCCGGTGACCTGGCCGGAGACCGCAACGACCGTGTTGGTGTCGATGATCGAGCGGGTGGTCGACATGGTCGTGTCGGAGCTCCGCAGGCGGACGGCGCAGTTCGACAGGTAGCTGGTGGTCGACGTCGAGGTCGTGGTCATGGTCGCGACGGACTTGAACAGCTTCGCCGCGGCGTAGACGTAGCTCCGCCCGAAGAGTGTCTTCGTGCTCTTGCCGTTGATCGCGGTGATCTTCAGCCAGCCGCTGCCGCTCACCCAGGCGCCGCCGCAGAACGCGCGGTAGGAGCCGCCCGTGACCGTGGCGACGGCCGTGACCTTGGTGCCCGTGTCGACGATCCGGAGCGTCCGCGAGCTCAGCCAGGACGATACGCGGATGCGGGTCTCGCACGTGGCGGCCCAGGTGCTCGTGGCGGCGTCCACGGGGTGCGCGAGGCTCGGGAACGCCACGAGGACGGCAAGGGCTGCCACGACAACGGGCAGCAACGGTCGGCGGACACGACGCATGGTGAGATCCCTCCCGATTCGTCTGGGCTCAGTCCGGAGGCGGCGGTCCGAGTCGGTTGGGGATCCCGACACCGGATGGGTCGCCGCTCCCGCGCCGGTGGGCGACGGCGGGAGCTGGCGCTGCAACGCAGCGACCAGGCGTTACAGCGGCACCTTACGGAGAGGGCTCGGGAGTGTCTCTAGCCCTACAGTCCTACTCCGGACCGACCACGACGAGCCACGAGGGCCAGCGCCCCGAGGACGATCGTCCCGATCGCGATCCCGGCGCCGGCCAGCATCGCCGGGTTCGCCAGCACGGGATCGACCGGATCGGCGGGACCCGGGGCTGCCGTCTCGGGAGCGGCGCTCGCCGGCGCGCTCGCCGGCGCGCTCGCCGCGGCGCTTGGTGACGCGCGCGGCGGGCTCGACGGCGGCGGCGTGGCGGACGACGTCGGGGCCGGGG
>DATLYV010000062.1:0-19437 GCA_035574535.1 Binatia bacterium
TGTTTCGGTCAGGTCACCGCGCCTTGCTCGTCGACCTATTCCTGCCAGTGAAGTTTCGGGCCTGTTTCGGTCAGGTCACCGCGCCTTGCTCGTCGACCTATTCCTGCCAGTGAAGTTTCGGGCGTGTTTCGGTCAGGTCACCGCGCCTTGCTCGTCGACCCATTCCTGCCAGCGAAGTCTCCGCGGCGTTCGGGTCCCCCTTCTCAGAGATTTCACCGCCTTTCCGCAGGTTTCCATTCCCGCCAGGAATGAAGAACGGTCGAGCGCGGCCACCTGCGGGAGCCGGACCACCGGATCGGCGCGAGAGCTTCTCCAAGAGGAATGTTCGAGGGCGGCATCGTGGGCGCCGCCGGCGGCTCCTGCGGTGACCGAGCCCCCGGGCCGTCGACCGAGTGCACCGGGGAGCGCTGGTACAGTCCCGCCCGTGAAGGGCATCGCGTGGGCATTCCGTTATCGGCTCGTGCCGGCGCTGCTGACGGCGCTCGGCGTCGCGCTGCTGGCGAACGGCCTGATGACGTACACGACCGCGATCGAGCCCGCCCCGACGGCCGTGCCGCTCCCGACCTACGAACCGCTCCCGACGGTCCCTCCGACGGTCGTCCTGCCGGACGGCGACGAGCTGGGGCCGCTGTCGAGCTTCTCGCCGGACCGCGTCTCGACGCGCATCGTCATCCGCCGCCTCAACATCGATCTGCCGGTGATGCTCCAGCAGGGCGAGCAGTACGGCGAGTACCCGCTCTGCGACGTCGCGATGTACATGCCGCTCCTCGGCCAGCCCGGCCAGGGCCGCGCGACGTACATCTACGCCCACGCCCAGGCGGGGATGTTCCTGCCGCTCCTCAACGAGTCGCTGCGGAACGACGGCGCCCGGATGCTCGGGATGACGGTCGAGGTCTACACCTCGGACAACTGGCGCTTCCTGTACACGATCACCGAGGTCCGGCGCCACACGACGAGCCTCGAGGATGCGGTCCGCACCACGACCGAGCGGGTCTGGCTGCAGACCTCGGAGGGCATCGGCGGCCCGAAGCTCCAGGTCGTCGGCGACTTCCTCTCTGCCGAGAAGGTCAGCCCGCGCGAGGCGCACCCGCCGGCCCACCCGCGGATCTGCGGGGGCGCCTGAGGGCGCAAGCCCTCACCGGCGCGCGAGGCCTCACCCGGCCGCGGCGTCCTCCGCTCGAGCCGCCGCTGGGGCTTCCGCGGATCGACCCGACGCCGATCGCCGGCCCAGCGCGAGGGCCGGCACGACCGCGACCGCCATCACCGCCGCCGCGACCAGGAACACGCCCACGAGGATCCTCGCCGCCTCGCCGCTGGCCCACGCCTCGAGCGCCTGGACGACGAGGCCGTCGTCGAACGGCCGATCCCGGAGCGCCACCGGAATGTACGCCTTGTACGCCCCGGGCGAGGCCCGGATCTGGGCCCACAGCCGGTCGATGATCGTCGAGCCGTAGGCCGTCAGGACCGCCAGCCCGATGGCCATGCCGAGCATCCGGGCCACGACGACCATCGCCGACGCGGCGCCGAACGCCCGCGCTCCCAACGCCTCGACCGCGGCCGCCGACCGCGGTGTGACCGTCAGCCCGAATCCCGCGCCGAAGACCGCGAGCCAGCCGGCGACCGCCTCGATGCTCGTCGCCGGCGTCCAGGCCGCCATCTGGGTGAGCGCGGCCACCGACGCGACGAGGCCGATCAACGTGGTGAGCCGCAGGCCCAGCCCGCGCAGGACGAAGCCCGACACAAGGGCCCCCACGGCCGTCGCGACGGCCAGCGACCCGAGGGCCGCGCGCTGGAGATCCGGGCCGCCGTACAGGACGCGGTCGACGAAGACCGCCCCGCCGATGATCGCGGTCGCGAAGCCGTAGCCCGTCAGCAGCGAGACGAGCGTGGCCGCCGCGAACGACCCGGACCGGAACCACGAAGGGTCGACGAACGGCTCCGGGTGGCGGCGACCCACGAGCACGCCCCCGCCGAGCGCGATCCCGCCCAGGCCGATGAGCCCGACGACGAGCAGGTCGGGCTCGATCGCCAGGTCCGGCGACGGTTCCCCACCCGCGAGGGTGATGCCGAGAAGCAGCGCCCCGAGCCCGAGCGAGACGAGGATCGCGCCCGCCGCGTCGAGGGCGTGCGCGCGCCGCGGCGTCTCCCAGCCGGCCATCGCCGCCCAGCCGGCGGCCAGCAGCGCAAGGGCGACCGGCACGTTGAGGTAGAACACGTACCGCCACGGCGCGGCGAACGCCACTGCGATGTCGCCGCCGATGCCCAGCGCATCGAGCAGGCCGGCCGGGTGGATCGCCTGGAGGACCCAGGCCCCGACGAACGGCCCGGCCGCCATGCCCAGGAACGTGAGGGCGCCAACGGCCCCCAGCCCGCGCCCGCGCACCGCGCCGCCGTAGAGGTGCGAGGCAGCCGCGGTCGCGACCGGAATGAGCGCCCCGCCGCCGGCGGCCTGCACGAGCCGCGCCGCGATCAGCCCGTCGAGGCTCCCGGCGAGTCCCGCGAGGGCAGACCCGGCGACGAACACGACGAGCGCCCACAGGAACACCGGCCGCACCCCGTGCCGGTCGGCCAGCTGCCCGGCGACCGGCATGACCCCGATCGACACGAGCAGGTAGCCGTTGACGATCCAGGACGCCCGCCGGAGCTCGGTCCAGTCGGCCAGGTCGATCACGATCGCCGGCAGCGCGACCGCGGTGACCATCAGCTCGAGGCCCGACAGGAACGCCCCGGCGCCGACGACCGCCAGCAGCAGCCGCGCCAGCCCGCGTCCCATGGCCGGCGAGTGTAGGCCCCGATCGTGCCGCGCCAACCCGGGCGCGGCGAATCTCATTGTTGACGGGGTAGTAGGTGGAGGCCCTCAAAGTTGCCGGCGGGCCCCCGCTGTTACACCAACTCTCGGGCTTCAGCCCGTTGCGGGCATCCCCTTCGGCGAGGTGACCGCCCAGATCAGACGCATCGAGGCACAGCAGCCCCACCCCGCCAACGAGCGCCGTCGCCACGGCCCTCATGGCCTCGACGCCGCTCGAGATCGACGCTGGCGCTGCATACCGTCTCGACGTACCGCAGGCTTGGGTTTGGGTACGTCGTGACCGGGACGAGGATGCGCCTTTCGACGTCGTCGACCACGGGTCGATGCTCCGACGGCCCGCTACCGGAGAGGCGACTTCGAAGGCCTCCACTACCCCGACGTCAGATTGACAGCCGCGGTGGATCAATGCATATTGATATAAAGCCGCGTTGATGCATCGGCGCCCTCGCCCACTCCGAGCCCGCCGAGCACTCGATCGAACCCTGGAGCAGCTGTTGGCCCCGTCCCCCGCGCACATCCGCTCGACCATCGCGTCCGTCGTCGACCAGCCCGAGGAGCTGCGCGCCCTGCGCGTCGTCCACAAGGCGCTCGCGGACGTGAACCGCCTCCGGATCGTCCAGCGCCTGGCCCACGGCGAGGCGACCGTTTCGGAGCTGATCGAGCGGGTCGGGCTCAGCCAGCCGCTCGTTTCGTGGCATCTCGGGCGCCTCCGGGCCGCGGGGCTCGTGACGACCCGTCGCGTCGGCCGCGAGACGGTGTCGCGCCTCGTCCCCGAGGCCTTCCGGACGTTCGTCGAGTACGAGCGCCGCGTGCTTGGCCTCGAGCACCGGGAGCAGGCGGCGTCGTGACCGGCTCGCTCGTCTCGCCCGCGACCCGCGACCGCGTCCGCGGTTTCGCGACCCCAGTCGCCACCGCGCTGGGCCGCCTCGGGCTGACCCCGAACGCCCTCACGCTGATCGGCTTCGCCGGCACCTGCGTCGCGGCCCTCGCCGCGGCCCTCCAGTGGTGGCTCATTGCGGGCATCCTCGTGCTCGCCTTCGGCATCTTCGACCTCTTCGACGGCACCCTGGCGCGCGCCACCGGCCGCACCTCGAGACTGGGCGCCTTCCTCGACTCGACGTTCGACCGCGCCGGCGAGGCGATGGTCTTCGTCGGCGTCGCGGCCGGCCTCCTCGCCCGCGAGTTCGACCTCGGCGTCCTCCTCGCCGCCGCCGCGATGGCCGCGGCCTTCATGGTCAGCTACACCCGGGCGAAGTCCGAGAGCCTCGGTTTCACGACCGGGACCGGCATGGCCGCGATCGGGCTCGCGCCGCGCGAGGTCCGGCTCGTCATCCTGACGCTCGGCCTGCTCGCGGCCGGCCTCGTGCCGACCGACCAGGTGGTCTGCGTCTCGGCTCCGTGCCTCCAGCCCATCGGAACCGGTGATCTCGTCCTCGCGGGCTCCCTCGGCCTCATCGCCATCCTCGCCACCATCACCGCCATCCAGCGGATCCTCCATGTCCGCGCGCAGGCAGGGGAGGACTGACCGGGCGCGCCATCGCCCTCGCCGGAGGGCTCCCACCAACCCTGCGGGCGCTTGATCCACCCACAGGCATCACACCAGGAAACCCATCCAGACAGGCAGCGCACAGCACCAGCGCCACGAGCAACAGGAGCAGCATGCAATGGCATCGAACGGCAAGAACGGCACCAGCAACGGCACCCACCCGGAGAACACCTGGGCCGGCAGCGCACGCCGCAAGGACGGCAAGATCCGCGTCGCGATCGTCGGCGTCGGCAACTGCGCGAGCAGCCTCGTCCAGGGCCGCTACTACTACGAGAACGCCAAGGAGACCGACTTCGTCCCCGGGCTGATGCACGTCAACCTGGGCGGCTACCACGTCCGCGACATCGAGTTCGTCGCCGCCTTCGACGTCGACAAGAACAAGGTCGGCAAGGACCTGTCCGAGGCGATCTACACGAAGCCGAACAACACCTACGTCTTCCAGCAGGTCCCGAACCTCGGGGTCAAGGTCGAGCGCGGCATGACCCACGACGGCCTCGGCAAGTACCTCAGCCAGGTCATCGAGAAGGCCCCCGGCCCGACGGCCGACATCGTCGGCATCCTGAAGGAGCGCGAGGTCGACGTCATGGTCTCGTACCTGCCGGTCGGCTCCGAGCAGGCAACGAAGTGGTACGTCGAGCAGGCCCTCCAGGCCGGCGTCGGCTTCATCAACGCCATCCCGGTGTTCATCGGGCGCGAGCCGTACTGGCAGCGCCGGTTCGCCGAGGCGGGCCTGCCGATCATCGGCGACGACATCAAGAGCCAGGTCGGCGCGACGATCGCCCACCGCGTGATGACCCGCCTGTTCATGGACCGGGGCGTTCGACTCGACCGCACCTACCAGCTGAACTTCGGCGGCAACACGGACTTCCTGAACATGCTCGAGCGCGAGCGCCTCGAGTCCAAGAAGATCAGCAAGACCAACGCCGTCACGTCGATGCTCGACTACGAGCTCAGCGACGACGACGTTCACGTCGGCCCGAGCGACCACGTGCCGTGGCTCCTCGACCGGAAGTGGTGCTACATCCGCATGGAGGGCACGACCTACGGCGACGTGCCGCTCAACGCGGAGCTCAAGCTCGAGGTCTGGGACTCCCCGAACTCGGCCGGCGTCATCACCGACGCCATCCGCTGCCTGAAGCTCGGCCTGGATCGTGGCCTCAAGGGCACGCTCGTCGCGCCCTCCAGCTACTTCATGAAGAGCCCGCCGCAGCAGATCCACGACGACATCGCGTTCAACCGCGTCGAGGCGTTCATCCGCGGCGAGGACAACGAGACGCTCGTCGGGACCGAGAAGCCCCAGGAGCGGAAGCTTCGGAAGCTCGCCAGCCGGCCGGCCAGCGCGGCCGAGATGGCCGCCAAGGTCGCCCGGGACGAGGCGGCCGCCGGCGCGTGAGCTCCGGCCCGGAGCGGCCGGCGACCCCGTCGCCGGCCGCCACGACTGCACCGGCGAAGCCTGCTCCGGCGAAGCCCGTGGCGAAGAAGGCCCTCCAGACGCCTCACCGGCGAAAGGACCGAGGCCTCGGGCCGCGGCCGCTCGAGAAGGCGGCGATCGTCGCGTACCGGGTGGGCATGTGGCTCATGGCCCGCCTGCCAGTGCCGGTCGCGCGCGCGATCGTGAGCTTCCTCCTCCAGGCCTCGTTCTTCCTGGTGCCCCGGAAGCGCAGGTACGTCAACGACAACTTCGCCCACATCCTGGGCCGCTCGCCGGGCAGCCTCGAGGTCAAGCGCAAGGCCTACGCGGCGTACCGCTCGTACGCCCGCTACGTCGTCGAGCTGATGCGCCTGCCGCGGCTCACCGACGACGAGGCCGCGGCGCTCGTCGACACCTCGACGCTGCTCCCGCTCGAGGCCTACTGGAAGTCGACCGGCAGGGGCCTGATCCTGACCTCGGCCCACATCGGCAACCTGGAGGCAGTCGCGCGGGGCATCTCCCGGCACGGCTGGCCGATCGCGGCGATCGCCGACGACACCAGCTTCCCCGAGCTCTTCGACCTGCTCCGCAAGCAACGCAAGGAGTGGGGCGTCGAGCTGATCCCGTGGCGCAATCTCCGCGAGCTCTTCGGCGTGCTCAAGCGCAACGAGATCCTGGCGCTGATCGTGGACTGGGGCTATCGACCTGACGACGTGCCGGTCCGGCTCTTCGGGGCCTGGACGACGCTCCCCGCCGGCCCGGCGATGCTGGCCGCGAAGTCGGGCGCTTCGATCGTGCAGGTCGCGGTGCGCCGGTCCGAGGACGGGAAGCGGTTCATCGTGACCTACAGCGACCCGATCACCGTCGCCTCGACCGACGAGGCGGAAATCCGCCGGGCGACCCAGGCCGTGGCCGACGCCCTGGCCGCGACGATCGCCGCGGCGCCGGAACAGTGGTACAGCTTCAAGCCGCTGTGGCCGTCGACGCCGGAGGAGCAGGCCGCGCTCGAGGCGCGGGCCGCGGCGCTGGAGGCCGCCGCGCTGGAGGCTCGGACCGAGGCGGAGGCGTCGGCGGTGGGTTCCGCGGCGCGGGCCGCTGCCGAGCCCGGCGCCCTCGCCACGGCCGGCTGACGCGGACGAGGCTCCCGTGACCGTGACCGGCACGACGACGGGTCAGGGAGGCCGCTCGCTGGGCCGCCGGCTGCGCGCGCGCCTGCTCGTGGCGGCGTCGTGGCTCGCCTGCCGGCTGCCGGAGCGCCCGCTCCTCGCCGCCGCGGACCTCGCGGGGGAGCTCTGGTACCGCCTCGCGCCGGACCGCCGCCGCCGCGCGCGCCGCAACCTCCGGCGGATCGCGAAGTGGCTCCACGAGCACCAGACCGGGTCGCCGGCCGCGCGCGCCGCGGCCACGGACCCGAAGGCCCTCACGCGCCTCGTCCGCGAGGCGTTCCGCTTCTCCGCGCGCTACTACGTCCAGCTGGCCCGCGCTCCGCTGGTCGACCGGAAGTTCCTGGATCGCTGGCTCGTGGTCGACAACCGCGATGAGGTCGATCGGATCCTGTCGCAGCCCGGCGGGAAGCTGTTCGTCGGGATGCACCTCGGATGGTTCGAGCTGCCTGCGCTGCTCAGCGCGTACCGGACCGGCCGCCCGGCCCTTGTGCCCTCGGAGACGCTCGCCGACCCGGACCTCCAGGCCTACATGGTCCGGACGCGGCGGCGCATGGGTCTCGAGCTGATCGAGCTCGGGGGCGCGAAGCGGCTGCTGCGCGAGGCCCTGGAGCGCGGCGAGACGGTCGGGCTGCTCGGGGATCGCGACATCACGGGCGGCGGGATCGATACCGAGCTCTTCGGGGCGCCCGCGCCGCTGGCCGTGGGGCCGGCCCTGCTGGCCCTCGAGACCGGCGTCACGCCGCAGATCTTCGGCGCGTGGCGCGACGACAAGGGCGTCTTTCACGGGCGCGCGGAATCCGTGCCGCTCCCGGCCGAGGGCACGCGTCGCGAGCGCGTGACGGCCTGGCTCGCCGCGGCCGCGCGGGTCTTCGAGCGGCACATCGCCGCGGCGCCGGAGCAGTGGCTGGCCGTCTTCCACCCGATCTGGCCGGACCTCGAGGGCGCGCGCGCGCGCCCGGTCCGCTCGCGCGCGGAGGCCGCAGGATGACCGAACGCCTCGGCCGCGCCGACCTCCACATCCACACGCTCGCGTCCGACGGCACGGCCGGTGTCGTCGAGATCCTCGACCACGTCGAGCGCAACACCGACCTCGACGTCATCGCCATCACGGACCACGAGCGCATCGACGCGGCCCTCGTCGGGCGGCAGATCGCCCGCGACCGTGGCCTGTCGTTCGAGGTCGTCGTCGGCGAGGAGGTCACGACCCTGGGCGGGCACCTGCTGGCCCTCTGGATCGAGGAGCCGGTCAAGCCGTTCCGCTCGCTTCGTTCGACCATCGCCGCGATCCACGACCAGGGCGGCATCGCGATCCCGGCCCACCCGCTGGTGCCGTACCCGCTGTGCGCCCAGGGCTTCGTCCTCCGGCGTCTCCTCGACGACGAGGATCGCTACCGGCCGGACGCGATCGAGGCGTTCAACCCGACGACGCTCGGGCGGCCGTGGCACTCCCGCGTGGTCCGCTTCGCGCAGGAGCACGGCCTGGCCCGGGTCGGCAACTCGGACGCCCACGATCTCGACTCGATCGGCATCGGCCACACGACGTTCCCGGGGCGCGACGGCTCGGCGCTGCGCGCCGCCATCGAGGCCCGCACGACGCACCACCACGGCAGCTTCCACCCGCCGGGCCAGCAGATCGGGACGTTCGGCAAGCAGCTGCGCAAGTACGGCCGCGACGCCCGGGCGAGCATCGGCGGGCGGCTGCTCCGCAACGGCCGGCGGCGCGACCTCGGCTACCCGCGCGACGACGCGCCGGACGCGCTCGATCGGGCTGGCCTGCTGACGGCCCGGCGCGGCGCGGGGGCGAGCGGAGACGCGCGCGCGAACGGCGCCTCCAGAGCCGACCGGCCATGAAGATCGGGCTGGTCACGCCGTACATCTACCCGCTGCCCGGTGGAGTGAACCAGCACGTCCGCTACCTCTACGAGAACCTCCGCCTGCGCGGACACGACGTCCGGATCATCAGCTCGAGCCACGGGCTGCAGCGGGCCTCGGAGGGCGACGTCATCCGCATCGGGCGGGGCTTCTCGATGCCGGCCAACGGGTCGGTCGGCACGATCACCCTGTCGCCGCGCTTCATCTCCCAGGTCGACGACATTCTCGAGCGCGAGCAGTTCGACCTCCTGCATTTCCACGAGCCGTTCGTGCCGTTCCTGTCGCTGGTCCTCCTCGGGCGCAGCAACAGCGTGAACGTGGCTACCTTCCACGCCTTCGGCGGCTTCTCGCCCGCGTACCAGATCGGGTCGCGGCTGCTCCGCCCTGGGATCGGGCGAATCCACGGTCGCATCGCCGTCTCGGCGGTCGCGCGGCACTTCGTCGAGCGCTACTTCCCGGGCGACTACAAGGTCATCCCGAACGGCGTCGACGTCGGGCGGTTCGAGCGGGCCGTCCCGATCGCGAAGTGGCAGGACGGGACGAAGAACATCCTGTACGTCGGGCGGTTCGAGCCCCGCAAGGGCCTGCTCGACCTCCTGAAGGCCTACCGGATCCTGCGCAAGACGGGCTGCAACTGCCGGCTCCTCGTGGTCGGCGGCGGCCCGCAGGCCAAGGAGGCCCGCCGCTACCTCGCGACGCGGAAGCTCGGCGGGGTCGAGTTCCTGGGGCGGGTCAGCGACGACGAGCGCGACGCGCTGTTCAAGACCGCCGACGTTTACGTGTCGCCCGCCACGGGCCGCGAGTCGTTCGGGATCGTGCTGCTCGAGGCGATGGCCGCCGGCACGGCGATCGTCGCCAGCGACATCCACGGCTACAAGGGCGTCCTCCAGCGCGGCCGCCAGGGCCTCCTCGTGCCGCCCGGCAAGCCCAAGGAGATCGCCGCGGCGCTCGCCAGGCTCCTGTCCGACGACGCGTTGCGCGAGGCCATGGGCCGCGCCGGCCGCGAGCGGGCCCAGGAGTACAGCTGGGAGCGCGTGACCGCGAAGGTCGAGGACTACTACGGCTTCGTGATCCGCCGCCTCGCGGCACAGGGCCGGCTGCCGTCGGGCTTCCACGCCGAGATCCCACCGTCCCCGCGCCCGGCGGCCGCGACCGCCGCGCAGGAGCTCGAGCCCGTCGGCTGACCCCGCGGCGAACGGGCCCCGAACGGAGCCCGCGGGTGGAACACGCGGCCGAGAAACCTGCCTAGTCCGCCCCCATCGCGTAGGTGGGCGGCTCGCGCCGCGCGGCCGCCTGGGCGGCCAGGAGGTCACGTCGCCGCTCGGCCAGCGCGACACGCCACGACCAGGCGCTGTACCCGACGACGATCGCCATGAACGCCAGCGAGACCAGCATGATCGCCGGCCCCGGGGCCAGCAGCGCGGGCGCCGCCGCGGCCTTGTTGTTCACCGCGAACTGGAAGTCGTAGATGTAGGTCGGCAGGAAGCCCTGGTAGGCGTTGTGCTGGTCGGCGGGCAGCGGCAGGCCCGAGATGTTCGGGTACCAGAGGACGAACCAGAAGACCATCGCCGCGATCGCCCCGCCGACGAACCGTCGGGCGTCCCGGGCCGTGGCGACGTAGGCCGCGACCGGGGACAGCGCCAGGAGCCCGACCAGCGCGATCGGCTCGACCGGGATGCCCTCGATCGGGAAGCCCTCGACGTCGACGAGCAGCAGGTTCGTCAGCAGCGACGCGCCGATGGTGCCGACGGCGATCACGGCGGCCGTCGCCCAGCGGCCGCCCAGGCCGATGCGCGCCAGCGCCCCGCGCCAGCCCCGCGCTTCGAGCTCGTCGCGGAGTTCGGCCGGCTCGTCTTCCTCGGTCACCGCGAGGAGCTCGCGGAGCAGCAGGAGCACACCGACGCCCATGATGATCGCGAGGGCCACGGCCCGCGGTGAGACCTCGACCTCCGGGATGAGCGTCGGGCAGGCGCGCGACCCGGGCCGGACCGACTCGACGCCCGCGATCGCGCAGAGCGGTCGATGGAGCAGCCACATCGCGAACGGCAGCAGCACGGCGCCGGCGGCTGCGAGGCGCGCGAACAGCCAGGTGCGGCGCGACGCGCCGTGCCACAGCTCGGCGAGGAAGTAGGCGAGCGCCAGGACCAGGAACGGCAGCGCCGTGTAGTAGTGGTACTGGAAGGCCGCTCGATCGATGCGGGCCCACTGGAGCCACTGGGCCGCGAACCCGATCACGATCAGCGCCAGCGCCAGGCTGCGGCGCCGGAAGGCCTGCCACGCGACGAAGATCATCGCCGGGACCCCGAGCCACCAGGCCACGAGGTTGCCCGCGTCGTAGATCGCGGCGGTCGTGCCGCCGGCGAAGCTCTCGGCGTAGAACCAGACGGGCTTGAGGTCGAGCGTCCAGGCCCACCACGGCGACGAGGCCGCGTGCGGGCTCGTCAGGTTGTTGTGGTAGTTGTACATGGCGCCGGTGAGCTCGAGCAGGGTCTGGCCGTTCTCGTGGCCCGCCGGGAAGCCCTCCCACAGCTGGTAGTTGTCGACGAACGCCCACGGCACGTACGACAGGACGTAGATCCCGAGCGGGATCGCCAGCAGCCCGACCCCCAGCCAGATCGCCGGCAGGCCGAAGCCTGAGCCGAGGTTGAGCCAGCCGGGCGGCGGGTCGGCGGGCGGGTCGACGATCGCGGCCGGGTCGTCCGGGGCCGGCAACGGCGCCAGCGGCCCGAACCCGAACCGGCCGATCACGAGGAACGCCACCCACACGCCGGCAGCGGCCACCAGCCCCAGCAGCCCGATCTCGATCGGGGTGAACGCCAGCCCCCCGAGCTTGATCGTGCCTGCGGCGTCGCCGCGCGCGAGCCCGTAGAGCAGAACCGCGCTGCCGGCGGCCGCCGGTGCCCCGACCGCGGCCCGCGTCTCTTCCCACGTCCAGGCAACCGGGTGGACGACGTTGATGATCACCGCCGCGATCACGAGCGCGACCATGATCCCCAGGAACAGGTAGTTGCCGCCCGTCTCGCCCTCCGGGACCGAGATCGCGATGTAGCCCAGCGCCGTCGTGAGCACGACGAGCCCCGCGATCAGCAGCACCCGCCCGAGCGCGCTCCGCGACAGGACCAGCAACCCAAGCCCGCCGATCGCGAAGGCCGCGACCCACTTCGAAGCGAGCGCGAAGCCCAGGAACAGCCCGACGATCGGGACCCCGAGCGCGAACGCCAGCCAGTGCCGCCGGCTCGTGCCGGGGTGCAGCCACAGGGCCGCGAAGATCGTGTACGCGCCGACGATCCCGAGGCCGACGTACGCGTCGTTCATGCCGATGCGGCTCTGGACGAACAGCATCCCGTCCACGAGAGCGATCAGGCCGGCGAGGACGGCCACGGCGCGGCGGCGGAACAGCATGCGCGCAAGGACGTACAGGAGCAGCGCCATGAGCACGCCGGCGATGACCCCGGGCACGCGCCACGCGTAGGCGTGCCGGCCGATCTCGACCGTCGCGATCCGCCCTCCCTGGTCGAACGCCAGGAGCTGCTGGCGATCCGACGACATGTAGCGCTGCTGGTCGTCGAGGACGATCACGGACGCCGCCCAGGGCAGTGGCGCGTCCGCGTAGACGGCGTTCGCGTGCGGCTCGATGACGTAGATCACGGGGGCGCCGGCGTCGGGTCGGCCCTCGGGCGCCGTGCCCTCGACGTGGACCATCCGGCTCGCCAGGTCGTAGTAGGCGCGGCCGGCGGTGTCCCCGGGGAGCGGGAAGGGCTGGCGCACCTCCGGCGCGGTGTCCGCCTTGGCGATGATCGGGACGAGCACCGGGCCGCCGGGGCTCGCGACCGTGGCGTAGATCGGGTCGTCGTTCAGGTCCGCGGTGGCGACGACCCCCATGGCCGGGCCGCCGACGTCGAGCGTGTCGGTGACCTCGCCGGTCTCCGGGTCGATGACGGCGACGCCGTCCCGGGTGGCGACGAAGAGCCGGCCGTCGTTCCCGGCCGCGACCTGGTGGACGCCCTGCAGGGCCGGCCGCGCCAACTCCAGCGCCGCACCGGCGTCGATGACCACGACCCGCGTGGCCAGCGGGTCGGCGGCGCTGCCGTCCGGCAGGAGGGTCGCGAGGAGCCGGTCGCCGTCGCGCGAGATGAAGAGCCGGTCGAGCTCGCCGTCGATCGACATGAAGGCGCGCGTCTCCGGCATGGCCAGGCCCCGGCCGCGGAGCGGGTCGAGCTCCTCGGTGTCGATCACCCGGATCTCGCCGGAGCGGGTCCCGACGTAGAGCAGGTGCTCGCGGTCGTCGTAGGCCAGGGCCACGGCGCCCGGCAGGGGGATCGCGGCGGCCGGCTCGCGCGTGCGCAGGTCCCACGCCCGGACCTCGTCGCCCGTGGCCACCCACAGGCGGTCGCCCTCGACGCGCGTCTGGTCGAGGCCGCTGTCGCGCCGGCCTTCGAGCGCTGCGTCGACCACCGCGACGCCAAGGTCGCTCGTCCCGCTGACGCGGTCCTCCCCGAAGGCCACGAGCCCGAGCGCCATCGCGTACTTGGCCATGTGGGGGTGGGTCCACTCGTAGATGCTGTGCGGCAGGCCGTAGCGCCAGTCCTGGAGGAACTCGACGGCCGTCCGTGGGTGGTAGACCTCGTCGAAGTGCATCTCGTACGGCTCGTCGAGCCGCCACATCCGCACGGTCAGGAGGCTGATCGCCAGGACCGCGAGGATCCAGACGTCGAGGCGGTCGAGCCGGCCCCCGGCCTCCCGGTCGAGCTCGCGGCTGCGATCGGCGCGGACGGGCGTGTCGGCGAGGCGGGCCCTGAGCCAGGCGATCGGCCCGAAAGCGTCGGTGTCGCGCTCGGCGTTCCACACGGGCGTCACGGTCCCGACCGCGCGGCCACGCACCGCGCCCGCGATCGATGACGTCGCGATGGCCTCGGCCCAGCGCGGGAGCCGGCGCGAGGCCGTCGCGTCCGGCAGCCAGGCGGCGGGGGCGCCGTCTGCCTCGCCGGGCACGCCCTCGACCGCCGGGGGCGGCAGGTCGAGATCGAGGTCGAAGCCGAGGTCGCGGTCGTCGCCGCTCCGTGGCTCCGTCGACCGGCCGTTGGTCGCCACCGACTCCGCGAGGCCCTCGACCGCCTCCTCGCGCAGCTGCAGGAACACCCAGAAGAACACCGCCGTCTGGAGCGCCACCGCGATCGCGATCCACCACGGCTCCGCGAGCATCGGCCCGATCCCCAGCCAGTCCCGGATCTGGGGGTTGTCCGGATAGAAGTGGACGAGGATCACGTACATGTTCGCGAACATCGATCCCGCGGACAGCAGGTACGCAACGCGCCACCGGAGCGAGACCGCGGCCGGGATCGCGGCGATCGCCATGAGCGGGAAGAGGTAGCGCTCGTGGACGCGGGTCGGGAGCATGAAGAACGCGAGCGCCAGGATCGCGAGGCCGACGGTCATCGTGAGCCGGTCGGGTCGCCGCGCCACGAACCAGCAGACCAGCACCGCGGCGATCAGGAACAGCACCGCGCCGACGAGGACCGCCGGGAAGGCCCCGATCATCACGCCGTCCGGGCACGACAGGTCGCTCCCCGGGGAGCTCAGCTCCGGGATCACAAACGGCCCGATCCGGAACTCCGAGGGCCCCGACGGTGTGATCGTCGCGTCGCAGATCCAGGAGCGGTTGAGGGCGAGCGACTCCTCGCGCCCGTCGACGGTGGTGTGGACGTACAGTGCCCACGGGTTGAACGCGTTGACGGTCAGGTACGGGTAGCCGCCGGCCGTCTTGAAGATCTGGGCGATGAGGCCGAACGGGAACTGCAACCCGAACGGGATGCAGGCCACGAGCGCGGTCAGGAAGCCGGCCGCGCCGGTCGTGAGGATGCGGATCGGGCCGCGGAAGCGCCGCTCGATCCCGAGCGTCGTCCGGCCGGGCTCCGGGCCGTCCTCTGCGCCGTGGCCGCCCTGCGGCCACAGGGCCCGTCGGATGACCACGATCGCCACCAGCGGGATCAGGATTCCGAGCTGCGGCTTGATGAGGGCGGCCACGGTGGCGAGGATCGCCGCGCGCTCCGGCCGGTCGCGCCAGAGCTCCCGCAGAGACAGGAGCAGGAACACGACGCCGAACGAGTCGACCTGGCCCCAGACGACGCTGTCGAACCACATGACCGGGTTGAACAGCACCAACGCCGCGCCGACGAGCGCCGCCCGCCCGCTGCCGCCGAGCTCGCGGACCATCGACCAGACCAGGTAGCCGAGCGCCAGGTCCGCCACGATCGGCGGGACCTTGATCAGGTCGCCGACGCCACCCCCGGGGAAGAGGTTGGCCACGCCCCCGACGAGCCACAGGACGTACAGGTAGCCGGGGGTGTAGTCGTGGAAGAACGGGCGGTCGTAGAAGCCGTAGAGGCCCTCGTCGGCGAGGTTGTTTGCCCAGAACCGGAACGAGCCCAGGTCCACGGCGAAGCCGGAGCCCGGCAGGAGGTATGCGATGATGAGCCGGAGCGCGAGCCCCAGGGCCAGCAGGACGAGGATGCCGCCCGCGGTCTCCACGAACCCGGTCCGCGACGGCGCTGCCCGGCCCGTGTCGGGCTCACCGGCTGCGGGGCCAATCAAGTCGTGGTCGGTCTCCAGCGAGCGATGAGGTGTCTGGGAGCGTAGCAGAGGGTGAGGCGGGCTCCCGTCCCCTTGACGTCCTGTTTGCATGGGTCGATCGGCTGCCTTCGATTCTGATCGCTGCTGGCTTGGTCGCGGCCGCGCTCGCCGCCTACTGGCTGCCCGGCAACGACCGCATCTACAACCACTTCGTCTGGCAGGCGTTGGCATTCCTCGACGGCCGGGTCTGGATCGACTGGCCCGTCCCGGGCTTCCCGGACGGCAACGAGTGGATGCAGGACGTCTACCCCCTGAGCGAGCTCGACGGCTCGACGTTCGGCGCGCTCCTGCCGTTCCCGCCGCTGCCCGCGATCGTGCTCCTGCCGTTCGCCGCGATCTGGGGCCTCGCGACGGACATCCGGGCCGTTTCGGTCGGGCTCGGCGCGATCGCCGTGGGCCTCGCCTGGTGGGCCTTGGCCGCCCTGCCGGTCTCGCGCCGGATCCGCCTCGCGACCGTTGTCTTCCTCGGCTTCGGGACCGTGTTCTGGTACGCGGCCCAGCTCGGAACGACGTGGTTCTTCGCGCACGTCGTCGCGGTGACGCTGCTGCTGCTCGCGCTTGGCGTCGCGCTCCGCGGCGATCCGGACGCCGACGCGGAGCCCACCGAGGACGACCACCCCGCGATCGCGCTCCGGTCCGGCCTGGCGCAGCTCGCCCGTCCGCTCGAGCTCCTTGATCGGCGGCAGTTCCTCGCCGGGCTGCTGTTCGGGCTCGCCGCGACGGCCCGCCTGACCGTCGTCTTCGGGGCGCCGTTCTTCATGCTCGTGGGCGGCGGCGGCTCGTGGGCCAGGCGCTCGTTCTCGGCCGGGCTGGGGGCGATCATCCCGGTCGGGGCCCTGCTGGCCTACAACCTCGCGACCACCGGGCACGTCCTGCATCCCGGCTACGAGTACCAGTACCAGCGCGAGGCCCGCGGCTACCAGGTTCTGGGCTACAACCCCGACTGGGCGATCGAGGACATCCGCTACCTGCCCCAGAACCTCGAGATCTTCCTGCTCGCCACGCCGGCGGTCCTGCCGGATCGCCTCCCTGACGCCTACGCGCAGCCCGGCGAGCCCGCCTGCACGGAGCCAGGCGCCGAGCGTGGCCTCTTCGACGAGGACTGCCCGATCGCGATCCCCAGGACGATCGGCATGAGCATCCTCCTGACCAGCCCGGCCTACCTGCTGCTCCTGCCGGCCCTGTTGCGGCGCCGCTCCCGCCTCGTGGCGGGCGGATACCTCGCCGTGCTCGCGATCGCGTTCGTGAACCTCCTGCACTTCAGCCAGGGCTGGGTCAACTTCGGCTACCGCTTCAGCAACGACTTCGTGGTCTTCGCGCTGCCGCTGATCGCGCTCGGGATGGCCCGGCGCGGGGGCGTGGGCTGGACGGGCGCCGGGCTCATCGCCCTGTCCGTGGCGATCAACCTGTGGGGCGTCATCTGGGGCAACATCCTCGGATGGTGAGCGCCGCGGACGCACCGCCGATCGAAGGGACGCGCCCGGATGCCCGCGCGGGCTCGCACCCGGATGCGGGCGCGGACGCCCGCTCGGGCACGGGATCCCGCGCGGGCACGGACCTCGCCCGGCTCGGCGCCCCCGTCGCGGTGGCCATCGTCGTCATCGCCAACGGCTGGGGCGGCCTGATGCCGGGCGTCGGGTTCTGGGACACCGGCGAGTTCCAGACCGTCCTGCCGATCATGGGCACGGCCCACCCCACGGGCTATCCGACGTACGTCCTCCTCGGCTGGCTCGGCAACCTCCTGCTGATGCCGATCGGCGAGCCGGCCTTCCGCGTCACCGCGCTGTCGCTCATCGCGGTGGGCGTCGCCGCGGCCGCCACGGTCGCGCTGGTCCGGCGCCTGACGGAGTCGCTCATCGTGGGCGTCGCCGCGGGCCTGGGGCTCGCCACGACCCAGGTCGTCTGGGACAACGCCACCCGGGCCGATCCCCACGCGATCCACCTGGCGTTCGTGGCGCTGCTGCTGCTCGCGCTCGTCCGCTGGGCCGACGCTGGCCGCGACGGCCTGGACGGGCGCGCGAGGGATCGCCGGCTCATCCTCGCCGCGGTGGTGTTCGGGCTCGCGGCGGGCAACCACTCGCTCACGCTGCTGCTCGCCCCGCCGATCGCGCTGTACGTGCTGGCGGTCGAGCCCTCGATCCTGCGGCGCCCGCTGTTCATCGCCGCCTGCCTGGCGATCGCGGCGGGCACGATGGTCCTCGTCTTCCTGGAGCTGCCGCTGCGCGGCGGGCTCATCCCGGCCTTACGGGCGCCGCTCGTCTACGGCGAGCCCGCGACCTGGGACGGCTTCTGGTACGTGGCGCTCGCAGAGCAGTTTCGCGGCGCGCTCGGCGACGTGTTCCGGGACCTGCCGGACCGGCTCCTCGGCAGCGGCGGCCTGCTCGACAAGGCGACCGCCCAGTTCGGCCTCCTGACGCTGGCGATCATCCCGGCGTTCATCGTCACGGTCCGGCGCGCGCCGCGCTACGCGCTGCTGACCGCCAGCGCGCTCGTGATCACGGTCCTGTTCAACCTGGCCTACGCGAACGCCGACATCGACCGCTACTACCTCGGGCCCGTGCTGTGGGTCTGGACGTGGCTCGCGATCTTCGGGGCCGAGGTGGCGATCCTCCTCGGCACCCTCGTCGGCGGGCTGGGCCGCGCTCCCGCTACCCCCGAGCCGTCCTCGCCTTCAACCTCGACCTTGGCGCGGCGCACCGAGGTCGCGGCAGCGGCTATCGTCGCGATCGTGCTCCTCGCCCCTTCGATCACCGAGTACGACGCGCGCCGGGACCACGCCGACCGGTCGAACGACCGCGGCGCCGCGACCTGGCTCGACGAGGTGCTGCCCGTCCTTGAGCCGAACGCCGCCGTCATCTCGTGGTGGTCGACCTCGACCCCGCTGTGGTACGCGCAGAAGGTCGAGGGCCGCCGACCCGACATCTTCATCGCCGACGACCGGACGATGCTCGACCTCGGCCTCGGCCGCGCGCCCGACGCGATCCGCCTCTTCCTCGCCGAGGGCCGCCCGACGTACGCGATCCGGATCGACGGCCGGGACCTCGGCGAACTCAAGGGCCAGTTCGCGATGACCCTCGTGGCGAGCGGCGGCAGCTTCGGCGTCTGGAAGGTCCTGGGCGAGGGAGTGACGCCCGAGTGAGCCGCCTGCCCGAGCTGTCGTACTTCTTCCCGGCCCACAACGAGGCGGCCAACGTCCGCGGCCTCGTCGAGGAGGCCCTCGCGACGCTGCCGAGCCTCGCCGACCGCTTCGAGGTCATTATCGTCGACGACGGCTCGAAGGACGACACGCCGAGGATCGCCGACGAGCTCGAGGCCGCCCACCCGGAGGTCCACGCCGTCCACCACCCGACGAACTACGGCTACGGCGCTGCGCTGCGCTCGGGCTTCGCGGCCGCGCGCTTCGATTACCTCGCCTTCACCGACGGCGACCGCCAGTTCAAGGTCGCGGACCTCGGCCGGCTGATCGACCGGCTGGCCGAGCGGAAGCCGGACGTCGTGGTCGGCTTCCGGATCAAGCGCGCCGACCCATTCGTCCGGACGCTCTACGCGCGGATCTACCGGCTCGCCAACCGGGTCTGGTTCGGCCTCAAGGTCCGCGACGTCGACTGCGCGATGAAGCTGTTCACGCGGGCCTCGCTCGAGGGCGTCAACGTCGAGTCGGGCGGGGCGTTCTTCTCGGCCGAGCTGCTGATCAAGCTGAAGGCCCGCGGCCGGCGGATCGAGGATGTCGGGGTGCCGCACTACCCGCGGACCGCCGGCAGCCCGACCGGCGCCAAGCCGTCCGTGGTCCTCCGGGCGGTCAAGGACTTCTGGATGCTGCGCCTGCGGCTGTGGGCCGCCCCGCGGCGCGCGCTCGCCCGCGGGCGACCGATCCTGGGACTCTCGCGCAACCTCGACTGAGGCAGCGGCGCGGCGCCAGGGGCCCGCGACGGCGGTGCGGGCGCTTGGCGCGGTCAGCGGCGGGCGCAGGTCCCCGGCGGGCGCAGGTGAGCGGCGGGCGCAG
>DATLYV010000063.1:0-15617 GCA_035574535.1 Binatia bacterium
GGGCCGAGGCGGCTGCCGCGCCGCGCGAGCCGCTCTCGTGGCTCCCGCGCCTCCGCCTGCCGCGCGCGGTCTTCGCCGCCGGCTTCGCGGCCGTCCTGACCGTGGCGACCGGCGCCGCGGTGCTGGCGGCCCCGCCGGGCAGCCCGTTCTTCAACGCCCGGCTCGCGATCGAGCAGGCCCTCCTGCCGCCGGTCGGCGACCTCGACGCCCGCCTCGCGGCCCACCAGGAGCTCCTGGAGGATCGCCTCGCCGAGGCCCAGGCCGCCGCGGCCCGCGGCGACACCGCCGGCCTCACCGCCGCGCTGGCCGCCTACGACGCCGAGGTCGCTCAGGCGGTGAACGAGCTCGGGACGGACGCCGACGGGCTCGCGCACCTCGAGGCCATGCTCGCGAAGCACGTCGTCGTCCTGACCGACCTGGAGGCCAAGGTGCCGAGCCAGGCCTCGGTCGAGCGCGCGCTCGAGAACAGCCAGAAGGCGATCGAGAAGATCAAGGAGAAGAAGGGCGGCGGCAAGCCCGCGGATCCGGGCAATCGCCCATCGCCGCCGGCGGGCGCGCCCTCCGGCGTTCCGACTGGTCCCGGCGGCCGGCCCTAGCCGCTCATCCGGGCTCGGCCAGGGCCCGGCTCCCCGGCTGGCGTTCGCCGCCTTGCGGCCTGGCCGGGCATCGAACAGACACCGAGACTGCTGCCTCGTCCGTCGTCAGTCCTTGGCGGCTCGCATCCCACTCGCTCCGTTTAGCCGCCCAGCCGGGCGGCCCGCTGCGATCGGTGACTGTTCATGCCGATCTGCGATGTCCAGGCGTCGCGCCCACGGCGTGCCGACCCGAAGCGTGCACCGGTGCCGCACGTGGCGCTCCCCTGGTCCGAGCTCGCCGTGGAACGTGCATCGATCGAATCGGCGAACGAGGACGGGACCAGCTCGGCGTTCCTCGACGACTGACACGGCGGGCGAGCGAAACCACGAACGGACGCGGCCCACCCGCGCGCGAAGGTCCCGATCTTCGTCGACTGGCTCGATGGGCGAGCCATGGGCGCGCCGGAGCCCGGGAGCGGGCGCCGGCTTCGTCGACTGGCTCGGTGGGCGAGCCATGGGCGCTCCGGGGCTCGGGATGCCGGGGAACAAGGTTTGGCGCCTCCGGTCGTCGGGCCTGCGCCGCACATGGAACGATCGAAGGGCCCCGGTCACCCGGGGCCCCTCGACGCGCATGAAGTGACCGAGGGCCCCGGTCACCCGGGGCCCTCGGTCGTCCTCTAGGTCAGGTCCCTGTCGGGACTGCCGCGCCTAGCGCCGGCTCTTGGCCCGCGCCGGGGTCAGCACGACGATGCTCGCAAGGAGCACGCCGAGCGCAACCACGAGCAGCCACGCGCTGTCGGCCGGGGTGGCCGTGGCGTTGCCGGGCAGGGTGTCCGTCGGGGGCTCGGTGAGCTCCTCGACGCTGCCCTCGAAGGACGGCTCGTCGGTCTCGGCCTCCTCGGACGCCTCGAAGGACGGCTCGCTGGTCTCCTCTTCGCCCTCGCCCGTGCAGAACACGGCGTGGCTGAGGCCCTGCGGGACGCCGTCGTTGTTCGTGTCGGGAGCGAACATGCCGCCGTCCGACGTGACGCCGCCCATGCCGGTGTAGTCGTACTCGTTGTAGCCGTTGCCGCCCTTGATGTAGGCCTTCAGCACGACGCCGCCGGTGGCGGTGAAGCCGAACTCCTTGGTCGTGTCGTCGTACGTCCACTCGACCGTCACGCCGTTGTCGGTCGTCTCGCTGCCACCCGTGTCGCCGGTCTCGATGCCGTCCGCGGCATCACAGTCGGCCGCGTCGCTGTTCCCGCCGCCCTCGAGGGTGATGTTCCCGTCGTGGGTGGTCGGCACGACGCCCTGGTCGCTGGCCGGCGTCGCCGCGAGCACCGTCCCCACGACGAGGAACGCCATCGCGAAGGCCGTGAGCAGCAGCCACAGCTTGTTGCGCTTCATCTCGTTCGATGTCCCTCCGCTATCCCTGACATGGACCGGACCCTGGATCTTTTCCCCCGGCTTCGGCCGGTCGTACCAGGTACCCCTGCCGAAGTTCCCGTTGACCCGTTTCCCGGATCGATGGGTCCCGTAGTGTGCAGGACGGCCCAGTACTCGTCTAGTACTTCCGCAGACACCCTATCCGCACGATTTCGATTCAAACCGTTGTGAACTGACCACGATTTCGTTGCTTCCTGTCGATTGTTTCGACATCGCACCGCGTTTCGTGGGCGCCGGCAGTCCGGTGCGTGACAACACCGACGTCCATCTTTGGTCACGGGCCTCCATCAGTACCATGCCCTGGTGACGTTGATCGATGAGGCCTGCCGGTCCATGACCCTGCGCGAAGCCGTGCGGCGCGCCGTCGAGGACGCGCTGGCGTCCGCCACGGCCGCCGGCCGCCTGCCGAGCGCCCCCGAGGCGGCCGGCGTGACGGTCGAGGTCGGCCGCCCGGCCAACCAGGAGCACGGCGACTTTGCCTCGAACGTCGCGCTGCGGCTCGCCAGGCCATTGCGCATGGCCCCGCCCGCGATCGCCGCCGTCCTCACCGAGGAGCTGGCCCGCGCCGCGGACGCCGCCGGACCGGATCGCGTCATCGCGAGCGCCGAGGCGGCGGGCCCCGGCTTCGTCAACCTCCGACTCAGCGACGCCGCGCTCGAGTCCATGATCGACCGCGCCCGGCGCGACCCCGAGGAATGGGGCCGGCTCGACCCCGGCTCGACCGAGCGCTCCGGTCGGAAGGTCAACGTCGAGTTCGTGTCCGCGAACCCGACCGGCCCGCTGACGGTCGGCAACGCCCGCGGCGCGTTCGTCGGCGACCTGCTGGCCCGGGTCCTCGAGGCCGGCGGGCAGCAGGTGACGCGCGAGTACTACTTCAACGACTCGGGCGCGCAGGTCCGCAACCTCGGCGCGTCCGTGGTCGCGCTGCGGGAGGGTCGCGACGTCCCCGAGGACGGCTACCGCGGCGACTACGTGGCCGATCTCGCGCGCGAGCTCCCGGACGAGGTGGTCGAGGCGGCCGGCGTGGACGCCGACGACGAGGCCGAGGCCTGGGCCGTCGGGCGCTGGGCGTCGGAGCGGATCCGCGAGGGCATCGCGGCCTCGCTCGCCCGGCTCGGCGTCCGCTTCGACGTCTGGACGACCGAGGCAAGCCTGCACGATCGCGGCTTCGTCGCGGAGGCGATGCGGCGGCTCCGCGAGGGCGGGCACATCTACGAGCAGGACGGCGCGACCTGGTTCCGGTCGACCGCCTTCGGGGACGACAAGGACCGCGTCCTGATCAAGTCGGACGGGTCGATGACGTACTTCGCGTCCGACATCGGCTACCTCGTCGAGAAGTTCAGCCGCGGCTTCGACCACCTGATCTACATCTGGGGCGCGGACCACCACGGGACGGTCGCCCGGGTCCGCAACGCCGCGGAGGCGATGGGCTACGACAGGAACGCCGTCGAGATGATCCTGACCGGCTGGGTCCACTTCCTCGAGGGCGGCAGGGAGCTCTCGATGTCGAAGCGCGCCGGCACGTTCATCACCCTCGACGAGCTGCTCGCAGAGCTCGGCGTCGACGCGGCACGGTGGTACTTCGCGAGCCGCGGCGCGAACGTCAACATGGACGTCGACCTCGAGGTGGCGAAGAAGCAGTCGAGCGAGAACCCGGTCTACTACGTGCAGTACGCCCACGCCCGGATCGCCTCGATCCTGCGGAAGGCCGCGGAGGCCGGGCTGGCCCCGGCCGCCGAGCTGCGCGGCACGGGCCTGCTCGCGGGCGGGCCGGAGGGCACGCTGGCGAGGTTCGTCGCCCGCCTGCCGGAGGTCGTCGAGGACGCGGCCACGGCCCAGGAGACGCAGGGTGTTACGACCTACGCCACCGAGCTCGCCACCGCGTTCCACGCGTTCTACCGGGACGCCCGGGTCGTCGATCCGGACGCCCCGGACCGCTCCGCGCAGCGGCTCGCGCTCGTCGACGCGACGCGGATCTCGCTCGCGAACGCCCTCGGCCTGCTGGGGATCTCCGCGCCCGAGTCGATGTAGGGCGGGCGGCCGGTCGGCCCGAAGCCGAGGTGCGCGTCAGCCCGCGAGCGCGGCGAAGATGTCCGGCGCGCCGTCGCCGAGCGCGACGATCACCCGGAGGAGACCGTCGGAGGCGACGATCGCGTTCGGGTCGACCGCCTTCGCCGCGGTCCCCGCGGCCTGCAGGAACTCCTGGGCGTCGGTCGTCGAATCCCAGGTCGTGACCAGCCCGATGCCGATCGCGCCGTCCGGACCGCGGACCATGAGCATGCGATCGCCGCCCCAGCCCGCGGCGGCCGCGTCGGCCTCGGCGCGGGGCACGCCGTTGATCCGCAGCCACAGCCCGAGGACCAGCTCGCCGAGCGTGTCCCGTGTCGCCTCGGACCAGCCCTCGCCGAGCGACGCCGCGACGCCGTCCGGCAGCGACGGGATGCTCGGCGCCTCGCGCTCGGCGTACTTCTCAGGGTGGAGGACCTGCTCGGTCGACTTCGGCGGGTCGAGATAGGCCTCGTTGACCGGGTCGTACCCGCCGCCCGTCATGAGTGACGAGACGAACGCCGGGCCCTGCTGGTACTGGAAGATCGTGGTCTCACGGACGTAGACCGGCGCGCGCTCCAGCGCCTCCATCGCCTTCGGGTCGAGCGCCGACTCGAGGAGCTCCCCGAGCTCGGCCGGGCCGAGGTTCGCCAGCATCCACGAGACCTGGACGGACACCGCGTCGCCCTCCACGAGCGCTAGCGCCGCAAGGACCCCGTCGCTGTTGTCGTCCGCGTCGAGCCCGAGCGAGCCCAGGTCCATGTTCTGGTCCTGGAGCTGGTGGGTGAACTCGTGGGCGTACGTCACCCGCTCGATCGAGCCGATGGCCCCCGATCGACTGACGACGAAGAGCCTGTCCTGGTCGGGCGAGTAGTAGCCGGCGACCTGGCCCGACTGGAAGTCGAGCATGATCTGGCGCAGGTCCGAGCCCTCCGGCAGCAGCCCGAACGTGATCAGGGAGTCCTCCGACAGGCGGATCTCCTCGGGCGTGTTCTCCTTGTCGAACTCGGCCTGGAGGTTCTCGATGAGCTGGGCCTCGTCGAGCGTGACCGGCTCGACCTCCTCCGTCGGCCGCAACCCGCGGATCTCCTCGACCGCGGCCCGGATCTCGGCGTAGACCTCGGCGGCCGGGCGCGGGGTCGGCGTGGGCGGCGCGTCCGTCGCCGGGCCCGATGCCGGGGCCGACGCGGGGCCCGCCGGCGAGGCCGTCGGGCCGGTCGATTCGCACGCGCCGAGGAGGAACGCGGCGGCGAGGGCGATGACGACGAGGCGGCGCGCGGCGATCGACATCGGGCCGCGATCCTAGCCGCCCCGGGGGCGCGCGTCTCCCGAAGGATCCGCTCGTTGGCGTTTCTTAATCGGTTCGGGCGTTGCCTCTGAACACCCGGGGCATAGTCTCGTTTCCGGACCGAACCCTTCGAGGTTCCATCCTCCCTCCCTCCGACCGGGAGCACCGATTGGGCAGGTGCTCCCGGTCTTCTCTTTGCCCGCCGCTCTGTGCCGCCAGCCGCCGCAGTGACGGATCCCGCGGACCCTGCTTCCTGCGCGGGCGTCGGCGGCGGGGCGGGCAATCGGGAGATGAGGCGTACCTGACAGAATGGGAGCGATGGAGATCACCTGGTATGGGCAGACGTGCGTGCGGCTGCGCGGGCGGGATGCCGTCGTCGTCACGGACGCGTACCAGTCGGTCGTCGGGCCGACCGGGCGCGGGATCACCGGCGACATCGTCACGTACAGCCACCCCGACGAGGCGCCGCTCGGCAAGGCCAAGGGCGGGAAGCGGACGCGTGGCGGGACCGTCATCCCGACCAGCCTCGAGGACGCATTCGCGCTCGACGGCCCCGGCGAGTACGAGGTCAGGGACGTCCTGATCACCGGCCTCCGGGTGTACCGCGACGGCGAGAAGGGGGCGGTCCGCGGGATCGGAACCGCGTTCGTCGTGGAGCTCGACGGCCTCCACACGATCCACCTCGGCGACGTCGGGGCCCTGCTGTCGGAGCAGGAGCTCGGCGACATCGGCTCGGTCGATATCGCCTGCGTGCCGGTCGGGGGGGCGCTGAACGCGACGAAGACCGCCGAGCTGATCGCCCAGCTCGATCCAAAGCTCGTCGTCGCGATGCCCGTCTGCCCCGACGAGGCCGACTGCGCCGAGGCCCTCGCGAAGTTCTTCCACGAGATGGGCGGCGAGCCGACGCCCCAGGCCAAGCTCTCGGTGACGATCTCGACACTGCCGGAGGAGACGACCGCGGTCCTGCTGGAGTCGCGCGGCAAGACATAGCCTCGCGGCGGGGACCACGGAGCTCGCCCGGCTCAGGCCCCGACGCGCTCCAGGACGACGCGCCCGCGCTTCACGACCGCCCGCACAAGGTCGGCCGCCGGCCAGTACGGGATCTGGCGGTGCGTCGGGACGCTCCAGATCGCGAGGTCGGCCTGGCGCCCGCGCTCGATCGACCCCACCTCGTCCGCGATCCCCAGCGCCGCTGCCGCGTTGATCGTCACCGCGGCGAGCGCCTCGGTCGGGGTGAGGCGGAGCGTCAGGCAGGCGACGGTCATGACGTAGGGCAGGCTTGGCGTCGGGGACGTGCCGGGGTTGAAGTCGGTCGCGAGGGCGACGGGGATGCCGCGCTCGATGAACGTCCGGGCCGGCGCCCCCTGCGCGTGCAGCAGGAAGAACGTCGTGGCGGGGAGCACGACGGCGACGACCGGTCGACCGGCGGACGCGGCCGCAGCGAGCGCGTCGATCCCGTCCTGCGACGCCGCCGCGAGGTGGTCCGCCGAGAGGGCGCCCAGCTCCGCCGCCAGCTCCGCGCCGCCGCTCGGCGCGAGCTCGTCCGCATGGAGGCGCGGCTGCAGCCCGAGCCGGGCCGCCTCGGAGAGAACCCGCCGCGACTGGTCCGCGCTGAACACGCCCTGCTCGCAGAAGACGTCGGCGAACCGGGCGCGGCCCTGTGCCGCGACGCCCGGCAGCTGCTCGTCGAGCAGGTGGCGGACGTACGCCTCGGTGCCGTCCGGGCGCGAGCGGAACTCCGGCGCAACCGCGTGGGCCCCGAGCCAGGTCGGGAGGACGTCGACCGGGCCCTCCTTGCCGAGCCGGTGTGCGACCTCGAGGAGCCGCAGCTCCGTCGGCAGGTCGAGGCCGTAGCCGGACTTCGCCTCGACCGTCGTCGTGCCGTGCCCGAGCATCTCGCCGAGCCAGCGCCGGCCGTGCTCCAGGAGCTGTTCCTCGGACGCCGCGCGTGTCGCGGCCACCGTTGCGAGGATCCCGCCGCCGGCCTTGAGGATCTCGAGGTAGTCCGCGCCACGCTGGCGCAGCACCAGCTCGTTCTCGCGCGAGCCCCCGAACAGCAGGTGGGTGTGCGGGTCGATGAGCCCCGGCGTGACGGTGCCGCCTGCGGCGTCGAGGCGGGCGAAGCGGGCGGTCGGGTAGCCGCTGCCCTCCAGGGCCTCGAGGAGCTCCTGACGGGGGCCGGCGGCGAGGATCCGGCCCTCCCAGACGGCGACGGCGGGCGCGGTGTCGTGGCGGTGGTCGCCCCCGGGCGCGGCGAGGACCGCCGCGTCGTCCATTCGCGCCCCGGTCCGGAGCCCGCCGGCGAGCGTCGCGACCTCGGACGCGCCCTCGATCAGGAGGCCCGGCAGCCCGTCGGCGGCGCGACCGCCCTGGATCAGCCGCAGGCCGTTCGAGCCCATCGCCGGTCGCGCTCGCCCGACGCCCGCCGGCTCGCTCAGCCGTCCGACCGACCGCCGTCCGAGGATCGGGCGGCGGCCAGGCGCTGCTCGAGGACCATGCGGGGATCGGCGTCCCGGAGGCGCAGGTAAGCGGCGGCCGCGGCGAATCTCGCGCCCGGGTCGCCGCCGCGCGGGGCGCCGGCGTGGTCCGCCACGTCGTCGAAGGCGGCCTGCGGCGCGAGCCCGATCAGCTCAGACTCCCGCAGCGCGACGCCCTCCTCCGCGGCGAGCCGCGCTACCTCGTCCCAGACCCGCCACAGCGGCGTGGTCGCGAAATCGAGCAGGTTCATCGACACCTGGGCCGCGTCCAGCTCCTCGATGAAGAAACCGTTGCCCTGGACCGCCGGCAGGCCGCCGCCGGACTCCCGGACGCGGCGTGCGATCCGCTTCGCGACCTCGACGTCGTTGGTGTCGAGGTTGATGTTCCAGGCGATGAGGAACGGGCGCGCGCCGACGGCCACCGCGCCCGCCCGCGGGTGCGTCCGCGAGGGCCCGAAGTCCGGGGCGCGATCCGCCACGCCCGCGGCGAGGTCGTCGCGCACGCCCTCGTAGCCGCCGCGCCGGACGTCGGCGAGCCGGACCCGATCCGGCCGGGTCGCGGCACGGGCGTAGAGGTAGACCGGGATCCCGAACCGCTCGGCCACGCGCGCCCCGAAGGATCGCGCGAGCGCGACGGCGTCGTCCATCGTCATGTCGCCCAGGGGCACGAACGGCACGACGTCGACGGCCCCGATGCGGGGGTGCTCGCCCGAGTGGCGCTCCATGTCAATCGTCTCGATCGCGACCTCGAACGTCGCCTCGAGGGCCGCCTCGACCGAGGGCGCCTCGCCGGCCATCGTCAGGACCGAGCGGTTGTGCGACGCGTCGCTCGTCCGGTCGAGGAGGTATGCGCCCGGCGTCTCGGCGACGGCCTCGGCGAGGCGGTCGACGACGTCCAGCCGGCGGCCCTCCGAGTAGTTGGGCACGGACTCGATGAGCACGCCCGAATCGTGCGCCGAATCCCCGCGCGCCGTTCGACGGTCGCGCGGTCGCGGGCAAGTTTGCCCAACCCGAGCCCGCCGCGGATTCGCCCGCGGCGAGTACTTTCGAGCCCTCCCGGCCTGGGCGCTCGCCGGTGGCGAGCGTGGCGACCTCGTTTTCGGGCAAGGCGGGCCTTGGCGTGGCCGGACTCCGTCGTCGCGCTCGCTCGCGGCGAGCGATCTGCCCGGCGCCCTTTGAACATCGTTCGCTCGCAGCGAGGACCCGGACCCGTGGCACGGCCTTGCGACGCCACAGGCGATCGCCGCGCGTCATCGCTCCTGTGCTCGGCCATTGGTCCTTCAGCATCGACCGGATAACCGTGGGTAATCGCGATTTCGGTTTTTGGAAACTCTCTCTTGACATTTCGAAAGTGTGATGCCACACTTCGCACAATGATCCGACGACAAGCGAAGGAGGCACCCCGATGATCGCCTCGATGTTCAACCTCGACCAGCGCCTCGCCGAGCTCCGCCCGACCGAGGCCGAACTCCGGCTCGCTCGCGAGCGACGCGAGGCCGCCGAGGCCGTCGAGGCCGCGGGCAGAGGGCTGGCGGTCGCGATCGCGACGCCCGATTGCCGAGCCGCCGGCGCCACTGCCCGTCCGACCCGCATCGCGGTCGGCTGACGCCGGCCACGAGCACCGCGCACCCGAGGACCACGATGACCAGCCAGACCTCGCCGGCCCAGCCGGCCGCACACCCAGCGGCCGCGGCTCCAGCGGCCGTTCCCCCGGCGGTCGCCTCGCGCAACCCGTTCGCCGTCCGCGACTTCCGCCTGCTGTGGGCCGGCGAGGCCGTGTCCGCGTTCGGCGACCAGTTCGCCCTGATCGCGCTGCCGTGGCTTGCCCTCGTCCTGACCGGCAGCAGCCTCGCCCTCGGGAGCGTGCTGGCCCTCATGGCCGTGCCGCGGGCGCTGCTGATGCTCATCGGCGGCGTGACCGTCGACCGGCTGTCGCCGCGGCGCGTGATGCTCATCTCCAACGCGGTTCGCCTGGTGGCCGTGGCGGCCCTCGGCGCCGTGGTGATCGCCGGCGCGGCGGAGCTCTGGATGCTTTACGCGTTCACGCTCGTGTTCGGCGTCGCTGACGCGTTCTTCTTCCCGGCCCAGGCCTCGATCGTCCCGCAGCTCGTCGAGCCGGACCTGCTGGCCCGCGCCAACGGCGTCGTCCAGGGCACCGCCCAGGCCAGCGTCCTCGTCGGGCCGGCGGTCGCCGGCCTGGTCGTCGCCGCGCTCGGTGGCGAGGGGGCGACCGCGGCGGCCCTCGCCGGCATCGGCGTCGCCCTCCTCGTCGACGCTGCGACCTTCGGCATCTCGCTCCTGACCCTGCTCGCGATGCGCGCCCGTCCGCTCGTCGAGGCGGCGTCCGCCTCGATCCTCGACGACCTGAAGGCCGCGTTCCGGTACATCGGGGCGATGCCGGGGCTCCGCTGGATGGTGCTCGTGAGCCTCGGCGCGAACTTCTTCATCGTCGGCCCGTTCGAGGTCGGCCTGCCCGTCATCGCCTACCAGCGGCTCCCGGAGGGCGCCGCCGCGTTCGGGGTCCTCATGTCGGCGTTCGGCGGCGGGTCGCTCGCCGGGCTCGCGGCGGGCGCGATGCTCCCGGCCCCGCGGCCGAAGCGCTTCGCCGTCGTCATCCTCGGCACGACCGGCCTCGCCGGCGCGGGCCTGGCCCTGCTGCGGTTCGTCTCGACGACGCTCACGGCCGGGGCGCTCATCGCCACCTCTGGCATCTTGCTCGGCTACGGCAACCTGCTCGGGATCACCTGGCTCCAGTCGCGCGTCGCGCCCGGGCTGATGGGCCGCGTCATGAGCGTGCTGATGCTCGGCTCGTTCGGGCTTGTCCCGGTCTCGATGCTCCTCTCGGGCATCGCGGTCCAGGTCAGCCTCGACGGCCTGCTGCTCGTCGCTGGCGTCTCGATGGCGGTGCTGACGGTCCTCGCGCTCCTGGTGCCGACCGTCCGGCTCCTCGGGCTCGTGCCGCCGTACCAGGCGCCGGACGCCGCCGCGGGCGCCGGGGGCGTCGCGAGCCAATCGAGCCCGGCCGCCCCTGACGAGGACGTGGCCTGCGCGGCCGCCTGACCGCTCGACCGCGGCGTCCGCCGTCGACCGCACATCCGTGACACCCTGCGTGGCTCATGTCCCGCGTTGATCGCGCCCTCGGCTCGCCGCTGCTGCAACCGCTGCGGACGCGCGATTACCGGCTGCTCGTCTTCGGGGCCCTCGTCTCGCTGCTCGGCGACGGGTTCTACTTCGTTGCGCTGGCGTGGCAGGTCTACGACATCTCGAACGTCCCGACGGCGCTGTCGATCGTGAGCGCAGCCGCGGCGATCCCGATGGTCGGACTGCTGCTCGTCGGCGGCGCGCTGTCCGACCGGTTCGACCGGCGGCTGCTGATGATCGGCGCCGACCTGCTCCGGGCGGGCGCCATCGGCACGATGGCCGTGCTCTCGATCGCGGGCGTCATCGAGCTGGGGCACATCGTCGTGCTGGTGCTCTTCGTCGGCGCCGGGCACGCCTTCTTCAACCCCGCCTCGACCGCCATCCTCCCCGACCTCCTCGAGGAGCGGCAGCTCCCCGCCGCGAACGCCCTCGCCGGCGTCTATCGGCCGATCGTCTTGCGCCTCGCGGGACCGGCGCTCGCGGGCCTCGTCGTCGCCGTCGGCGGGTCCGGGTGGGCGTTCGCGTTCGACGCGGCGACGTTCGTCGTCTCGGCGATCGCGGTGGCGATGATCCGCGCCCGGCCGGCGCGACGACCCTCGGAGGACCACAGGCCTGGCCGGATGCTCCGCGACGTCCGCGAGGGCCTGGGCTACGTCCGCAGCCAGCCCTGGATCTGGGCGACGCTCGTCGCGGCAATGCTGAGCCTGCTGGTCTTCATCGGCCCGCTGGACGTGCTCGTCCCGTACCTCGTTCGGAACCGGCTCCAGCTCGGGCCGGATTCGCTCGGCGCGATCTTCGCCGCGGGCGGCGTGGGCGGGATCGTGATGGCAGTCCTCATCGGCAACCTCGGGCAGCCGCGTCGCCGGGTGACCGTGATGTACGCGGCCTGGTCGGGCGGCGTGGCGCTGATGGCCGTCTACGGCGTGATGACCGAGCTGTGGCAGGCGCTGCTCGCTAGCGCGGTCGTCAACGCGCTGTTCGAGCTCGGGTCGGTGATCTGGATGACGCTGCTCCAGCAGCGGGTGCCGCGGGAGCTCCTCGGCCGGGTGTCGAGCGTCGACTGGCTCATGTCCAGCGGCCTGACCCCGATCTCCTTCGCGCTGACCGGCCCCGCCGCGGCGGCCTTCGGGCCAGAGGCGACGATCATCGGCGCGTCGCTCGCCGGCGCCGTGCTCATGGGCGCGCTGCTGTTCGTGCCGGGCGTCCGCGACCCGGAGCGCGTGGAGGCGGCGCCGGCGGAAGATCCGGCGGCGGCCCGGCGACCCACGGGGCCGACCGGGAGCCCAGGGTGCCGCGAGGGTCCCCGAGGCGGTCGCCGCAGCCGGCGAGCGTGAGCAGGGCCGCGACCAGCAGGACGAGCCGGCTTACCCCTGCTCGAGCATGGGCGCGCGGACGCCACGCTCCCGCGCCACCTCGATCGCCCGCTCGTAGCCCGCGTCGACGTGGCGCAGGACGCCCATCGCCGGATCGGTCGTCAGCACCCGCTCGAGCTTCCGCGCCGCGAGGTCCGAGCCGTCGGCCACGACGACCATCCCGGCGTGCTGGCTGTACCCGATCCCCACGCCGCCGCCGTGGTGAATCGACACCCACGTCGCCCCGGCAGCCGTATTCACCAGCGCGTTCAGCAGAGGCCAGTCGGCAACGGCGTCCGTGCCGTCGCGCATCGCCTCGGTCTCGCGGTTCGGGGACGCCACGGAGCCGGAATCGAGGTGGTCCCGCCCGATGACGATGGGCGCGCTGACCTCGCCGGTTCGGACGAGCTCGTTGAAGGCCAGTCCGGCCCTCGCCCGCTCCCCGTACCCGAGCCAGCAGATCCTGGCCGGCAGCCCCTGGAACGGCACGCGCTCCTCCGCGAGGCGGATCCAGCGCGCCAGTGACTCGTCGCCGGGGAACAGCTCGCGGATCGCGCGGTCGGTGCGGAGGATGTCGTTCGGGTCGCCGGAGAGCGCGGCCCAGCGGAACGGCCCGCGGCCCTCGCAGAACTGCGGCCGGATGAAGGCCGGTACGAAACCCGGGTAGTCGAAGGCGTCCTCGACGCCCTCCTCCTTGGCCTGGGTCCGCAGGTTGTTGCCGTAGTCGAAGACGACGGCCCCGGCGCGCTGGAAGGCGAGCATCGCGCGGACGTGGTCGGCCATCGAGCGCATCGACCGGCGGACGTACTCGTCGGGCTGGACGTGGCGGAGGATGCCGGCGTCCTCGAGCGAGATCTCGGCCGGGACGTAGCCGGCGAGCGCGTCGTGGGCCGAAGTCTGATCGGTGACGACGTCGAAGCGCTCGCCGGCCTTCGCCCACGCGGGCTCGATCTCGGCGGCGTTGCCGACGAGGGCGATCGAGACGGCCTCGCCGTTGGCCGCGGCGGACCTCGCCCATCCGAGCGCCTCGTCGGGCGACTCGGTCAGGCGGTCGACGTAGCCGAGGTCGAGGCGCCGACGGGCCCGTGAAGGGTCGACCTCGATGACGATCGCGACGCCCTCGTTCATCGTGACCGCGAGCGGCTGCGCGCCGCCCATCCCGCCGAGTCCCGCGGTGAGCACGACGCGACCACGCAGGGTGCCGTTGAAGTGCTGGCGCGCCAGCTCGGCGAAGGTCTCGTAGGTGCCCTGGAGGATCCCCTGGGTCCCGATGTAGATCCAGGAGCCCGCGGTCATCTGGCCGTACATCAGCAGCCCGGCCTGCTCGAGCTCCCGGAAGTGGTCCCAGTTGGCCCATCTGCCGACGAGGTTCGAGTTGGCGATGAGGACGCGGGGCGCCCACTCGTGCGTCCGCAGCACCCCGACCGGCTTGCCGCTCTGGATCAGCAGCGTCTCGTCGTCGTCGAGGGCGCGCAGCTCGCGGACGATCGCGTCGAAGGCCTCCCACGAGCGCGCGGCGCGGCCGGTGCCGCCGTACACGACGAGCGCGTCCGGGTTCTCCGCGACCTCGGGGTCGAGGTTGTTCATGAGCATCCGCAGGGCCGCCTCCTGCTGCCAGCCCTTGCAGGTCAGCTGGGTGCCGCGCGGGGCGCGGACGGGTCGGGCGCCGGGAAGCGGCGGCAGCGCGCCGGATGCCGGGGTGCTCATTCGGACGCCTCCGCTCCCGGAGGCCGGAGGCCCTCCATGAGCTTCTCGCCGAAGCGGCCGTCGCCGATCGCCGACGCGGACACGAGCAGGCTCTCCTCCTCCAGCCACACGTGGTAGGTGCGCAGCGCCGCGACGCAGCTCGTGATGTAGGTGGTCCGCCCGCCGATCTCGGCCTCGGCGTTGCCGACCACGCCCCCGGCCGCGCTGCAGGCGCCCTCATCGTACGAGTCGCGCCACTGCCGGAAGGCCTCGTCGCCGAATCGGCTCGGCCGGAGCTGCACGACCCACGCGGTCACGAGGTTGCCGCTCCCGGTGTCGACCGCGACCGCCGCGTCGACGGCGGAGGCGATGTCCGAGAGGTTCGGGTCGAGCAGCGCCTCGGTGGCGACGTCGAGGTCCTCCTGGACCGGGACGCCGTCGATCGATTCGGGGAGGACGGCGAGGAGCTCGGGGTCGAGCGTCACGGGGCTCGTATCGTCCGGCTCGGTCGGGCTCGGCGGCGGACCGAAGGTCGACGGTGCATCGAACGTCGCCGTCGCCGACACCGGGACGCCGGAGGCGCCGTCCGGCGGGGCGCTCGACGGGCTCGGCAGGGCCACGTTGCAGGCGAGGACGAGCAGCGCCGCGAGGAGGGCCGCGACGGGCGGGACGGCCGGCACGGGAGCGCGATTCACAGCTCCCTCCGCACGACCGGGAAGCGCGGGTCGTCGACCGCCAGCTCGAACCCGCACGCGAGCCAGAACGCGGGGTTGGCCGCGCTCGTCGCGTCGGGGTCTGCTGTCGGCTCGGGATAGGCCTCGACCGCGGCGAAGCCGCGACTTGCGAGATCGTCCACGACCGCCTCGACGAGCCGCTTCGCGTGCCCCCGGCCCCGTGCCGCCTTCGTGGTCGCGACGCAGGTGATCACCGCGGGCAACGGCGAGGCGGGCAGGCGCGGGTAGAGGTCGCGGATGGCCTGCGCCCGCGGGTAGGCGGACAGCGGACCGAACTGGCAGTATGCCGCCGGTTCGCCGTCGACCTCGAGCACCTTGGCGTAGCTCCCGAACACCGCAAGCCCGCGAACCAGGAGCTGGAGCTTCCGTGGCGCGTCCGGTGCGACGGACGGCCCGGGGGTCCGGCGCGGGGCGAACGGGTTCTCGATCGGCTCCTCCTCGTCGTCGTCGCCGAACGGGTTGAACGGCTTGGGCCTGGCCCCGGCCGAGCTGCGCGGGTCGAACGGGTTGAACGTCGGCCCGGCCTGCGGTGCGAACGGGTTCGCCGCGGCCGGCGCCGGGGCTGCGGGCGGTGGGGAGGGCTGGAGCCAGGCCAGGCGGGCGGCCTTCGAGCCGCGCCTGTCGTCCTCCCAGAAGTCGCACGTTCGATGGTCGAAGCCCGGGTCGGCGCACGGCGGGATCCGCGCGAACCCGGCCTCATCGGCGACGTCGAGGATGCGGATCCGGCTCACGACGGTCGCGCGAGCGCCCCGAACTCCTCGTCCCGGACCAGGCGCAGCGCCGCCTCGATGTCCGGGCCCGGCTCGCGATCGCCGTCCCACGGCCGCACCACCGCGCGGATGGCCGCATGGGCGGCGGCGACCCCGGCGCCGGGCCGGACGCTCGACCCG
>DATLYV010000064.1:0-6137 GCA_035574535.1 Binatia bacterium
GTCGCCCCGCGCGCCCGCCTCGCTCGCGAGCCGCATCGCGAGGCGCATGACCTGCTCGTGGGTGGGAGAGCACATGCCGGGATTCTGTGACAGGCGACCTGTCCCGGTCGGGGCTAGGATTCGCGGCTCATGACCGACCCCGGGGCTGGCGAGCCCCTCATCCGCGCGCGCAGGCTCACGAAGCAGTTCGGCGAATTCACCGCCGTCGACGCGATCGACTTCGACGTCGCGCCGGGCGAGGCGTTCGGGTTCCTGGGGCCGAACGGCGCGGGCAAGACATCGACGATGCGGATGATCGGCTGCACGTCACCCGTGACCGCCGGCGAGCTGCGGGTCCTAGGGATGGACCCCGGCCGCCACGGGCCACAGATCCGCGCCCGCCTCGGCGTCGTGCCCCAGGCCGACACGCTCGACAACGAGCTCACCGTGCGCGAGAACCTGCTGATCTACGGCCGCTACTTCGGCCTGTCGCGGGACGAGTGCGCCCGCCGGGCGGACGAGCTGCTGGCGTTCGTCCAGCTCGCGGATCGCGGCAAGGACCTGGTCGAGCCGCTGTCGGGCGGGATGAAGCGCCGCCTCACGATCGCGCGATCGCTCATCAACGAGCCGGCCCTGATGCTCCTCGACGAGCCGACGACCGGCCTCGATCCCCAGGCGCGGCACCTGCTCTGGGACCGCCTCTACCGACTCAAGCAGCGAGGCGTGACCCTCGTCCTGACGACCCACTACATGGACGAGGCCGAGCAGCTCTGCGACCGGCTGGTCGTGATGGACAAGGCGAAGATCGTGGCCGAGGGCTCGCCGCAGGAGCTGATCTCGCGCTACTCGACGAAGGAGGTCGCCGAGTTCCGCTTCGCCCCGGGCGTCCAGGAGACGCTCGACGGCCAGCTCGACGGGCTCGGCGTCCGATCGGAGAAGCTCCCGGACCGGATTCTCGTCTACGCCGATGACGGCGAGGACGTCGTGCTTGCGGCGCGTGAGCGGGGCCTCCACCCCGAGACGGTCCTCGTCCGGCGCTCGACGCTCGAGGACGTCTTCCTCCGCCTGACCGGCCGCTCGCTGGTCGATTGACCGGGGTCGGGTGATCGAGGCGATGGGGGCGATCGACTGATGGCGACGCTGGCCTCCGCCCGCGAGCGCGGGACGCCGGCGCCCGTGCCGCCGCTGGCGCCGGCGTGGGCGACCATCGGGCGCGTCATCGAGCACCGCGCACTCCAGTACCGCCGGACGTTCCGGGCCTCCATCTTCAGCTCGTTCGGGGTGCCGTTGCTGTTCCTCACCGCGATGGGGCTCGGGCTGGGCGGCTACGTCGACGCCAACCCCGACCCGAGGATCGCCGGCCTGACGTACCTGCAGTTCCTGGCGCCGGGCCTGCTCGCGGCCTCGATCATGCAGGCCGGCTCGTTCGAGGCCTCGTTCCCGATCCTGGGCGGCGTGCAGTGGAACAAGATCTTCCACGCGATGTACGCAACCCCGATCCAGCCCCGGGACGTCGCCTACGGGAACATCGTCTGGATCGCGATCCGGCTGACGCTCGTCGCGACCGTCTTCTCGATCGTGATCGTGGCCTTCGGGGCGACCCGGTCCGCGCTCATCGTCGTTGCGATCCCGGTCGCCGTGCTGACAGGCCTCGCGTTCGCGACCCCGATCGCGGCCTTCTCGGCGACCCAGCGCACGCCGGACAGGTTCGCGACGATCTTCCGGTTCGGGATCACGCCGTTGTTCCTGTTCAGCGGCACGTTCTTCCCGATCGAAAGCCTGCCCGAGGTCATCCGCCCGATCGCCTGGCTGTCGCCGCTGTGGCACGGCGTCGACGCCTGCCGGGCGCTGATGCTCGACACGGTCGGGCGCGATCCGCTGCTGTTCGCGATCCATGTCGGGGTGCTGGTCGCGATCACGATCGGGGGCTCCGTGGCCGCGGCGCGAACGATCGAGGCGAGGCTGATCAGGGGATGACCGCGCTCCGGATCACGCCACTGTTCGCGTTCGGGAGCCGGCGGGCGCTCCGGATGATCGAGCGCAACCTGCTCGTCTACAAGCACGGCTGGCTCGTGCTGTTCTCGGGCTTCTTCGAGCCGCTGTTCTACCTGCTCTCGATCGGCTTCGGGCTCGGCGTGATGGTCGGCGAGGTGCCGGGGCCCGGCGACCAGCCGATCCCGTACGCGCTGTTCGTGGCCCCGGCGCTCCTCGGCGCGTCGTCGATGAACGGCGCGATCACCGAGAGCACGTTCAACTTCTTCTTCAAGCTGAACTACGACAAGACGTTCGCGTCGATCCTGACGACCCCGATGTCGCCCGGTGACATCTCGCTCGGCGAGCTCGGCTGGGCCCTCATCCGCGGCGGGCTGTACGTGATCGGCTTTCTCGTCGTGATGTTCCTGTTCGGGCTGGTCCGCTCGCCGCTCGTGCTGCTGTGCCTGCCGGGCGCGCTGCTCATCGCGTTCGCGTTCGCCGCGGTCGGGATGGCCGCGACGTCGTTCATGAAGACGTGGCAGGACTTCGACCTCATCCAGCTCGTCATCCTGCCGATGTTCCTGTTCAGCGGCACGTTCTTCCCACTCGATGCGCTACCCGAGGGCGTCCGGCTGTTCGTCCAGCTCACGCCGCTGTACCAGGGCGTCGACCTGCTCCGGCAGCTCACCGTGGGGCACGTCGACGTCTCGACGCTCGTCCACGTCGTATACCTCGCCGTGATGGGCGTCATCGGGCTGGCGGTGGTCTCGCGGCGGCTCGACAAGCTCCTGCTCAAATAGCGGCGGGTCGCGGTTCCGTGCCGGGCACCGTGAAGCCCCGCGAAGGGCTTGGCGCCGCGCCCGAGGCGCGGCTTGGCGCCGCGCCCGAGGCGCTCGCCGCGATCGAGGCCGAGGTGGTGACGTGCGTCCGCTGCCCCAGGCTGGTCGAGTGGCGGGAGCGCGTCGCGCGCGACAAGGTCGCCCGGTTCCGCGACGACACCTACTGGGCGCGCCCGGTGCCGGGGTTTGGCGATCCTGCGGCGCGGATCGTGGTGGTCGGGCTCGCGCCCGCGGCGCACGGCGGCAATCGCACCGGCCGCGTGTTCACCGGCGACGCGAGCGGGGACTTCCTGTGGCCGGCGCTGCACGCGGCGGGCCTGGCGAACCGGCCCGTGAGCATCGGCCGCGGCGACGGGCTCGAGGCGATCGACCTGTGGGTCACGGCGCCCGTCAAGTGCGCGCCGCCGGACAACGAGCCGCTCCCCTCCGAGCGCGACAACTGTGCGCCGTACCTGGTGCGCGAGATGGCCGCCCTACGTGAGGCCCGGGTCGTCGTCGCGCTCGGCGGGTTCGCCTGGGCGGCGGCGCTGCGGACCTTCGCCGCGCTCGGCGCCGCCGTACCCCGGCCACTCCCGCGCTTCGGCCACGGCGCAGAAGCCGTCGTCGATCGTTGGACCGTGCTCGGCTGCTACCACGTGAGCCAGCAGAACACCTTCACCGGCCGCCTCACCCGCCCGATGCTCGACGCCGTTCTGGCGCGTGCGAACGAACTGTCCAGTCGTTCTTAGCGCTGGTCGCGCCGCGCTTCCTCACGGATTCCGTGAGCAGCATGGACGAGCGGAGCGGCACGACGAACGGCACCGGATGCCCGGGGTCGCGGTAAACGACGGCCCGCCGGATGCCTGTCGTCGAAGTCGCAGGCATGACACCGTCAGCCGCATTGCTGGCAAGCAGCCGGGCCTCCATCTCCGCCTGCGCTGGGCGGACCAATGAGTCGCGCGGAGGAGACTGACGAACGCTCGGGTTGTTGTCGCGCCATCGGTCTCTGCTGGGGCGCCCGCGTGGATCCCGACGACCCCATGCGCATCCGCCTCGAGCCGGGCGTACAACGTCACGCCCGCGAATTCGCCCGTGCAGTACCAATCGACCATCTGCCCAGGCATGCCGACCGATGGCTCCCCGCATGACAGCCCTGCCGTGCGCCAGTCGGCGTGAGCTCGTCCATCGCTCAGTCAGGGTGACGTCAGGTACTGGTGGTACGCCAGCGGTTGAGGTAGCGGTCGAGGCGGTCGAAGACGACGCCCGGAAGCGCCGTGGCCTCCGCGATGAATTGCTCGAGCATCGCCATGCGGTGGCCGCGGCCGATGCATTCGGGATGCATCGTGAGGGTGAGCAGGCCGCCGGGGGCGTGTGCGTGGGCGTAGCGCAGCTCGCCGGTCCAGATCTCCAGGACGCGGGAGGGAGCCGAGAGGCCGTCGCGGCCGTCGTCGCCGGGCTCGAAGTACGGCCAGTCGTCCATGGCCCAGTAGCCGGGCACCTCGAGGAGCCCGCCCTCCGGCCCGAACGTCGAGCCGTCCGTCGTCGAGTGGCGATCCCCGCGCCGCACCCGGTACACGCGGTAGTCGTCCGCCTGGAGCGATGAGTCGTACAGGAAGCCCGCGTCCTCGACCTCGCCGAGCGTCTCGGGCGAGAGGGCCCAGTACGGGGCGCGGAAGCCCTTCGGCGATGCGCCGGTCACGCGCCGGACCGCCTCGATCGAGCGGTCGAGGATCGCCCGCTGCTCGCCCGCGGGCAGCTCCGAGAAGTCCTCGTGGAACCAGCCGTGCGTCGCGAGCTCGTGGCCGCCGGCGAGGATCGCCTCCGTGTCGCCCGGATAGATGTCCATTGTCGCCCCGGGCACGAACCACGTCGCCGGGATGCCCTCCCGCTCCAGCAGGGCCAGGATTCGCGGCACCCCGACGTTGTGCCCGAACTCCGCGTGCGACAGCTTCACGGGCGGGTCGCCGCGACGGATGCTGTCCGAGAGGGAGTCGTGGTCGAACGTCAGGGCGACGGTCAGGCGGGGGAGCGAGGCGGCGTTCACGTCCGTCATCCGGACATCGTAGGCGGGCGCCGGCGCCGTCGAACGTAGAATTTCCGTTCGATGGCAGTCGACTACTACACGACCCTGGGCGTCGATCGCGACGCCACCGAGGCCGAGATCAAGAAAGCCTACCGGCGGCTCGCGCAGCAGTGGCACCCGGACGTCAACAAGAATCCCGACGCTGCCGTCCGGTTCAAGGAGATCAACGAGGCCTACCAGGTTCTGTCTGACCCGGAGCGGCGGCAGCGCTACGACCTGTTCGGCACGGTCGGCGGCGATGGCCCGGCGGGCTTCGGCGCGGGCGGCTTCGCCGACATCTTCGACGCGTTCTTCGGCGCGGCCGCGGCCGGGGCGGGCCGGCGCGGACGTCCGGCCCCGGGCAGCGATCTCCGCTACGACCTGCGCATCACCTTCGAGGAGGCCATTCTCGGCACGACCAAGGAGATCGAGTTCCCGGTCCTGGCACGGTGCGAGACGTGCGGCGGCAACGGCGCGAAACCCGGCACGAGCCCGATCACCTGCCCGCAGTGCAACGGCCGGGGCGAGATCCGCGGCGTCCGCCAGACGATGCTCGGCCAGATGATCAACGTCACGACCTGCCCGCGCTGCCGCGGCGACGGCCGGATCGTCGAGACCCCCTGCGACACGTGCCGCGGCGACGGGCGCGTCGAGCGGCGCCGGACGCTCCAGCTCACGATCCCGGCCGGCATCGACGAGGGCCACCAGATCCGGATCGCGAACGAGGGCGAGGCGGGTCCGCGGGGCGGCCCGGCCGGCTCGCTCTACGTGGCCGTCCACGTCACGCCGCACCCGCAGCTCAAGCGCGAGGGCACGGAGCTCCTCTACGAGGTCTCGGTCGGCATCGCCCAGGCGGCCCTCGGCACGACGATCCTCGTGCCGACGGTCGAGGGCGAGGAGCCGGTCGAGGTGAAGGCCGGGACGCAGCCCGGCACGGAGATCCGGCTGCGTGGCCGCGGCGTGCCGTACCTGCGCCGGCCGGGCCAGCGCGGCGACCTGCACGTCCTCGTCGACGTCGCCGTCCCGACGCGGCTCTCCCGCGCGCAGCGGGAGGCGCTCGAGGCCTACGCCGAGGCGTCGGACGAGATCGTCACCACGCAGGCCAGCCTGCTCGACCGGGTCATCGGCAAGAAGCCGGCGACGAAGGCCAAGCGCCGGACCGCGGGCGCAGCCGCGGTCGACGAGCCCGACCTCGACGCGACGGACGTCGCGTGATCCCGAGGCCGCCGCGGCCGTCCGCGCGGGCGATCGCGGGACCGGGCGGCCGTCGCGGTACGGGCGGGCGGCGCGGCCGAGGCGGGCGG
>DATLYV010000065.1:0-20733 GCA_035574535.1 Binatia bacterium
CGACGCTGCCCAGCCCGCCGGTCCGGCGGCCCCGGCGCCGCGCTACCGGCCCGGCGCCGTGCTCGTCGCCTTCGAGCCCGGTACCGCGGCCACCCAGCGCCGGAACGCGCGGGCCGCCGTGCACGCCCGCGACCACCACCGGGTCTCGCCGCTCGCCCCGGACGTCGAGCTGCTGACGCTCCCGCCGGGCCTCCCGGTCGACGCCGCCGTCCAGGCGCTCCGGCGCAACCCGAACGTGCGCTACGCCGAGCCGGACTATGTCCGCACGGTCGATGCCGTCCCGAACGATCCCGGCTTCGTCAACGACTACCTCTGGGGCCTCTACGGGCCGGGCGGCTCGCCGTCGAGCACCTACGGGATCAACGCCGCCACCGCGTGGGCCGCGGGCCTGTTCGGGCGGCAGTCGGTGCACGTCGGGATCATCGACACGGGCATCGAGGTCGGCCATCCGGACCTCGCGCCGAACATCTGGACGAACCCGTTCGAGACGCCGGGCAACGGCATCGACGACGACGGAAACGGCTACGTCGACGACATCCACGGCTGGGACTTCTTCAACGACGACGCGAGCGTCTTCGACTCGGCCGAGCATGACGACCACGGGACCCACGTCGCGGGCACGATCGGCGGCGCGGGCAACAACGGGACGGGCGTCGTCGGCGTCAACTGGTCGGTCACGATGATCAGCCTCAAGTTCATCGAGGGCGTCGGGTACGACAGCGACGCCGTCGCGGCGATCGACTACCTGACCGACCTAAAGGTCCGCCACGGGCTGAACATCCCGGTCTCCAACAACAGCTGGGGCGGCCCCGACGCGGGCACGGCCGTCCGGGACGCGATCAATCGGGCGGCAGACCAGGGCATCCTGTTCGTCGCCGCGGCCGGGAACGACCACGTGAACATCGACGCCACGCCGTACTACCCGGCGGCCTGGACGTGCGACACCCGGGCGGACACGGGCTCGCCGCGCGGCTGGGACTGCATCGTGAGCGTGGCCGCGATCACCGAGGCGGGCGCGCGGGCGAGCTTCTCGAACTACGGCGCGACGGCGGTCGACCTGGGGGCGCCAGGCGACGACATCGTCTCGACCTACCCGGGCGGGACGTACGCCTCGATGAGCGGGACCTCGATGGCCGCGCCGCACGTCACCGGGACGATCGCGCTCCTCGCCGGCTGCCGGGTCGACCCGTCGCCGCAGGCGATCCGCGACATGATCCTGGCGACCGTCGCGCCGACAGCCTCGATGTTGGGGAAGACCGTGACGGGCGGCCGGCTGGACGCCTCGACCTTCGCGACCCTGTGCGACGACCCGCACCCCCGGGCCGTCGTCAGCACGGCCACGGGGTTCGTGACCACGGGCACGCGCGCCTACACGGCCTGGTTCTCGGAGCCCGTGACCGGTTTCGCGGCCGAGGACGTCGTTCTCGGCGGGACGTCGGCGGCCTGGAGCGTCGAGTCGGTGACGGGCAGTGGGGCCGGCACGTACGAGATCACGATCGCCGCGGACGGCGTCCCGACGGACGGCACCGTCGAGGTGGCCATCGCCGCCGGCGCCGTCGTCGGCGCGACCGACGTCGGGCCGACGGAGCCGGTCCGCGCGCCAACGCTCCAGGTCGACGTGTCGGTGCCCTCGGCGACGGTCACGGAGCCGGCTTCCCCCACGAAGGCCACCTCGCTCGCGTTCCAGGTCGATGTCGACCAGCCGGTCACCGGCCTCGCCGCCGGCGACTTCACGACGGGCGGGACCGCGACGGGCTGCACCGTCGGGACGCCGTCGTCGAGCAACGGCGGCAGGGCCTGGACGGTGCACGTGACGGGCTGCTCGGGCGGGACGCTCGTGCTGACGCTGAAGCCGAACAGCGTCCTCGATGGCGCCGGGAACGCGGGCCCCGCGTTCGCGGTGACCGCCGCGAGCGTGTTGATCGACCGGACGGCGCCGACGATGTCGACCGGGCCGACGACCTCGCTGCGCGCCGGCGCGTCGGCGTCCGGCTCCAGCATCCCGATCCACATCGCGTGGTCCGGCGCCGACGCCGGCGGGGCCGGCATCGCGCGCTACGAGCTGCAGCGCAGCAACGACGGCGGGTCGACCTGGACGGTCGTCCACGCGAGCATCACGGGCACGTCATGGAACACCTCGACGAGTACGTCCGGGACGCGCAAGTTCCGCGTCCGGGCGGTCGATGCCGCCGGCAACGTCGGCCCGTGGAAGTACGGCCCGCTGCTCACGCCGCGGCTGGTCCAGCAGACCTCGAGCGCGATCAGGTACGGCGGCACGTGGACCGGGAGGTCGGACAAGAGGTTCAGCGGCGGCTCCGTGCGCTTCCACACGGTCGCCGGCCGGTCTGCGACGTACACGTTCAGCGGCCGCGCGATCGCGTTCATCACGACCCTCGCGCCGGCGCGCGGCAAGGTCCGCATCTACCTCGACGGGGCGCTCCAGTCGACGCTCGACCTGACCGCCGCGACCACGACCTACCAGCGGCTCGCGTGGCAGAAGTCCTTCGGCTCGAAGGGCACGCATACGCTCCGGATCGAGGTCGTCGGGACGGCGGGGCGGCCGCGAGTCGACCTCGACGCGTTCGCGGTCCTGCAATAGCGGGCCCGGCGGGCGCAGCGGGCGCGGCGGGCGCAGCGGGCGCGGCCCGGAGGGATTCCGCACCGGATCGCCAGCTGAGCGGCGGCGCTACCAGCGGATGGTGACGGGGGAGCCGGTCCGCTCGAACACGTCGTAGTAGAGGTCGAGCAGCTTCTCGTTGGGCTCGCCCTTGTAGCACTGGCACCAGTCGATCAGCTTCACCCGGATGCCGTCGACGTCGACGATCCGGCCGCGCCAGTCGCCGAGCGCGTTGCGGAGCTTCGGGCCGGCCGCGGCGTAGGCGTCGAAGCCGCCGCCGTCGGGGTAGCCGGCCGTGCAGATCGAGACGCCCGCGCGGCAGTACCACGAGACGTCGCCGCGGAGCGAGTGCGACGTCGTCGTGCCCGAGCCGCCGGAGCCGCCCGAGCCGCCGCCCCCGGAGCCGCCCGAGTCGGGCTTGGGCGTGGGCTCTGGCGTCGGCGTCGGGACCGGCACGACCAGCGGCTGGGCCGCCGAGACCGACGGCCGGGCCCGCTCCGGCGGGGACGTCGGGAACGCCGGGTCGAGGAGGACTCGGTCATCCGGGTCCTGGACGGGGGCGACCCTCGCCTCCGGCGCCCGCGATGGCAGGGTCACGATCTGGAACGCCGAGTCCGGGATCTCCGCGGGTCTCCCCGGTTCGAAGCCAGTCGCGGCGGTGGCGGTGAGTGCGATGGTTCCAGCGACGAGGATCGGCGCGAAGGCTCTCAGCCCGGAACGATGAGCGCCGATATCCAACCCTCGTCGTCGATCTGGGGTTCGACGAGCAAGGGCCCAACCCTCTCCGGGCAGGGGTTGCGGGCGCGGGAAACGGCGTCGAGGCGGGGTTGCAGGGAGGCTGCAGAGGAATCTCGCACACTCGGCGTCGCCGGGCGGCTCGTCCGTTTCCGGGCCCGGGTTCGGCCACGCGCGCGGCTACACTCCGCGCCACTGATGCGACGACCGGGACATCGGAGGAACCTGGCCCCTGCGCTCGCCCTCGTGGCGTTCGTCTCGATGCTGGGCGCCCCACTGCTCGCCTCCGCCCAGACGGCCCAGGACCCCTCGAACGTCGTGCTCGTGTTCGACGTCTCGAACTCGATCCTGCTGGCAGACGACGGCACGAACGTCGAGTTCGCCCAGGCCCTCGAGGGGATCGCCGGGCGCGTCGAGGCGTCGGCCGACGAGCTGGTGCTCGGCAACGCCGAGGTCTCGTTCGTGGCCTTCGGGCGGACCGCGATCTCGTTCCCGAACGGCTGCGATGGCCTCGCCCTGAACCAGAACCCGGCCGCGGTCGAGCGGCTGGCGACATGCCTGCGGCGGATCGCCCAGAATTATCGGGCCGGCGCGAACGCGAACGTCCGTGACCGGCTCGACACCCAGGACACGGACCACGTCGCCGCGCTCGTCGCTGCGGCCGACCTCCTGCCCGACCAGGCGACCCGCTCCGCGGTCATCTTCTTCACCGACGGCGAGCACGACCCGCCCGGCACGGCGCGCGACAACGAGAACGTCGTCGCGGCGATCGCGGGGGCGTACCAGGGCCGCAGCCCGCTGGCGATCCTGCCCGTCGGCCTCGGCGCGTCGGCCGGGAACTTCGAGACCCAGCTGCGCGGCCTGTTCGACGCCTACTTCCGGGACATGGAGCCGTGCGAGGGCCGCGCGGCGTTCGCCTGGCCGGACGTGGTCTTCCCGTCGGCCGACGAGGCTGGCGTCGCGGTCGCTGAGGCGCTCCAGGAGGTGACCTGCAGCTTCGTCTTCGTCCCGCCCGCCACGCCGACGCCGGTCCCGACACCGGGTCCGACCGTGTCGCCGACCCTGCCGCCGCTCTCCGCGCCGCTGGGTGTGCAGATGCTCGCCGGGAACGGCTCCCTCACGATCCAGTGGCAGGCCCCGCCGGACGGCGGCGACCGGGTGGTCGACTACCTCGTCCGGTGCCGGCCCGAGGGCGGGGGCGACGACGACTGGCTCGAATCGGAGGAGGGGGTCTCGACCGAGACGCAGACCGAGATCGACGGGCTCGAGCCCGGGGTCGCGTATGTCTGCGAGGTCGCCGCCACGGACGGGCTGACTCAGGGGGCCTCGGCCGCGTCGGCCGCCGCGGTGGTCGTGCTGGGCATCCCGGAGACCCCCGGCCAACCGCGCGCCGAGCCGATCGACCGCGGCGCCCGGCTGACGGTCGACCCGATCCCCGGCGGCGTGCCGGTCGACAGCTACGTCTACGAGTGCACCAGCGCGACCGGCGAGGTCACCACGAAGGCCGGGCCGGAGCGCACGGTCGTGGTCGATGGGCTGGTCAACGGCGTCTCGTACACCTGCGTCGCGTACGCGGAGAACCGCGTCGGGCGGAGTCAGGCGTCGGTCGCGTCCGCGGCATTCAGCCCGTGCGCGGACCTGTTCGACTGCGTGCCCGCGGCGCGCTACGGCGCGATCGGCGGGGTGGCGCTCGCGGCGCTGGCCGCCGCCGGGTATGGCGCGCTGCTGTACCGGCGGCGGAACCGGGTCTGGGTCACCGCCCAGGTCGACGGCGGCGAGAACCGGAGCCTCGGTTGGGGGCCGGACCTCGGCGTGGTGCTCGAGCGCGAAGGCGAGGGCGGCGAGATGTTCGCCCGGGTCCACGACTTCGAGGAAGCCCCGATCAAGGTCCGCTACCGGGGCGACGGGTTCTTCGTGGTCAGCTCGAAGGCCGGGATCCACGACGTCCACCAGGGCGACCCGGCGCCGGTCCGCGACGACGCGGGCTTCATGCACCTGCTGACGCTGCGCCGCTATCGCGCGAAGCCCAACGAGCGCCAGGCCGCCGCGGCCCGGCAGGCCGCCGCCGCCCGCCCGGAGGACCCGGCGCCCGAGCAGGTCGTGGAGCGCCTCGAGGGCCGCGACGAGGAGGCGCCGCCGTCGTGGGACGCTGGCAACGAAGTCCCGGCAGGCGGCACGCACGTCACGGCTGACGTCGGCAATGCCGCGTCGAATCCTTCCGGGGCCCTCGCCGGAACTTTCGCCGGGGCCCTCGCGGACGACGCAGCGGCGCGCGCGGAAGCAGATGCGGCGACGGAAGCCGCCGCTGCGGCCGGGCAGCACGCCGCGCCCGAGGCGGTCGAAGACGCGCGAGCCGCGGATCCCGGGCCCGGCGACGAGGCGAGGTCGACCGAAGGCGCCTGAGCCCGGTTCCCGGGCGCCGGACGATGGGACGGCGCTGCTCGCGGCGACCGGCGTTGCGAGCGTCACCAGCGCGCCGCCGTGATCGAGCTGCGGGACCGCCGGCTGATCAACGACCGCTTCCTGCCGTCGGTACTGGACCTTCGTCGCGTGGGACGCGCTCCAACGGCCCCCTGCGGCGCTGTTCGAGGGGCTTGCCGGGGCAGAACAAATCGACCCACCGGCCTCGCGCTTGCGCGACAGGCTGGCCCCCGATGGGTGACAATGGCCCCCGGCGGACCCGGGGTACGAGGGGGAAGGGCGGCTTGATCCTGCGGCTCCTGCGCGGTCGCGTCATCGAGGGCGAGGAGTCCCGCCTCGAGCGGTTCGTGCGCGACGAGGCCATCGTCCAGGCACTCTCGATCCCGGGGCTGCTGTCCTTTCAGCCCGCCGTGCGCCAGCTGCCCGGCGGCCGCGAGCTGGTGATCATCTCGACCTGGTCGGGGTTCAACGACATGGTCGCCGCGGGGCGCTCGCTTGACACGCCGCTGGCGGCCCCGGGCGCCGCGCCGATGCTTGTCGAGAGCCATGCCGAGCACTACGAGCTGGTGATCGGGCAGGCCCGTTCGATGCCGCTCCACAAGGCGAAGCTCCGCCTGACCCGGATTCCGATCCGGCCGAACGTCGAGGCCTCGTACTACCAGACGGTCCGGCGCTGGGCCGACCGGCTCCTCGACGAGACCGGGCTCGTGGCGTTCACCCTCGGGCGACGGGTGGTCGGGCGCCAGGACGAGATCGTGGCCGTGCAGATCTGGCAGGACGAGGCGTCGCTGCGCGAGGCCGCCGGCGCGGACGTCGAGGCGCCGATGGGCGGCGACGAGCTCTCGCAGTTCTGGGCCGCGAAGCCCGCAATCGAGCACTTCGACGCCGTCACCGCGATCGAGCCGCGTCCCGACGCCCCGGCGATCCTCCTCGCCGACGACCAGCGCCGGTACGTCCACGCGACGCCGGCCGCGTCCCGCCTGAGCGGCCGCCCGCTGGCGCGGCTGCTGACGATGCGCGTCGAGGACGTGACCCGCGACTCGGAGCGCGACGCGGTCAAGGAGGCATGGGACCGGCTCCTCGCCGAGGGCTCGCTCGAAGGGCCGTACCGGCTCGCGCGCCCCGACGGCTCCGAGGTCAACGTGCGGTTTGCGATCAAGGCCAACGCGCCGTGGCCGGGCTCGCACGCCTCGCTGCTCGTTCCGGAGGAGGCGGAGGAGTCGTCGAACGGCACCGGTGAGGCCGGCGACGACCTCGACATCGACCGCGCCCTCGTCGAGGCGGGCCTCGTCGCTCGCTACGCCCGCACCTGACGTCCTGGACTCGTCGCGATCGTCGCGGCCGCGGGCGCCTGCGCCGGCCTCAGCGGATGACCGCGAAGGCGTCGAGGTCGACCCGCGGCCGTCCGGCGGTGTTCACCGGCACGAGCGTGATCGTGTGCGTGCCCCACGAGCCGAACTGGTGTGAGAACGCCAGCACGCGGGACGAGGTGCTCGGGCGGTACAGATCGACCGTCTGGACGTAGACGCCGTCGATGTAGACCTTCGCCGCGCCGCGGGTCGGACCGACCGTCGTGACGAGCGCGATGCCGCGGCCCTTGAACGTGTATGTCGCGCTCGCCGACGTGTAGCGCGCCCAGCGCGTCGAGCCGCCCGAGTAGCCGCTGCCGTCGGCCGTCTTCCAGATCCCGCGGTACCTGATCGCGCTCGAGGTCTCCTGGACGAGCCCCGGCTTCAGCAGCGAACTCTCGACCCAGGCGGAGACGTTACCCGCCGCGTCGCGCGACCGGATCCGGAAGCGGTACGTGTGGCCGGCGTTGATCCAGGCATCGAACGACGCCGGCTTCCGGCCCGTCGCGATCGTCTTCCAGGCGCCGCCGTCGATGCTGCGCGAGACCTCGAACGTCGCGACGCCGGAGCCGGCGTCGGTTGCGCCGAGGGACAGCCGGATCGCCATCGCGCTGCCGGACAGGCGAACGCCCTCCGGCAGTCGAACGCTCGGCTTCTTCGTCGACGGCGCGACCCGGTCGATGAGCACGGTCGCGGACGAGGCGTCCGCCGCCGGCGCCAGGTAGCCGAGGTCGTCCCAGACCGTGCCCGCGGCGATCGACGCCTGGACCGTGCCGTCCGAGCAGCCCGTGACCGTGACGGTGTAGTCCGCGCCCGCGCCGGTCAGCCCGGAGACCGTGCAGCCCGTCGCGCTGCCGGACAGCCCGATCGACGACGTCGTCAGCTGCATGACCGGCGCCGAGAAGTGCAGGCCGAAGGTGACCGTCGAGGACCGGGTGAGCCGCAGCGGGGTCGAGCCGCTGGCAGCCGCGGAGGCCGGCGCGTCGGCGAAGGAGGCCGTCGTCGTGCCGATCTGCGGGATCAGCATGAGCAGGCTAGTGCTCGCCGACGGGCCCACGAGGTCCACCCAGTCGACCGCTTCGACGCGATAGGCGTACCTCGCGCCCGGCGTGCGATCCGTGTCGACGAACGAGAGCTGCGTGCCCGGAAGCGTCGCCACGAGGACCTCGTCGCGGTACACGCGGTAGCTCGCGACGCCCACCTTCGTCGTCGCCGCGCCCCAGGCCAGCGTGGCAGTGAGCCCGTCGTGGCTCGACTCGGCCGTGAGGCCGGCCGGCGCGGTCGGCGGCGCCGTGTCGGGGAACAGGACCTTGACCTGGACCGCGGGATGACCGGCCGCGTCGGTGACGATGCCGAGGGTCGTGATCTCGATCTTCGAGAACGGGTCGTAGAACGACTGGCCCACGGCCAGCGGGGCGTCGCTGAAGCTGGTGGTCGAGGGCGTCGTGTCGATGAGCCACGACTGCGTGCGGCGGGTGTCGTCGGCGACGAGGCGGAGCGTCGGGCCGTTGACGACCGGCGCGGTCGACGACCAGCCGTCCCAGAGCCCGCCGGGCTGGCGGAACTCGAGCTCGAACCAGTGGCGGGTCGCGGTCGAGCCAGTGCGGTTGATCCGCAGGGACTTGGGGTTGCTGCTCGCCCACGCGGTCGAGCCGAGCATGTACCGGCCCGAGACGGTGATGGTCCTGCGCTCCGACGTGGGCACGAAACCGAACTGGATCCGATGCCAGGCGTGGGTGTGCGGGAAGCGCGTCATCGGGTTGGCGGCGCCCATCACCGTGAACGGGTCGCCGTACTCGGTCGAGGTGCAGTCGGCGGCCGTGGCCGAGAGGGCCACGCGGACGCCGTTCGTGACGCAGCGGTAGCTGTTCGCGTGGTGGACCCCGAAGTTGTGCCCCAGCTCGTGGGCGACGACCCAGTCGTGGATCTTCGGGTTCGTGGTGCTGATCGTGTTGATCCAGGACAGCCCGCCGTTGATCAGGGCCCGCCCCGCGAAGCTGCAGGCGTTGAGGTGCGGGAACACGTACATGACGTTCGTGTAGCCGGTCAGGGAGACGCCGGCCGCGGTGGCCGCGGCGTCGCTGCGCGCCTGGATCGCGGTCGTGTCGCAGGTGCCGGTGTCGTACGTGATCGTGTACCAGCCGAAGACGTCGCCGGTCAGGGCCAGGCCACCGTAGGACTCCTCGGCGTAGAAGTTGGCGATCGAGTTCGCATTCGTGAAGATCACCCCGGCGGCGTACTCCGGCGTGTAGATCTGCACCGGGTTCGACTCGAAGTTCACGAGGATCACCGCGAGGCGCCTGGTGACGGTCGCGGCGGCGGTCGCGGTTGCGGCGAGGGTGCCGCCGCTCGTCGAGGTCGCGGTGCCCGCGCTGGCCGACGTCACGGTGCCGGCGGTGCTCGTGCCGGCCGCGTCGGCCGCGTCGGCGGCGGCAAGGACGGTCGCATTGCCCGCGGGCGCGTCGACGTGGATGCTGGTGCCATCGTCGCGATCGCCGTGCACGCGGACCCGCGCCCCCGGGTCGAAGCCCCGCGGCAGCTCGCCCGCGAACGTCACGCGCGTCCGCTGGCCGCGGTCGTCCCGGACGAAGTACTCCTCGACCGGGCGGCCGATGAAGCGGCCGTTGGCGTCGGCCTGCTCGGAGATCTCGACCTCGAGCGTCCCCTCGACGGCGGTTCCGGGCGGTTCGGCCGCGCTCGCGAACGGCGCCAGCGAGGCGAGGAGGACGGCCGCGAGGTAGGTCGCGAACGGGGCGGCGAAGGGGGCGGCCGGACGGCGCTTCCTGGACATGCGGTACCTGCAGCTCGGGGTCGTGCCCTTTGTCGCTGTTGCGGCCCGCCGGGACTACGCCACGAAGGGGTCATCCGGGGTGGGACGATCGGCTCGAAGATCGGACCCGAGGTCGACGCGGATCGGCACAGGGCCCTGCCCGTCGCCTGACGATCGAGCGGATCATTCGTCGGCTGGGAGGAGAACGAACGGCGAGCCGTCCCGCGCTCGAAGGTCGGCAGACCTCATGCGAACGGGTCGCGAGCCTCGATGCCGCGGAAGCGGCGGAAGTCGCGATCGGGCGTCCGGGAGCTGCGCCGGGAACGCGGAGGATAGACTTCGCGCGAACCCGTGGGGGGAGGGACGTGCTGAGCTCGGCGGAACGAGCGACCAAGCGCGATGACGTCGCGGCGGACTGTGACGCGGAGCGCCATGTCCGCGAGGTCCTGGCGGCTGCGCTCGACGAGCGCGCTCGCTTCTACCCCAATGTTCGATGGGTCGATCCCACGCGCGACGGCGGCCCGGCACGCGACGGTGAGGTCGACGTCCTCATCGTGGACCGCGAGCGCGGCATGCTGGCGATCGAGGGCATCGCCACCACACCGACGTGTGTGAAGTCCGCTGGCGCTTCCGACCCACGGCAGGTGAACACGGGAGGAGAACTTGGCGAAGCAACGGAACAACGCATGGGCGGCCGCGGCAAGCGGTGTCACCGTCGGCTACGAAGCCGAGCTCTGGCGCATGGCCGACGCGCTGCGCGGCTCGATGGACGCCGCCGAGTACAAGCACGTCGTCCTCGGCCTCATCTTCCTCAAGTACATCTCCGACGCCTTTGAGGAGCAGCACGCCAGGCTCGAGGCCGAGCGCGCGCAGGGCGCCGATCCCGAGGACCCCGACGAGTACCGCGCCCAGAGCATCTTCTGGGTCCCGCCCGAGGCCCGCTGGCAGCACCTGAAGGCCCAGGCCCGCCAGCCCACGATCGGCCAGCTCGTCGACGACGCCATGGCCGGCATCGAGCGCGACAACCCGGCGCTGAAGGGCGTGCTGCCGAAGGACTACGCCCGTCCCGCGCTCGACAAGACGCGCCTCGGCCAGCTGATCGACCTGATCAGCAACATCAAGGTCGGCGACGAGGCGAGCCGCGCGAAGGACGTGCTCGGCCGCGTCTACGAGTACTTCCTCTCGCAGTTCGCGAGCGCCGAGGGCAAGAAGGGCGGCGAGTTCTACACGCCGCGCTGCGTGGTGAAGCTCCTGGTCGAGATGCTCGAGCCGTATCGCGGCCGGGTATACGACCCGTGCTGCGGCTCGTCAGGCATGTTCGTGCAGTCGGTGGAATTCATCCGTGCGCACGCGAACGGCAACGGGAATGGCGGCAAGGCCAAGGCCGACATCTCGATCTACGGCCAGGAGTCGAACTACACGACCTGGCGGCTGGCGAAGATGAACCTCGCCATCCGCGGCATCGACGGCCAGATCGCGCACGGCGACACCTTCCACGACGACCGCCACCCCGACCTCAAGGCCGACTTCATCCTCGCCAATCCGCCGTTCAACGTCTCCGACTGGGGCGGCGAGCGCCTGCGCGACGACAAGCGCTGGCAGTACGGCGTGCCGCCCGCCGGCAACGCGAACTTCGCCTGGGTGCAGCACATCGTGCACCACCTCGCGCCCGCGGGCGTCGCCGGCTTCGTGCTTGCCAACGGCTCGATGTCGTCGAACCAGTCGGGCGAGGGCGAGATCCGCAAGAACCTGATCGAGGCCGACCTCGTGGACTGCATGGTCGCGCTGCCCGGCCAGCTCTTCTACTCGACGCAGATCCCGGTCTGCCTGTGGTTCCTCGCGCGCGACCGCAAGGACGGAAAGTTCCGCGACCGCCGCGGCCATGTGCTCTTCATCGACGCGCGCAAGCTCGGCCGCATGGTGGACCGCACCCACCGCGAGCTAACCGACGAGGACATCGCGCGCATCGCCACCACCTACCACGCCTGGCGCGGCGAGGAGGACGCCGGCGAGTACGCCGACGTACCCGGCTTCTGCAAGAGCGCGCCGCTGGACGACGTGCGCAAGCACGGCCACGTGCTCACGCCTGGCCGCTACGTCGGCGCCGAGGCGCAGCAGGACGACGGCGAGCCGTTCGAGGAGAAGATGAAGCGCCTCGTCGCGACGCTGCGCGAGCAGCAGGCCGAGGCTGCGAAGCTCGATGCCGCGATCGCCGCCAATCTCAAGGAGCTTGGGTATGGCGGGTGAGTGGGTCGAGGAGTCCTTTTCCGAGGTGATCGACTTCCAAGAAGGCCCCGGCATTCTTGCAAAGGATTTCCGTGACCAAGGGGTGCCGCTGGTCAGGTTGTCTGGCCTCGAGCGTGGTGCCTCCGTGCTGAGCGGCTGCAACTACTTGGATCCGGAAATGGTGGCCAAGCGGTGGTCGCACTTCGCACTAGCGAAGGGCGACATTCTCCTTAGCACCTCGGCCTCCCTAGGGCGTATCGCAGTTGTTGGTGATGAGGCGGTCGGAGCCATCCCCTACACGGGCATCATTCGCATGCGGCCTCGGGACCAGAGATTGGTCGCGGAATTTATTCGGTATCTGCTTGAAGGCCCTGGCTTTCAACGCCAAGCGGAAATGGTCGGCGCTGGAAGCGTCATCCGCCATTTCGGTCCGATGCACCTGCGCCAAATGACGGTGACGATTCCGCCGCCAGAAGAACAACGCGCCATCGCCCACATCCTCGGCACGCTGGACGACAAGATCGAGCTGAACCGGCGGATGAGCGAGACGCTGGAGGCGATGGCGCGGGCGCTGTTCAAGTCGTGGTTCGTGGACTTCGACCCTGTCCGCGCCAAGGCCGAAGGCCGCGACCCCGGCCTCCCCAAGCCCCTCGCCGACCTCTTCCCCGCCCGCCTCGTCGACTCCGAACTCGGCGAGATTCCGGAGGGGTGGGAGGTAGCGACCTTCGGCGATGTCGTGGAGCAGTTGCGCGACAACCTAAACCCGCTGGACTTCCCAGACGTTGTTTTCCGCCACTTCAGCATTCCAGCCTTTGACGACGGCCAGTGGCCAGTCTCGGAGCTCGGGGCGAGCATCAAGAGCCAGAAGAGCCTCGTTCCGCCGGGCACCCTCCTGCTCTCTAAGCTCAATCCTGAGATAGAGCGCGTATGGCTCGTCGATGTTCAGCCGGAAGATCGCGCGGTGTGCTCTACGGAGTTCCTCGTACTCGCGCCTCGTGCACCGTTTGGACGGGCTTATGCCTATTGCGCTGCGCGATCGCCAGGCTTCCGACAGGAACTTGAAGGGCTGGTCACTGGAACGTCCAAAAGCCACCAGAGAGCACACGCGAGCGCAATCCTCGGACTTGCTGTTGTAAGACCACGCACGGCGATCAGTACGGCTTTCGAACGGATTGCCGGTCCCCTGATCTACCGTGCGCTGGAGTGCCGCCGCGAATCCCACAGCCTCGCCGCCCTGCGCGATGCGCTCCTACCCAAGCTCATCTCCGGCGAGCTGCGGGTGAAGGACGCGGAGAGGTTTATCGAGAGGGCCGACGCATGATCCGCCGCATCCGTCTGCTTCGCAACATCGGGCAGTTCGACTCCGTCGACGCCGCCGCGACGATCGTTCTCGATCGGCTGGTGCTGGTCTACGCAGAGAACGGGCGGGGGAAAACGACCCTTGCTGCAATTCTTCGTTCGCTGACGACCGGCGATCCCATCCCGATCACCGAGCGCCGCAGGCTCGCCGCTGCACACGCGCCACACGTTGTTCTGGATTGCGACGGCGGTCCGCCAGGTGCGGTGTTCCAGGACGGGCGCTGGAATCGCACGTTGCCCGAGCTTGTGATATTCGACGACGTTTTCGTCGATGCCAACATCCATTCCGGGTTAGTAGTCGAGGCTCGCCATCGTCAGAATCTACATGAGCTCGTGCTCGGCGCTCGTGGCGTCACGCTCAGCCGGCGGATCCAGCAGTTGGTCTCTCAGACCGAGGATCACAACAGGGCCTTGCGGGAAAGGGCGGCCGCGATCACAGAGGGGGTGAGACACGGCTTTTCGGTTGACGACTTCTGCGCGCTTCCCGCGCTCCAGGGCGTTGATGCGGAGATCGAAGCCACCGAGCGCGCGCTGGCCGCAGCGCGGGAGCAGAATGCTGTCCGAACTACTGCTCTTTTTGAAAGCCTCGTTCTTCCGTCGTTTGACACTGCAGCTATCGACAGTATCCTCGGCCGAAGCCTTGACGATCTGGACGCCGCCGCCGAGGCGCGGGTTCGGGCGCATGTTTCCACGCTCGGAGCGGGGGGAGAGCAATGGCTGGCGGACGGCATGCAACGCGGGTCGCGAGAGGGCATGGAAGGCGCCTGCCCGTTCTGCGCCCAGGATCTCAAGGGGTCCGCTCTCATCACCCATTATCGGGCGTACTTCAGCGCCGCCTACCGTGAACTGAAGGCAGAGATCGCAGAGGCGCTGGAGCGGATTCGGCGCACGCATTCGGGAGACGTGCACGCTGGATTCGAGCGGGCGGTTCGTGTGGCTGGCGAGCGCCGGGCCTTCTGGTCTCGATTCTGTGACGTTCCAGAGATTCAGGTGGACACGGCCCGCGTCGTGCGTACGTGGAACGCGGCCCGAGACGCTGTGATGGCCGCGTTGAGCGCGAAGCAGGCCAGCCCACTGGAGCGGAATACGCTCGACCAGCCAGCGCGGGAGGCCATCGCGGCCTACGACGCGCTCCGGCAGGAAGCCTCACGACTCAGCGACGCACTTCTTGCTGCGAACGAGAGAATCCGCGTCGTGCAGGAGCAGGCAGCAGGGGCGAACCCGGAAACGATTGCTGGAGATCTCGCCAGGCTCCGGGCTACAAGGAATCGGCATGCGCCGGAGATTGCCGCGCTCTGTACCGCCTACTTGGAGGAAAAGGAAGCTAAGGCTCAAATCGAAAGGGAGCGGGCGCAAGCCAGAGCTGAATTGGACGAATACAGAGCCAATGCGTTCCCTGCTTCGCAGACGGCGATAAACGTCTATCTCCGCCGGTTCAATGCGGGGTTTCGCCTCGACCGCGTTACCTCCACCCCCACGCGCGGCGGCCCGGCTTGCACCTACGACGTAGTGATCAACGATAGGCCCGTGCCCATCGGAGGCGGTACGCCCGAGATGGGCGAGCCGTCTTTCCGGAATACCTTGAGCTCCGGCGATCGCAATACGTTGGCGCTCGCGTTCTTCTTCGCGGCGCTGGATCAAGATCCGGGCCTTGCGAGCAAGGTTGTCGTCATTGATGACCCGATCTCGAGCCTCGATGACCATCGCTCCCTGACAACCGTTCAGGAAGTGCGCCGCCTCGCCGGGGGGGCCGGGCAAGTGATCGTTCTGTCCCACGACAAGCGTTTCCTTTGCCGGATTTGGAACGGGGCGGATCCGACCACGCGGACGGCATTGGAGATCGTGCGCGATGGTGGGGGATCGACGCTTCGGCCATGGGACGTAGACCAGGACTCCATCACTGAGCATGACCGGCGGCACGTGCGGTTGCGGGAGTTTGTGGAGAGCGGCACGGGCGACCAGCGGGAGATCGCAAGGGACATCAGGCCTCACCTGGAGGGTTTTCTTCGAGTTGCTTGTCCTGAGCATTTTCCGCCGGGGACGCTCCTCGGTCCTTTCCTCGGGTTCTGTCGTCAGCGTGTCGGACAGCCGAACGAGATCCTGGACCAAACTGCAACACAAGAGCTCCGCGAGCTGACGGAGTACGCGAATCGATTCCATCACGACACAAACCCGGCATGGGAAACCGAAGCGATCAACGGCGCGGAGCTTCGGAGTTTCGTGGAACGGGCGTTGGCCTTCGCGAGGCGTTGACGGTACGCCCAGGTCGTTCACCGAATCCATCGTCTAAGACGCCGCCCTCGCGTGGCTGGAAGCCATCGGCTGGTCCGTCGCGCACGGCCCCGACATCGCACCGCGCATGTCTGCGGCCGAGCGGGCCAACTACGGCGAAGTGGTGCTGGGCACACGGCTGCGTGACGCGCTGACGCGGCTCAATCCGGCGCTGCCGCCGCAGGCGCTGGAGGACGCCTGGCGCAAGCTCACGCGTGCCGAGGGCGCGGACCTGATCCAGCGCAACCGCGCCCTGCATCGGCTGCTCGCCCGCGTCGTAGCCTTCGATCAGCCGACGCCCAAACATAGGATTCAGCCGACCGCCAGCTCTCGGTCGTGGTCCGCGCGCCAGTCGGACGGGGCGTTCTTGCGCTACTCATTACGCTGAGTAAAAATACTCAGCGTCATGAGCACTTCCCGTTCGCCCTACCGCCGGCCGCAGGCGGCGGAGCTGGCCCGCCGGCTCGGCGGGCCGCGGCGCTTCATTCAGGTCGTGGCGGGGCCGCGGCAGGTGGGGAAGTCCACGCTGGTGCAGCAGGTCGCCGAAGACCTCGCCGCCGAGGTGCGCTACGCGAGCGCGGACGAGCCGACGCTGCGCGGCGCGGAGTGGATCGCGCAGCAATGGGAGGCGGCGCGCCTGACTTCAGGCGGCGCTGCCAAGCGCGGGGCGGTGCTCGTGCTCGACGAGATCCAGAAGATCCCCGGCTGGTCCGAGACGGTGAAGCGCCTCTGGGACGAGGACACGCGCCGACGCGTGCCGCTCAAGGTGGTGCTCCTTGGCTCGGCGCCGCTGCTGATCGCGCGCGGCATGAGCGAGAGCCTGGCGGGCCGCTTCGAGTTGCTGCACCTGCCGCACTGGTCGTTTGCGGAGATGCGCGCGGCGTTCGGCTTCGGGCTGGATGAGTTCCTGTATTTCGGCGGCTATCCGGGCGCGGCGCCGCTCGTCCGCGAGCCGGGGCGCTGGCGCCGCTACATCGCCGACAGCCTGATCGAAACCTCGGTCTCGCGCGACGTGCTGCTCCTCACGCGCGTGGACAAGCCGGCGCTGCTGCGGCCGCTGTTCGATGTCGCCTGCCGCTATTCGGGGCAGATCCTGTCGTACACGAAGATGCTGGGACAGCTCCAGGATGCCGGCAACACGACGACGCTCGCGCACTATCTCGACCTGCTCGCGGGCGCGGGACTGGTCGTCGGCCTGCAGAAGGTCGCGGGCGATGCCGCGCGCAGCCGCGGCTCGAGTCCCAAGCTCCAGGTGCTGAACACGGCGCTGCTCAGCGCCGCGAGCGGGCTTTCCTTCGACGAGGCCTGCGGCGATCGGGAGTTCCGGGGGCGGCTCAGTGAGTCGGCCGTCGGCGCGCACCTGGCGAACGCCGCTGCGACGGGCGAGTGCGAGCTTTATTACTGGCGCGAGCGCAACCGCGAAGTGGACTTCGTCGTGAAATCGGGACGCCGGCTCGTCGCCATCGAGGTCAAGAGCGGCCGCGCGCGGGAAATGCCGGCCGGCATGGCCGCCTTCGCCGAAGCGTTCAGACCGAAGCGCACGCTGCTCGTCGGCGGCGACGGCATCGCGCTCGAGGAGTTCCTCGCGCGTCCCGTGGCGCACTGGATCGAGTCATGACCGCCTTCGCGGAATCGGTCGTCGAAGACGCCGCGCTCGACTGGCTGGAAGCCATCGGCTGGCCGGTCGCCCACGGCCCCGAGATCGCGCCGGACATGCCGGGGGCCGAGCGGGCGGACTATGGCGAGGTGGTACTGGCCCAGCGCCTGCGCGATGCGCTCGCCCGCCTCAACCCGGACCTGCCGGCGGAGGCGCTCGACGATGCCTTCCGCAAGCTGACGCGCCCCGAAGGCACGGACTTGATCCAGCGCAACCGCGCGTTGCACCGGCTGCACGTGAACGGCGTGACGGTCGAGTACCGGACGCGCGAGGGCGAGGTGCGCGGCGCCCAGGCGCGCGTGATCGACTTCGAAGATCCCGCCAACAACGACTGGCTCGCGGTGAACCAGTTCACCGTCGTCGAGAACAAGCACAGCCGCCGGCCGGACGTGGTGCTGTTCGTGAATGGCCTGCCGCTGGCGGTGCTCGAGCTCAAGAACGCGGCCAACGAGAACGCGACCATCTGGAGCGCCTTCCAGCAGCTCCAGACGTACCAGGCAGAGATCCCGGCGCTTCTGGCAACGAACGCGGTGCTGGTGATCTCCGACGGGGTCGAGGCGCGGGTGGGGCCGCTCGGCGCCGGGCGCGAGTGGTTCAAGCCGTGGCGCACGATCGAGGGCGAGCGGCTCGCCGACAGCCACATCCCCGAGCTGCAGGTGGTCATCGAAGGGGTGTTCGCGCCGCGGCGTTTCCTGGACCTGGTTCGCGACTTCCTGGTCTTCGAGGACGACGGGAGCGGGCGGCTCGTCAAGAAGATGGCGGGCTACCACCAGTTCCATGCGGTGCAGGTGGCCGTGGGCGAGACGCTGCGCGCGGCGGAACTGGCCCGCGCGGATCAGGTGGCGGAGGCGGCCGGGCGCTATGAGGCGGGGCGCATGCCCGGCGGCCAGCCCGGCGACCGGCGCGTGGGCGTGGTGTGGCACACGCAGGGCTCGGGCAAGAGTCTGACGATGGCGTTCTACGCCGGCCGCATCGTCCGCGAGCCGGCGATGGAGAACCCGACCCTCGTCGTGCTCACCGACCGCAACGACCTCGACGACCAGCTCCTCGGTACGTTCTCGCGCTGCCAGGACCTGCTGCGCCAGCCGCCGGTGCAGGCTGAATCGCGTGCGCACCTGCGCGAGCTGCTCTCTGTCGCGGCGGGCGGCGTTGTGTTCACCACCATCCACAAGTTCTTCCCTGAAGAGAAGGGCGACCGGCACCCGACGCTCTCCGAGCGCCGCAACATCGTCGTGATCGCGGACGAGGCGCACCGCAGCCAGTACGACTTCATCGACGGCTACGCGCGCCACATGCGCGACGCCCTGCCGCATGCCTCGTTCATCGGCTTCACCGGCACGCCGATCGAGCTGGCGGACGCCAACACGCGCGCCGTGTTCGGCGACTACATCAGCGTCTACGACATCCAGCGCGCTGTGCAGGACGGCGCGACCGTGCCGATCTACTACGAGAGTCGGCTCGCCAAGCTCGCGCTCGACGAGCGTGAGCGGCCGAAGATCGACCCGGACTTCGAGGAGGCCACCGAGGGCGAGGAGGTCGAGCGCAAGGAGAAGCTCAAGACGAAGTGGGCGCAGCTCGAGGCGGTGGTCGGCGCGGAGAAGCGACTCGAACTGGTGGCCCGGGACATCGTTGAGCACTTCGGGAAGCGGCTCGAGGTGCTCGAGGGCAAGGCGATGGTCGTGTGCATGAGCCGCCGCATCTGCGTCGAGCTGTACCGCGAGATCGTGAAGCTCCGCCCCGAGTGGCACGACGAGGACGACGCGCGCGGCGCCATCAAGGTGGTGATGACCGGCTCCGCTTCGGACCCGACGGACTGGCAGGCGCACATCCGCAATAAGCCGCGGCGCGAGGCGCTGGCCAACCGCTTCCGCGACGCGTCCGATCCGCTGCGCATCGTGCTGGTGCGGGACATGTGGCTCACGGGCTTCGACGCGCCCTGCATGCACACCATGTACATCGACAAGCCGATGCGCGGCCACGGCCTGATGCAGGCGATCGCGCGCGTGAACCGCGTCTTCAAGGACAAGCCGGGCGGGCTCGTCGTGGACTACCTCGGCCTCGCGCACGAGCTGAAGGCGGCGCTCGCGACGTACACCGAAAGCGGCGGGACGGGCAGCACGGCGCTGAACCAGGAAGAGGCCGTTGCGCTCATGCGGGAGAAGTACGAGGTGTGCAGCGCGCTCTTCCACGGCTTCGACCGGTCTCGCTGGACGACCGGAACGCCGGCCGAGCGCGTGGCGCTGCTGCCTGCCGCGCAGGAGCACATCCTCAATCAGGAAGACGGCAAGGAGCGCTGCCTGCGCGCGGTGCGGGAGCTGTCGCAGGCCTTCGCGCTGGCGGTGCCGCACGATGAAGCGCTGCGCATCCGCGACGACGTGGCCTTCTTCCAGGCCGTGCAGGCGGTGCTCGCCAAGCGCGCGCCCGGAGAAGCACGGCCCGAGGAAGACCTTGATCACGCCGTGCGGCAGATCATCTCGCGGGCGGTCAGCCCCGAGGGCGTCGTGGACATCTTCGCGGCGGCCGGGCTCCAGAAGCCCGACATCTCGATCCTCTCGGAGGAGTTCCTGACCGAGGTCCGTGGCATGCCGCAGCGCAACCTCGCGGTCGAGTTGCTCCAGAAGCTGCTGAAGGGCGAGCTCGCGACCCGGCGGCGCAAGAACGTCGTGCAGGCGCGCTCCTTCGCCGAGATGCTCGAGCAGACGCTCCGCCGCTACCAGAACCGCGCGATCGAAGCGGCGCAGGTGATCGAGGAGCTGATCGCGCTGGCCAAGGACATGCGCGAGGCGAACGCGCGGGGCGAAGCGCTGGGCCTGTCCGAGGACGAGCTGGCCTTCTACGACGCGCTGGAAACGAACGACAGCGCGGTCAAGGTCCTGGGCGACGAGACGCTGCGCGGTATCGCGCGCGAGCTGGTCCAGACGGTGCGCAGCAACGTGACGATCGACTGGACCCTGCGCGAGAACGTCCGCGCCCAGCTCCGCGTGATGGTCAAACGCATCCTGCGCAAGCACGGCTACCCGCCGGACAAGCAGGAGAAGGCAACGCAGACGGTTCTCGAGCAGGCAGCGGTGCTTTCCGAGGTCTGGGCAGCGGCATGATGGATGGAACCACGCCTGACTGATCGCGGGGTTGGGCGGTTGGCATCACGCGCGACGCCTTCTCGACGGCTTCTTCAGTTGGACGGGTGAGCACCGTTCGAGTCGATCACCGACCCGCTCGCCGTTGCCGAGTTCCTGCTCGGCCGGCTGTCCCCGGAGCTGCCGGCGCCGTCGCGCGCGCAGATCCTCCACCAGCTTCTGGCGGCCCGAGAGGCGGGCAGCTGGAACGG
>DATLYV010000066.1:0-10963 GCA_035574535.1 Binatia bacterium
CGTCCTCGGCGGCCCGGCGCGCGGCCTCGGCCTCGGCGGCGAGTCGTTCCGCCTCGGCGCGCGCAGCGGCTTCGGCCTCCGCGATCGCGTTCGCCGACATCGGGTCGACCACCGCCCCGCCGCGGGCGGCCGCGGCGGCCACGTCCACGTCGACCGCCCCGAACGCGACGGTCGTGTCGGTCCGGGTCGCCGGGGGGGTCGCGTCGGCCGTGGGGGCGCACGTCAGGCATCGACCCTTGACCGCATTCCAGCAGTCCGCGCAGGTGTACTGGCGGCAGGAGAGACAGAAGTTGAAGGTCCGATGGAACGCCTCGAGCGCCGTCTGGGTCGAGCGCTGCTCCTGCTCGGAGCGAGCGACCGCGAGGGCCTCGTCCAGGCTCGAGCCGGGGTCGGTGACGAAGTGCTTGAGGCCGCGTCCCAGGGTGCCGATCTTGGAGAGCGGCTTGCGCTTGCCGCCCACCGGCTCGAACGTGTAGCGCGTGCCACAACGCTCGCAGAAGGACTCGGTCAGGATCTCGGTCATCGACTCCCCGTTGTCTGGACCGCGACGCCTCCGGCGCGACCCGGGGGAGATCATACCGGCCGCCCAAATCCGGCCGTTCGCGCCGCAGGTACCGCCGTCGGGGTGACAGGGGTACCGTTGGCGACGGAAGGGGGCCGCAAGGGACCCTCTGGTAGGCTCGCCGCCGTGCGAGCGATGTCACGCGTCGAGCGCTTCTTCGAGCGCCTCGTCGAGCGGCCGAGCGCCCGGCTGTTCAGGACGCGGCTCCAGCCGATCCAGATCCTGCGGCGGATCGAGCGCGCGATGGAGGCCGAGCGTGGCGCCGAGGGCCGCCCCGGCCTCGTGCCCGACCAGCTGACCGTCCGACTGCACCCGAGCGACCTCGCCGCGCTCCTCCCGGCCGAGGACGTGGCCCGAGACCTGGCGACCGGCGCCCTCGCGTTCGCGCGGGCCCACGGCTACGCGCTTCGGGAGCGGCCGCGGGTCACGCTCCGCCCGGACCCCGAGCTCCGCCCCGGCGAGGTCGAGGTCGAGACCGCGGTCTCGTCGCCCGCCGAGGCGCCCGTGCACCCGGCCGATGCCCCGGTCGAATCGGGGACGCGCGTGTTCGAGGTGCCGGTCGTCCGGTCGCCGCAGATCGTGCTCGAGGTCCGCGAGCCCGGCCGGCCCGCCCGCCGCGTGCCCGTGGCCGGCTCGGCCATCCGGATCGGGCGGGCCCCGGAGTGCGAGCTGGTCCTGCGCGACTCGCGCGTCTCGCGACGCCACGCGCGCCTGGCCGCGCGCGACGGCGTGCTGGTCCTGACCGACCTCGGCTCGACGAACGGCACCCGCGTGAACGGGCACCGCGTCAGCGAGGTCGTCCTCGGCGCCGGCGACCGGGTCCAGGTCGGCGACACCGACCTGCTCGTCGAGGCCGCTCCCGCCGGGATGCAGACGCCCGCCTGACCGGGCGCCACCGCCGATGGATGCCGCCGTCCTCGCCATCTGGGTCCTCCGGCTGCTCTTCCTGGCGATGCTCTACGCGTTCCTCTATCTGGTCGTGAAGGCCCTGGTGCGCGACCTGCGCGCGGCCGCGCGCGAGCCGACGACCGAGCTCGGGCGCCTCGTCGTCCTCGCCTCGCCCGGCGGCGAGCCGGCGCCCGGCGCCTCGTTCGCCCTCGATGCGATCACCACGCTCGGGCGGGACGTGAACAACTCGATCGTGATCGAGGACAAGTTCGTGTCCGCGACCCACGCTGCGCTGACCTACCGTGGGCGGGCCTGGTACGTCGAGGACCTCGGGTCGACGAACGGCACGTTCGTCAACGGCGGCCAGGTCGACGGGCTGTCGCCGCTCGCCTTCGGCGACGAGATCCAAGTCGGCCAGGTCCGGCTGCGCCTCGAGCGCGCCCGGTCATGACGGGACGTCGTCGGTGACGGCGCCGTCGCCGAACACGAGGGCACCCACGTGAGCGCGCTGACCCCCACCCCGGCAAGCCTGCGCGCGGTCACGGGCGTGCAGCGGCGGTTCCGCATCACCCCGCGCTTCCGCGGCCGTGAGCTCGTGCTCCTCTCGATCGTCGGCTTCGGGCTGTGGGTCGGGGCGCTGTCGCTCGGCGCGACGCGACGCCTGAAGGACGCCATCGCGGAGGGCGGCGACGTGCCGGCGAACCTGTTCCAGCCCGCGATGCCCAACATCATCCTCACCTACGTGGCCGCGCTCTTCGTCGTCCACGCACTGTTCGTCGTCGCCGGCCGGCGAACGGACCAGATCCTGCTTCCTGCCGTCGGGCTGCTCGGCGGGATCGGGCTGCTGCTGATGATCCGGCTGCCGCAGGACCTCGCCGGCCGCCTCGGCGGGCTCGGGCTGACGCAGCTGGTGTGGCTGCTCATCGGGCTGGCGATCATCGCGGTCCTCGGCGTCGCGGTCCGGAACGACGTCTGGCTGCGCCGCTACAAGTACACGTGGGCCGCCGCGGGCGTGGGCCTGCTGCTCCTCGTCTTCATCTTCGGCAACGAGACGAACGGCGCCCGCCTCTCGCTCACGATCGGGCCCTTCAGCGGCCAGCCGTCGGAGCTGCTGAAGGTGATCCTCGTCGTCTTCCTGGCCGGCTACCTGTCGGAGAACCGGCCCCTGCTGGTCGAGGAGTCGACCCGCATCGGCCCGATCACGCTCCCGCCGCTGCCGTACCTCGCCCCGATGGTCGCGATGTGGGCCATCGCCCTCGGCATCGTCATCGTCCAGCGCGACCTCGGCGCGGCGCTCCTGTTCTTCGCCGTGTTCCTGCTGTTGCTGTACATCTCGACCGCCCGCGTCAGCTTCGTCGTGCTCGGCGTCGGGGCGTTCATCGTGGGCGCGAGCGTCCTGTACTTCCTGTTCGGGCACGTCCGGCAGCGCATCGATGTCTGGCTCGACCCGTTCGCCGACCCGACCGGCGCCGGCTTCCAGATCGTCCAGGCGCTGCATGCGTTCGCGCGCGGCGGCCTGCTCGGCACCGGCCTGGGGAACGGGCTGCCGACGATCGGCGGGCGCCCGCCCATCCCAGCGCTCCATACCGACTTCCCGTTCGCCGCGCTCGGCGAGGAGCTCGGCCTCGTCGGCATCCTCGCGATCCTCGGCCTCTACCTCGTCCTGCTGGAGCGGGGGCTGCGGATCGCGCTCGCCGCCCAGGACGAGTTCCGGGCCATCCTCGCCGCCGGCCTGTCGCTGGTCATGGGGGTCCAGGCGTTCATCATCGCCGGCGGCAACCTCAAGCTGATCCCGCTGACCGGCATCACCCTGCCGTTCGTCAGCTACGGCGGGTCGTCGCTGCTGGCGAACGCCGTCATCGTCGGGCTGCTGATCGCCCTGTCCGAGCGGACGCGGGAGCCACTGCCGCCGCCCCGGCGCGCGGGCCGGCTCCGCCGCCTGTTCGACCGAGGCGCCGTGTGAGCGGGCAGCGATCGCGCCCCGCGTCCCACGCCACGCCGGTCTCCGGCTCCGCGCCGTCGTGGGCCGGCCGGCGCGCCGGGATCGGCGTCGCGCTGAGCCGCGTCTCGCTCGCCTTCGCGGTAGCGTTTGGCGGGCTGGCGCTCGCCGCCGGCTACTGGCAGGTCATCGAGTCGACCAACCTCAGCACCTCCGGCGACGACGCCGCCGTCATCGCCGCGGCGAGGCAGGTCCGGCGCGGCGAGATCATCGATCGAGACGGCGTCCGCCTCGCCTGGAACGAGCGCGACCGGAACGGCGAGCCGTACCGCGTCTACGCGTCCGCCGCCCTGTCGCACGTCATCGGCTACGCCTCGCGCCAGTTCGGCACCGCGGGGCTCGAGAACGCCTGGAACGCGCAGCTCAGCGGCGTCGTCTCGGCCGACCCCCTGCGCGAGCTGACCCGCAAGTTCCGGGCCGACCCGTCCGACCCGCAGAAGCTCCGAACGACGCTCGTCCTCGAGCTCCAGCAGGCGGCCGTGCAGGCCCTCGGGCGGAACCGCGGCGCGGTCGTGATGCTGGACCCAAGGACCGGCGAGGTGCTGGTCCTCGCCTCCACCCCGGTCTACGACGCATCCTTGATCGCGAACCCGGAAACGGCGTCCGCGACGTTCGACCGGCTCCGCAACGACGAGCGCCAGCCGCTCTTGCCCCGCGCGACCCAGGGCCGCTACGTTCCCGGCTCCGTTTTCAAGATCGTGACCGCGATCGCGGCCCTCGGCAGCGGCGCAGTCTCGCCCGACACGACCTACGAGGACCAGCCCGGCTCGGAGCGCCGCGGCTGGCTTATCGACGGCTTCCGCGTCCGCGACGGCCACCACCTCGTGACCGGCGACCGGGCGCTCGACTTCGCGGAGGCGGTCGAGACGTCCTGCAACATCTGGTTCGCCGAGACGGGCGTCCGGACCGGCGGCGAGGAGCTCGTCGCATGGGCCGCGCGGATGGGCTTCGGCGCGCCGCTCCGGTTCGACCTCCGGACCGCCGCCTCGCAGGTCACGAACGGCGACGGCCCGCAGCCGGGCGGGTTCGAGGACCGGGTCGAGCTCGCGAACGCGGCCTACGGCCAGGGCGAGACGCTCGTGACCCCGCTCCAGATGGCCCTCGTCGCGGCGACCGTCGCGAACGACGGCGTGCTGATGCGCCCGCACCTCGTGCTCGAGGCGACCGGCAAGGGCGGCACGAGCGAGATCCGGCCCGAGGTCCTGGAGCGCGTCGTGGCGCCGGGCATCGCCGACGAGATCGCCCGGGCGATGCGCCAGGCGGTCAACGGCGATATCGGCCGGACCTTCACCGCCGGCGCGGCCGTGGGCGGCCTGAACGTCGCCGGCAAGTCCGGCACCGCGGAGCTCGACCCGGGCCGATCGCCGCACTCGTGGTTCATCGGCTTCGCCCCGTTCGACGACCCACAGGTGGCCATCGCCGTGCTGGTCGAGAACTCCGGTGGCGGCAGCGTCAAGGCCTCGCCGATCGCCGGCGACCTGCTGCGGGCCTGGCGGCGCTGGGCCAATCGATGAAGGACCCAAGCGACGACGCCGACGCCCCCGGCGCAAACGATGCCTCCGACCGCTTCGGCGCGGAGGCCATGGACGGCGCGCGCCCCCTCGTCGAGCGCTTCGGCTTGGCCGCGATCGCCGGGCTCCTCGCCGCGGTCTTCGGCTTCGTGGCCATCGCCGCCTGGTCGAGCGGGGAGGTCTTCCTCGCCGTGATGGCCGGCGTCGGGGCGCTGATGACGATCTGGGCCGCCGCGAGCACCCTGCGCCGCGCCTGACGCGCATGCCGCGCCTGACGCGCGCGACGCGCCGCGCGGGAAGCGTCCGTGGTCGCGCCACGGTCACTCCCAACCATGGGTGATTACCCCAGAGGCATCACGAACCGGAAGGTCGGCCCGATGTCGGCGATGACGGACGAAGCAGGACCGAACGAATCGCGCCCCGCCGACGCCATACGGACATGGGGACGACTGCGCGCGATGTCACCCGCCGACCGTCTCGTGAACCCTTCTGACAAAGCGGACGTACCATCCCGTGTCACCAATCGAGGGCCGGCTCGTCTCACTCCAGTGAACCGAGTCGACGAGGGGAGCGCCACCACATGAGCCTGATCCAGCAGACCGGGGACCGCGTCCTCGCGAACGTCGAGCGCGTGATCGTCGGGAAGCACAACGAGGTGCGCTTCGCGCTCGTCGCGCTGCTGTGCCGCGGCCACCTCCTGATCGAGGACGTCCCGGGCACCGGCAAGACCGTCCTCGCCAAGGCGATCGCCAAGAGCCTCGGCTGCTCCTTCCGGCGCATCCAGTTCACGCCGGACCTGCTGCCCTCGGACGTCACCGGCCTCTCGATCTACAACCAGAAAACCCAGGAGTTCGAGTTCCGGCCGGGCCCGATCATGAGCCAGGTCGTCCTCGCCGACGAGATCAACCGGGCGACCCCGAAGACCCAGTCTGCCCTCCTCGAGTGCATGGAGGAGCGCCAGGCGACCATCGACGGCGTCACCTACCAGATGCCCGACCCGTTCCTCGTCATCGCGACGCAGAACCCGATCGAGTACGAGGGCACGTTCGCGCTCCCCGAGGCCCAGCTCGACCGGTTCATGCTCCGCATCCGGCTCGGCTACCCGCAGCCGGTCGAGGAGGTCGTCATCCTCGACGAGCAGAAGCGCCAGCACCCGATCGACGAGCTCGACGAGGTCTGCTCGGTCGACGAGCTCCAGCAGATGCAGAAGGCGGTCCGCGAGACCTACGTCGACCCGACCGTCGCCGACTACATCGTCCGGCTCGTCAACGGCACGCGCGACCACGGCGACATCTACCTCGGCGCATCGCCGCGCGGCTCGATCGCCCTGTACCGCGCCGGCCAGGCGCTCGCCGGGTTGCTCGGCCGGGACTACGTGATCCCGGACGACATCAAGGCCCTCGCCGAGGCGGCCCTCGCCCACCGCCTGATCATCAAGACCAGCTCGTCGATCCACGACGTCCAGCCTGCCCAGGTCATTCGCGAGCTCCTCGAGACGACGCCGGTCAGTGCGGTCCGCGAGGGCCCCGTCAGCGGCATCAAGGACGCGAACGCCAAGGGTTCGAAGGAGGCCAGGGAGCCCGCCAGCAGCCGCTAGGCCGCCGTCGAGCCGTCGCGAAGTCGAACGTCAATGTTCCGTCGCTTCCAGCTGATCCTGCTCGCCGCGATCCTCGTGGTCGCCGCGTTCTCAGCCGGCGACGACATGCCGTTCCTGTTCTACCTGCTGTACCTGCTCGTGCTGGTGGTGGGCGGTTCGTACGTGCTGACCCGGCTAGGCCTCGCCGACCTCGAGGCGGGCTACGCCGTGAACCAGCTCTCCGGCCACGTCGGCGACCGGATCCGAGTGACCTACACGCTCCGCAACACGAGCCGCATCCCGAAGCCGTGGCTGGAGATCCACAACCCGACCTCGCTGCCCGCCGGCCTTCCGGGGCGCGCCATCTCGCTCGGCGGGACGACCGAGCGTTCGTGGCTCGTCCGCACGCCGCTGACCCGGCGCGGCCACTTCCGCATCGAGCCGCTGCAGATCCGGACCGGCGACCCGTTCGGTTTCTTCGAGTCGTCCGCGTCGGTCGGGTCGGGCGTCAACGTCACGGTCTACCCGCGCCTCGAGCCCATCCCGCTGTGGCGCCTGCCCGCCGCGAACGTCGACGGCAGCCACGCGATGCGCGAGCGGACGCTCCAGTCGACCCCGCTCGTCTCGACCGTCCGCCCCTGGGCGCCCGGCGACGCCTTCAACCGTATCCACTGGAAGTCGACCGCCCGCCACGGCGACATCCAGGTCAAGGAGTTCGATCTCGAGCAGACCGCCGACGCCTGGATCATCCTCGACCTCGACCGGTCGGTCCAGGTCGGTACGGGCGAGGAGTCGACGGTCGAGGTCGCCGTCCGCGTCGCCGCGGCCGTCGCCGACAAGGCCCTCGTCGAGAACCGCGCCGTCGGGATGACCGTGAACGCCCATCGCCTCGCCCAGCTCCAGCCCGACCGGGGCGGCCGCCAGCACCTCAAGGTCATGCAGCTGCTCGCGGCCGTCGAGGGCGACGGCGCGATCCCGATCGCCGAGGCGCTCGTGAACGCGGTGGCGCGCATCCGGCGCGGCATGACCGCGGTCGTCATCACGCCGTCGCTCGACCGCTCGTGGGTCAAGCCGCTGGCGACGTTGAAGTCGCGCGGTGTGGCCTGCGTCGTGATCTCGCTGGACATCCCCGCGTTCGAGCGGCGGGTCCTCGAGGAGGAGCGACGCCGGGCCGGCTTCTTCGCGATGGACGAGGAGCTGCCGGAGCCCACCGCGACCGCGCAGCAGTGGCGCGCGCTGCGCCACGCGCTCGCGGAGTTCGACATCCCCGTCTACCGCGTGGGGCCGACCCAGCCCCTCGCCGAGGCCCTCGCGTCATGACCGCCCTGACCCCCGTGGCCGCCGAGCCCGTCGCGGCGAACGAGGGTGGTTTCGGCTTCCTCCGGCGGCCCTCGGAGGGCTGGCTGACCCTCGCGGCCGCCGCGGCGATGGTCATCACGCAGGGCTGGTCGTTCGTCGACGCCAACTGGACCCCGCAGCAGGCCGGCAACGACGGCTTCCTCCTGTACGTGGGGAGCGTCGGCCTGGCGTTCGGCTTCGCCGGCGCGAAGCTCGGCTGGGGCCGCTGGCGGACGCACGTCATCGCGGCGATCTTCGCGGGCATCTTCCTGCCGCTCATCGCCGGGGGTCTCGTCCTCGAGTACGAGGGCCGTGGGGTGGGCTGGGACCCGGTCGGGTTGGCGCAGCGGATGCACCGGGCCTTCGAGTTCTCGCGCGACGTCTGGATCGACCTCGTCGTCCTGCGCCTCCCGACGACCTTCCAGTCGGCGCATTACCAGCTCGTCTTCGGCGCGCTCGTCTGGGGTGCCGGCCTGCTCGCGGGCTACACGATCTTCGGTCACCGCAGGCCGCTGGACGCGGTCGTCGTCCTGGGCCTGGTGCTGCTCGCCAACATGGCCATGACGGAGAACCACCAGGAGGTCTTCCTCGTCGCCTACAGCGCCGCGTCGCTGCTGCTCCTCGTCCGGACGCACATCTTCGACGAGCAGGTGACGTGGGCCCGCCGGCGGATCGGTGAACCGGCGGCCGTCGGCCGGCTGTACCTCAACGGCGGCTCGGCGTTCGTGGCGGCCGCGGTGCTCGGGTCAATCGTGCTGATGCTCACGGCGTCGTCCGCGCCCCTGCAGGGGCTGTGGCGCGACCTCCCGGCGCAACTCCGCGACCTCTCGAATGCGCTCGCGGGCCTGGCGCCGGGCGGCGGCAACACCCGCCCCATCGGCGGCACGAGCTTCTCGCCCACGGCGACGTCGTCGGGCGTCTGGAACCCCAGCGACCAGATCGCCTTCAACGCCCAGCTGCCGCCGGGCGAGGAGGAGAGGTTCAAGTGGCGGGCCGGCACGTACGCTGTCTTCAACCGGTTCGGCTGGCAGTGGGGTCCGGTGACGGCGACGCAGGCGCCAGCCGGCGAGCCGGTCCTGTCCGGCCAGGCGGACCAGGTCACCGGTGAGGGCCGCCGCCCCATCACGATCGACGTCGTCCCCGACGCCTTCACCGACCCGACGATCGTCGCGCCCAACTCGATCAGCTCGGTCAGTGTGCCGACCGTCGCCCGGACCACCGGCACCCAGGGCTACCTGGTCACGATCGATTCGGCGGTGGGGAGGCGGCCGTACACGGTCGAGGTGCTCGTGCCGATCATCGGTGACGCGGACGGCGGCCTGACGGAGGCGCGCCTGCGCTCGGCCGGCTTCAACTACCCCGAGGAGGTTCGTGGCCTGTACCTGGCGCTCCCGCCGGACGCCCTCGGGCCGGAGGCCAGGGACCTGCTGGCCAGGATCCGGGCAGAGGTCGAGCAGCGTGGCTGGGATCCGGCCAACCCGTACGACCTCGCCAGGACGATGGAGGACTACCTCAGCGACGACCGCAACTTCACGTACGCGACCAACATCCAGACCGAGCGCGACACGGTCTGCTCCCGGCTGTCGATGGTCGAATGCTTCGCGATCATCAATCGGGGCTACTGCGAGTACTACGCCTCGACGATGGCCGTGCTGCTGCGCGAGGCCAAGGTCCCGGCGCGCATCGCCTACGGCTTCCTCCCGGGCGAGCGGGACGCGAACAACCAGGAGCGGGTCGGGGGCTGGCTGGCGCACTGGTGGGTCGAGGTGTACTTCCCGGGCGTCGGCTGGGTGGAGTTCGATCCGACCGGCGGGCCGATCGGGCAGCAGCGGCCGCTCCCGTCGGGGTCGCTCGGGCCGCAGACGCCGCGCCCGAGCCTCAACGTCCCGAGCCGGGACCCCGGCGCGCCGATCCCGACCTTCGGGACCGGCCCGAACAACGACGGCGGCACCAACAACCTCGGCATCGGGCCGTTCATCGCGATCGGCCTGATCCTCCTGATCGGCTTCGGGGCGCTGGCCGTCGCGACGGTCCGGCGGACGCCCAGCCGGCCGATGGATCCGGACGTGGCGTGGGGCTCATTGGCCAGGCTGGCCGCGCGCTTCGGGCTCGGACCGCGGCCCTCGCAGACGGTCTACGAGTACGCCGGTGCGCTCGGCGACGAGGTGCCGTCGGCGCGCGTCGAGCTGACGACGATCGCGCGCGCAAAGGTGGAGGTCGCCTACGGGCGGCGCTCGCTCGACAGCGACAGCCTCAAGCGGATCGCGCTGGCCTTCCACCGCCTGCGGCTGGCGATCATCGGGGTGGTCGTGCGGCGCGTGTTCCGGCGCGGGCGCGGGGCCTAGGGCGGCGCGAGCTCCTTGGAACCGAAACGGCGCTTTCGGGCCTGGAGGCGGCTTCGGGCCTAGAGGGCGCCGGAGCGCCGGCGCTCCGCCTCGCGAGCGAGCATCTCCGGCGTCTCCATCCCGGCCAGGTGCTCGGTGGCGTTGTGCAACCGCAGCCGCGGCCGCCCGTTGCGGATCTCGACGACCGTGATCCCGCAGAGCGCGAACGGCAGGGTCCAGAACCGCCTCAGCGGGTAGTCGAGGACCGCCAGGAGCGCGACCTTGAACACCCCGTCGTGCCCGACGAGGATCGACCACGGCTCGTCGCCGGGAACGTCGCCGTAGCCGAGGACCTGGGATCGGCCCGTCACGGCGGGGCGGGCGCCATCCGCGAGCTCCTCGAGGATCCTCCGCAGCGCGGCGCGAACGCGGATGTCGACCTCGGCGATCGACTCGCCGCCCGGGGCCCACGAGGTCAGCGGGTCGCGGCGCCAGGCCTCCAGCAGGTCGCCCCAGCGGGCCACGACCTCGCTCGTCGGGAGGCCCTCCCACTCGCCCTGGCCGATCTCGAGCAGGCCCGGGTCGGGCCGCAGCGGCACCGGGGTCGCCACGGCGTCCACGCCGCGGCCGCCGTTGACCGCCCGGCCGATGAGCGCCGCGGTCTCCGCGGCCCGCCTGAGCGGCGAGTGGACGATGGCGCGCGGCGGGACGTCGGGGAGGGGGAGCGGCGGCCGGCGGGCACGGCGCGCGATCCGCCGCGCGGTC
>DATLYV010000067.1:0-14029 GCA_035574535.1 Binatia bacterium
CCCCGGTGCTCGACGAGGCCGAGCTGATCATCGTCGCCGTCCCGGACGACGCCATCGAACCGCTCGCGCGGGAGCTTCGCCCGTACAGCGGGCAGGCGCTCGTGCACACGTCCGGGGTGCTGGGGGCGGAGGCGCTGGAGCCGGCCCGCGCGGCCGGCACGCAGATCGGCGCGTTTCACCCGCTCGTCGCGTTCGCGGACACGGAGCGGGCGATCGCGGCCCTGCGTGGCGCGACGGTGGCCGTCGAGGGCGACGACCAGCTGGCCGGGCTCCTCGCGGAGATGGCGGACGCCCTCGGCGCGACGGCGGTGCGGCTGGCGCCGGGCAGCAAGGCCGCCTACCACGCCGCCGCGGTCCTCTCGGCCGGCGGCTTCGTCGCGCTCCTCGACGCGATCGCCGAGCTGGGCCGCGCCGCCGGCCTCGACGAGCAGGGCGCCCTGGCCGTCTACGGCGGGCTCATCGAGCAGACCCTGGGCAACGCCCGGGCGCTCGGGATCCAGGCCGCGCTGACCGGCCCGATGACCCGCGGCGACGTCGGGACGTTGGCCCGCCACCTCGACGCGCTGGCCCGCCTGGCGCCCGGCGCCCTGCCGCTGTACCGCGCCGCGGCGGAGCGCGAGATCGCTCTCGCGGAGGCCCGTGGCTCGCTCGCGCCACAGGCCGCGGAATCGATGCGGCGATTGCTTGCGATGCCGAGTTGACGCCCCTACCATGACCGCGATGGAGCACAGCATCGCGGCGCGCTACGCCACGCGCGCGGCTGCTCGTTTTCCGCGTCCGTCCAGCGCCAGCCGGCGCCCGCATCTCGGCCTCGTCCCGGTGCGCGCGTTCCGGCCCGCCCCGACCCGCCTGACGGTCCTGCTGCGCGACCAGCCCTCGCCGGTGGCGCACCTCCGCCGCGACCCGCGTTCCATCACGGCGACCCGCCCCGTCCGCCACTCGACCGGACGCCTCCGGCCGGCGTTCAGCCTCACCTGGCAGCGGTCCCCGGCCCCGCGTCGCTCGAGCGCCCCGGCGGCGCCGTGGCGCGCCTGAGGACCGCGTTCGCGACGTCCGCCGGCGGGATCGTCGTCAGCGTCGATCGCGCGCGACCCTCCCTCGTCGTCGGCATGCGCCGGCGCGCCCGTGACGCCGTGACCTGGACGCTGCCGAAGGGCACGCCCGACCCCGGCGAGCGCGTCGAGGAGACCGCGATCCGCGAGGTCGGGGAGGAGACCGGGCTCTCCGTCCGGATCGTCGAGCCGCTGCCGTCGATCGAGTACGACTTCGTCCAGGACGGCCAGCGCATCCACAAGACCGTGCACTACTTCCTGATGGTCCCGACGGGCGGCGACCTGTCGCGGCACGACGCGGAGTTCGAACGCGTCCGCTGGGTCCCGTTCGACGAGGCGGGCGGCCTCCTGAGCTTCCCGACGGAGCGCGAGCTCGTGGCGACCGCCGCGGGGCGAGTGGTCGCCCTCGGGAGCGCGCTGTTCGAGCGCCCGGTCGAGGACGCCCGGGCCGGGGCGGCGCGATGAGCCGTCGGACCGAGCCCGCGTCCCTCACCACCCCGACGCCGACGACGCCGGAGTCGAGGGCGGCCGCCGCGAGCGATTCGAGCGCCGGCGCCGCGGCCAACCCGTCGACGTCGAACTCGTCGACGTCGGGCTCTGGGGGCCAGTCGGGCGCCATGGCGACCGCCGAGGCCCCGGAGCAGGCCCACGAGACGGCCCTCATCGACATCCACCGCCGCCTCGGCGCCCGCCTGATCGAGTTCGGCGGCTGGCTGATGCCGGTCCAGTACAGCGGCATCCTCGACGAGCACCGCGCGGTCCGCGAGCGCGCGGCCCTGTTCGACCTGTCGCACATGGGCGAGCTCAGCGTCGAGGGCGACGACGCCGGCGACGCGCTGGCCGCGGCCCTCGTCACCGACCCGCGGACCCTCGCGGTCGGGCGGGCCCACTACTCGATGATCGTCGCGCCGGACGGCGGGGTCATCGACGACCTCATCGTCTACCGGCTCGGCCCGGAGCGCTTCCTCGTCGTGGCGAACGCGAGCAACGCCGCGGTCGTCTCGGACGAGCTGGCGTCGCGCCTCGCCGGCTGGCGCGCCGTCCTCGACGACCAGTCCCTCGCGACGTCGCTCGTCGCGATCCAGGGTCCGAAGGCCGAGGAGGTCCTCGCGCCGCTCACGGACATCGATCTCGGGACCCTGCGCTACTACGGCATCGCGGAGGGCCAGGTCGCCGGCGTCCCGGCGCACGTCGCGCGGACGGGCTACACGGGTGAGGACGGCTTCGAGCTCTTCGTCGACTGGGACCGCGGGCCGGAGGTCTGGGAGGCGCTCGCGGGGGCCGGGACGAAGGCCGGCGTCATCCCGGCCGGCCTGGGCGCCCGCGACACCCTCCGCCTCGAGGCCGGGATGCCGCTCTACGGCAACGAGCTCGACCGCGACACTAACCCCTACGAGGCCGGCCTCGGGCGCGTCGTGAAGCTCGAGAAGCCGGGCGACTTCGTGGGGCGCGAGGCGCTGGCGAAGGTCGCGAAGGATGGGCCGGCGAAGCGGCTCGTCGGGCTCCGGATCACGGGGCGGGGGATCGCCCGCCACGGCTACAGGGTGCTGGCCGGCGACCGCGTCACCGGGGTCGTCACGAGCGGCACCCAGTCGCCGACCCTGGGGGTGCCCATCGCGATGGCATACGTCGCGCCGGGCGATGCCGAGCCGGGTACGATACTGGCCGTTGAGGTGCGCGAGCAGCCGATCTCCGCCGAGGTCGTGCCGCTGCCGTTCTACAAGCGAACGACCTAAGCCCCGAGTCGCCGCGCGCGGCTCATCGGCCGGAGGAGGCGACCGTGGTCCCTGGGGACCTGCGCTACACGAAGGACCACGAGTGGGTGCGCGTCGAGGGCGACACCGCCACGATCGGCGTCACGGACTACGCGGCGAACCAGCTCGGCGACGTCGTGTTCGTCGACCTGCCGGCCGTCGGCAAGCCGGTCGAGCAGTTCGCGACGTTCGGCGTGGTCGAGTCGGTCAAGGCCGTGAGCGACCTCTACGCGCCGCTCTCGGGCGAGGTCATCGAGGTCAACGGCGAGCTCGCCGGCAACCCCGAGCTCGTCAACAGCGACCCCTTCGGTGCCGGCTGGATGATCAAGGTCAAGGTCGCGGACGCGGGGCAGGTGGACGGCCTCCTCGACGCCGCCGCCTACGAGCAGCTGACCGCGGAGGGCTGAGGCGCCTTGGCCTACGGCCCGCACACCCCGGCGGACCGCCGCCGGATGCTTGACGCGCTCGGCATCGCCAGCGTCGACGAGCTGTTCGCGGACATCCCGGAGACCCTCCGGGCGAGCCCCCTGAAGCTCGATCCGCCCGAGCCGGAGCAGCAGCTCATGACGCGGCTGGCCGGGCTCGCGGCGAAGAACCGGATCGACCTGGCGTCGTTCCTGGGCGCGGGCGCGTACCGCCACTTCTCGCCGCCGCTCGTCGACCAGATCCTGCTGCGGGGCGAGTGGTACACGGCCTACACGCCCTACCAGCCCGAGGTCAGCCAGGGCACCCTCCAGAGCATCTACGAATACGAGTCGCTGATCGCCGAGCTGGTCGGCCTGGACGTCGTGTCCGCGTCGCACTACGACGGCGCCGCGGCGACCGCCGAGGCCGCCCTGATGACGTGCCGCGCGACCGGCCGCGGCCGCGTCCTGGTGAGCCGGGCCGTCCATCCGCAGTACCGCGCCGTGCTCCGGACGTACGTCGACGGGGCGGGCCTGGACGTCGAGGACGTCCCGATCGTCACCGACGGCCCGCTCGCCGGCACGACCGACCTCGAGGCCCTGGAGCGGCTCCTCGCCGACGAATCGCAGCCGACGGCGGGCGTGGTCCTGCCCCAGCCGTCGTTCTACGGCCTCCTCGAGCCGATGGCGGAGGCGTCGCGTCTGGCTCACGCGGCCGGGGCGCTGTTCGTCGCCGTCGTCGAGCCCGTGTCGCTCGCCGTCCTCGCGCCGCCCGGTGCGTACGGCGCGGACATCGCCGCGGGCGAGGGCCAGTCGCTCGGCATCCCGCCGCAGTACGGCGGCCCGTACCTGGGGATCCTCGCCTGCACGGACGCGCTGGTCCGGCAGATCCCCGGCCGGCTCGTCGGGATGACGACGGACGTCGAGGGCCGCCGGGCCTACGTCATGACGCTCCAGGCGCGTGAGCAGCACATCCGGCGCGAGAAGGCGGCCAGCAACATCTGCACCAACCAGTCCCTCCTGGCACTGGCCGCCAGCGTCTGGCTCGCGGCGCTGGGCCCGCACGGCCTTCGCGACGTGGCCGCGCTCGGGGCCGCCAGGGCGGCAGAGCTGGAGGCCGCCCTCGCCGAGGTCGGGGTCCAGCGCATCCACACGGCGCCGTACCTGAACGAGTTCGCCGTCCGCGTCCCGAACGCCGCGGACGTCCACCGGGAGCTGCTGAACCGCGGCGTCCTCGCGGGCCTCGTCCTCGGCGAGGCCGTGCCCGACGAGCCAAGCGTCGTCGACTCGCTCCTCGTCTGCGCGACCGAGGTCACCACCAGCGAGGACATCGGACGCCTCGCGCGCGAGCTCGCCGGCGTCCTCGCGACCGGCGCGCCCGGCACGCCGACCCGCGCGCCCGTAGGGGTGACCTCGTGAGCGCCAGTGGCCCGCGCCTCCAGCCGACGATCTTCGAGCTGTCCCGGCCGGGACGCACCTCGGACAAGGTGCCGCACCCGCCAAAGGACGCGCTGGATCGCATCCCGGCCGACCAGCGGCGCGAGCGGCCGCCCGCGCTGCCGGAGGTCAACGAGGCCGACGCGGTCCGCCACTACGTCAACCTGAGCCAGCTCAACCACGCCGTCGACACGGGCTTCTACCCGCTCGGCTCGTGCACGATGAAGTGGAACCCCAAGGTCAACGAGTGGGCGGCGCGCCTGCCCGGCTTCGCCCAGCTCCACCCGCTGGCGCCGGACGACGTCGCCCAGGGCACGCTCCAGCTGCTCTGGGAGCTGGAGCAGATCCTCATCGAGATCAGCGGCATGCAGGCCGTGACGCTCCAGCCCGCGGCCGGCGCCCACGGCGAGCTGACCGGGATCCTGATGATCCGCGAGTACCACCGCAGCCGCGGCGAGGCCGACCGAACCGAGGTGCTCGTCCCGGACTCGGCGCACGGCACGAACCCGGCGACGGCGACGATGGCCGGCCTCCGGACGATCTCCATCAAGGCTGCGCCGGACGGCGGCATCGACCTCGAGGGATTCCGCGAACGGCTCGGGCCGACGACCGCCGCCGTGATGATCACGAACCCCTCCACGCTCGGGATCTTCGAATCACGAATCGGCGAGCTGCTCGACGCGGTCCACGCCGCCGGCGCCCTGGCCTACATGGACGGCGCGAACCTCAACGCCATCCTCGGGCGGTTCAAGCCCGGCGAAGCCGGCTTCGACTGCATGCACATCAATACCCACAAGACGTTCTCGACGCCGCACGGCGGGGGCGGTCCCGGCGCCGGGCCGGTCGCGGTCAATGACAAGCTGGCGCCGTTCCTGCCCGCGCCGCGCGTCGTGCGCGAGCCCGACGGCCGCTTCCGCCTCGAGCGGCCGGGGGAACGCCCGACCTCGATCGGGCGGATGCGCTCGTTCGTCGGCAGCACCGGCGTCCTGGTGCGCGCGTACGCGTACCTGCGCACCCACGGCGCCGAGGGCCTCGCGGAGATCACGAACGACGCGGTCCTGGCGGCGAACTACCTGAAGGAACGCCTCGCCGATTCCGGTCTTTTCGACATCCCGTTCCCGGGGGTCTGCAAGCACGAGTTCATCGCCTCGGCGAGCTCGATCAAGAAACGGACAGGAATTCGAACCCTCGACATCGCCAAGCGGCTCCTCGACCACGGGTTCCACGCCCCGACGGTCTACTTCCCGCTGACGGTCGACGAGGCGATGCTGATCGAGCCCACCGAGACCGAGTCCGTCGAGACGCTCGACGCCTTCGCCGACGCGCTCATCACGATTGCGCGCGAGGCGGATTCGGACGCCGAGACGGTGAAGACGGCGCCGCACACGGCGCCCGTGAAGCGGCTCGATGAGGCGGGTGCCGCACGCAACCCGAACCTCCGCTGGCGGCCGGCCCTCGGCGACTGGACGCCCTGCCCCGACTGATCCCGGCAGGCCGGCGCGCAGGCCTGCCTCGCAGGGCCACTGTGCGAATCGCGTTTGACAGGCATTCGCCCATCGCTATCCTCTGCGCGCATGGTCGGCCGCTCCCTCAAGCAGATCGTCTGGGCACGGCTGCGTCGCGACAAGGTCGCGATGTTCTGCCTGCTCATCCTCGGCTTCTACTTCTTCGTGGCCATCTTCGGCCCCACGATCGCCGGCGCCCTGGGCTACAGCCCGTACGAGCTGGACAAGTCGGCGATCGACCCGAGCCGGGGCAGCGCCCCGCGCGGCGAGTTCGGCGGGATGAGCCTCAAGCATCCATTCGGCGTCGAGTGGGGCACGGGCCGTGACCTCTTCGCGCAGATGATCTGGGGCCTCCAGATCTCCCTGATCGTCGCGACGAGCGCGACGTTCCTGACGGTCACCCTCGGGACCGTCATCGGCATCATCGCCGGCTACATCGGCGGCTGGGTCGACCAGATCATCGGCCGGCTCACCGACCTGACCCTCGCCTTCCCGTTCCTCCTCATCGTCCTCGCGCTCTCGAACGTCCTGACCGACCGGATCACGGCCCTCGGGGTGCCGGACGGCAACCCCTCACGGATCGTCTACCTGATCCTCGTCATCAGCGTCTTCGGCTGGCCGTACCTGGGCCGCATCGTTCGCGGCCAGGTCATCAGCCTGCGTGAGCGTGAGTTCGTCGAGGCCGCGGTTGCCATGGGCGCGAGCCGGCGGCGGATCCTGTTCACCGAGATCCTGCCGAACCTGTGGGCGCCGATCATCGTCTACACGACCCTGACGCTGCCGGCCTACATCGGCCTCGAGGCAGCCCTGTCGTTCCTCGGCGTCGGCACGGAGCCCCCGACGATCACCTTCGGGGCGATCCTCGCCAAGTCGGTGAACTACTTCCAGACGATTCCGACCTACCTCTTCATCCCGGGGACGATCCTTGCCGTACTCGTGGTGGCGTTCAACCTCTTCGGTGACGCCGTCCGGGACGCCCTCGATCCCCGAGTCACGCGCTGATTCCGGCGCGATCTTCACAGATGGAGGAGAGAGCGGCGAAGTAGGGACGTGCACGGATTGCCGTGCGGTGGATATATCATCGGCAGGGTTGTGCCGGGACCCATCCCGGCCCAATGGAGGAGAAGCATGCTCAGATCTGACGCGTGGATGCGTCGCGCATTGGCCCTCGGCGCCACTGCGTCGCTCGTCCTGGCCGCGTGTGGCGGCGGTGGGCCGTCGGCGACGCCGGCGCCGCCCGGCGAGACCACGGCGCCCGGCGAGACCACGGGGCCGGAACCGACCCCGGGCGACGAGGCGAAGCGCGGCGGGAAGGTCACGATCCTCTCGTTCAACGAAGAGTTCGATGACATGGACCCGCAGCGCGTCTACACCGGCGAGGATCTCGCGTTCTTCGGCGCGACGATCATGCGCTCGCTGACCTCGTTCGTGTACTCGGAGGATCCCGAGGTCGCGAACACCGTCACGGGCGACCTCGCGGTCGACGCGGGCCAGCCGAACGCCGACGCCACGGAGTGGAGCTTCACGCTCCGCGACGGCCTCACCTGGGAGGACGGCTCCGAGCTCACCTGTGAGGATGTCAAGTACGGCGTCTCGCGAACCTTCGCGAACGACGTCATCACGAACGGCCCGACGTACGCGATCGCGTACCTCGACATTCCGGGCCCGAGCGACGCGGACGCGGAAGCCGGCTGGCTGTCGGCCTACCACGGCCCGTACGACGGGACCGGCCAGGAGCTGTTCGACCAGGCGGTCAGCTGCAACGGCAAGACGATCACGTTCAAGCTCAAGCAGCCCATCGCCGACTTCAACATGACCGTGACCCTGGGCTTCAGCCCGGTTCCCGAGTCGAAGGACACCGGCGAGCAGTACACGACGCGCCCGTTCTCGAACGGCCCGTACAAGATCGAGGAGTACACGACCGGTAACGGCGGGCACCTCCTTCTGACCCGGAACGAGAACTGGAACCCGGAGAGCGACCCGATTCGGAAGGCCTACCCGGACGAGTGGGAAGTTCTCTTCGGCATCGACGTCAAAGTCATCGACCAGCGGATCATCGAGTCCCAGGGCGACGACGCCTACACGCTGATGTACAGCGCCGTCCAGCCCGAGAACCTCGCGACCGTGTTCGACAGCCCGACGCAGCCGAAGCCGGAGTTCGCCGATCGAGCGGTCAGCGACTTCGACCCGTACGCGCGGTACTACTGGATCGACACGAACAAGATCCCGAACGTCAAGCATCGGCAGGCCATCGGCGTCGCTCTCGACCGTGAGGCCATCCGCAACAACAGCGGTGGCGAGTACGCGGGCGAGCTCGGCGACGGCGTGATCAAGCCGAACCTCGGCAACCAGTACGCCCCGACGGGCCTCTGGGATGGCCTCCTTGGCCAGCCAATCCCCGACAACGGCGATCCCGAGTACGCCAAGCAGCTCATCGCCGAGTCGGGTGAGCCGATGCCGTCCATCACCTGGGACTACCCGCAGACCCCGGTCCGCGACCAGGAGGCGGCCATCGTCATCGACTCGCTCAGCAAGGCGGGGATCAACGTTCAGGCCAACCCGATCCCGGGTGGTCAGTACTACGGCATCGTCTTCAACGACGATCAGGCCCACGAGTTCGGTTGGGCCGGCTGGGGTCCTGACTGGCCGAACGCCTCGACCATCATCGGTCCGCTCTTCACGGACGAGGGCGGGTGGAACCTGTCCCGCGTCCACGATCAGGACTTCCTTGACGGCGTCAAGGACGCTCTGACGGAGCTCGATCCGGCGGTCCAGGCCAAGAAGTGGCAGGACCTCAACAAGCTGGCGATGGAGCGGATGTACGTCGTCCCGACGACGTTCGGCCTGACCCAGGTCATCGCTGGTACCGGCGTCGCGCCGACCTACCAGTGGGCGCCGTACGGCTCGTGGGCCTACGCGGAGATCTACCGCAAGCCCGCGCAGTAATCGGTAGCTAGACGTTGCTTGTCACAGGGGGAGCGGCTCCGCTGCTCCCCCTGTCGAGCAATCTTTCGCACTGAGGAGACCAGAGCGTGGCCGGATACATCACCCGCCGATTCCTCGGCATGATCTTGCTGCTCTTCCTCCTCACCCTCACCGTCTTCTTCCTCTTCAACATGCTGCCGGCCGATCCGGCGCGCCTGAGCTGCGGCAAGGCCTGCAGCCCCCAGATCGTCGAGAACAACCGCCACCGGCTCGAGCTCGACATCCCGCCGATCGAGCAGTACCAGCGCTTCATCAGCGGCCTGTTCTTCGGCCGCACGTACCTCGCCGACACGAAGCGCCCCATCGAGTGCGAGGCGCCCTGTCTCGGCTACTCGTTCCTGCGCAACTCCGACGTCCTGTCCCTGATCACGCGATCCGTGCCGGCCACGTTCTGGCTGGCGGTCGGCGGCTTCGTCGTGTGGATGGCGATCGGACTGACCTTCGGGATCATCTCTGCCCTGAAACGGGGCAAGTGGCAGGACCGGACGATCATGGGTATCGCCCTGCTGGGCTACTCCCTGCCGTCATTCTTCATCGGCCTCGTGTTGCTGTTCACCGTGGTCCTGTGGCTGCACCTGCTGCCGTCGCCGCAATGGGTCGACCCGTTCAAGGATCCCGTGCGCTTCCTGCAGACGATGATCCTGCCGTGGATCACGATCGCGATCCTGAACGCCGCGTTCTACATGCGGCTCACCCGGAACCAGGTCCTCGAGGTCTTCGGCGATGACTACATCCGCACGGCGCGGGCCAAGGGTCTGCCGGAGCGGACCGTCGTGGTCAAGCACGCCCTCCGGGCCGGCCTGACGCCGATCGTCACGGCCGCCGGCCTCGACCTCGCCTACCTGCTGGGTGGCGCGATCATCACGGAGAACATCTACAGCCTCCCCGGCCTTGGGTCGCTGGCCGTCAACTCGGTGATCGCGTCCGATCTGCCGATCATCACCGCCATCACGCTCATCACGGCCGCCATCATCATCGTCGCGAACCTGGTGGTCGACCTGCTCTACGCGGTGATCGATCCAAGGGTCCGCATCTCATGAGGCAGCCGGAGACCCTTCGCCAGGACCACCGCGTCGCGCCGGAGCCGTACCTCACCGTCAACGATCTCCGGGTCAAGTTCCCGACCGAGGACGGCCTCGTCAGTGCCGTCGACGGCGTCTCGTTCTCGGTGACCCGTGGCAGGACGCTCGCGATCGTGGGCGAGTCCGGATCCGGCAAGAGCGTCACGGCGCTCGCGATCATGGGTCTCCTGGACCGCAAATCGGCGCAGGTCTCCGGTGAGGTCTGGCTCGACAACCAGGAACTCCTTGAGATGTCGGACGCGGCTGTCCGGAAGCTCCGTGGCAGCAAGATGGCCATGATCTTCCAGGACCCGATGTCGAGCCTGCACCCGTTCTACCGGGTCGGGGCGCAGCTCGCCGAGGCGGCCATGATCCACCGGAAGCTCACCAGGCAGCAGGCTCGCGCGGAGGCGATCGAGATGCTCGCCAGAGTGGGCATCCCGGCGCCGAAGCGTCGCGTCGACGACTACCCGCACCAGCTCTCCGGCGGCATGCGCCAGCGCGTCATGATCGCGATGGCGCTGATCAACTCGCCGGCCCTGCTGATCGCGGACGAGCCCACGACGGCCCTCGACGTGACCGTCCAGGCCCAGATCCTCGACCTGATCGGCCAGCTCCAGAGCGAATTCAACACGGCGGTGATCATCATCACCCACGACCTCGGTATCGTCGCCGACGTCGCCGACGAGGTCGCGGTCATGTACGCCGCGCGCATCGTGGAGCGGGCCTCGACCGAGACGCTCTACGGCAGCCCGGAAATGCCCTACACGCTGGGCCTGCTGGCGTCGATCCCGCGCATGGACCGCGAGCGGACCGATCGCCTCGACCCGATCCCGGGCAACCCGCCGTCGCCGCTGCGCCACCCCGATGGCTGCGTCTTCCACCCGCGCTGCAAGTACAAGGATCGCGTGCCGGGCGAGCGCTGCTTCACCGAGCGGCCCGAGCTGCTCGAGAGCGAGCGCGACCACCTTGTCCGTTGTCACCTTCCGGCGGAGGAGCGCCGGTCGATCGCGCGCGAGGTCCTGAGCACGTCGGTCGGCGGTGGGGCCGTCGCGGTCCTGGGCGGCGTGGACGGCACGACGTCGTCGGCGCAGGTGGCGCCCGTCGGAGGGCCCGCATGACGGACATGGTCGAGCAGGTGTCGTCGGAGGAGGGCGCGCCGGTCGAGGTTCGCGAGGCAGGTGAGCTGAAGCCCAACGCCCGCGAGCTGCTCACGGTCACGGACCTCAAGAAGTACTTTCCGGTCCGGGCGCGGCGGTTCGGGCTGTTCACGCGAACGGTCGGCCAGGTCAAGGCGGTCGACGGCATCAGCCTCAGCCTCGCCGAGGGCGAGACGCTCGGCCTCGTGGGCGAGAGCGGCTGCGGCAAGTCGACGGCGGGCCGGACGATCCTGCGCCTGCTCGAGCCGACCGATGGCAGGATCGTCTTCGACGGCCAGGACGTCTCGAAGCTCAAGGGCAACGCCCTCATGCCCCTGCGGAAGAAGGCGCAGATCATCTTCCAGGACCCCTACAACGCCCTGAACCCGCGCCACACCGTCGGCCGGATCATCAGCGCCCCGTTCGAGGTCCAGAATGTCAAGCCCAAGGGCGGCGTGAAGGCCGCGGTCCACGATCTCATGGAGCGCGTCGGCCTCAACCCGGAGCACTACAACCGCTACCCGAACGAGTTCTCCGGCGGCCAGCGGCAGCGCATCGGCATCGCCCGCTCGATCGCGCTGCGGCCGAAGTTCATCGTCTGCGACGAGCCGGTCTCGGCCCTCGACGTGTCGATCCAGGCGCAGGTCCTGAACCTGCTCCGCGACCTCCAGGACGAGTTCGGGATCGCCTACCTGTTCGTGGCCCACGACCTCGCCGTGGTGCGCCAGATCTCGCACCGGGTCGCGGTCATGTACCTCGGCCACATCATGGAGCTCGCGCCGCGGAAGACGATCTACACCGCGCCGCTGCACCCGTACACCCACTCGCTGCTGTCCGCGGTGCCGATCCCGAACCCGAAGCTCCAGCGCAACCGCGGCCGGATCCTGCTCCAGGGCGACCTCCCGAGCCCGATCGATCCGCCGACGGGCTGCGTCTTCCGGACCCGGTGCTTCCAGGCCCAGGAGCGCTGCGCGACCGAGGTGCCGCCGCTGCGCGAGCTCGAGCCCGGGCACTTCGTCGCCTGCCACTTCCCGATCGAGGCGAAGGACCTGCCGAAGCGGATCGACCTCCACACCGAGGGCGGCAACGGCGCGGACGACACGCACGCCGTCATCCGCGACCAGCCGAAGGTCGAGGAGCCCGTCAGGCTTCCCAGCGCCTAGCCCCGGGCGGGCGCATCGCCCCGCCACCCGGCCGCGCCGGGTCGAGCTCGTACTCCCAGCCCGGCCGCCACGCGAACGGCGCCGCCACGAGCGCCTCGAGATCGCGCCCGAGCAGGAGGTGGTCGAGGGCGAGGCGGGTCGCGGAGTGGCCGACGAGGAGCACCCTCCCGCCGTGGTGCCGGGCGGCGAGGTCGCCGAGCAGGTCCCTCGTGCGCGCGACGACGTCGCGGTAGGACTCGCCGCCGGGCCACGGCGCGTCGACGTGGGCCGAACGCTCGGCGTCGAGCCGTTCGCGCGCCATGCCGTTCAGTCGGCCGTAGTCGCACTCCCGCAGCCTGGGGTCGACGTGGACGGGGATCGGGCTGCCCGCGAACGCGATGCCGACGGTCTCGAGGGCCCTGGCGAGGTCGGAGACGTAGATCGCGTCGATGCCGTCGTCGCGCCGCCGCGCGCCCAGGTCCGCGGCGTTCTCGCGCCCGTACGCCGAGAGTTCGCCGGGCAGCCAGCCGGTGGCGACCCCGGCCTCGTTGTCGGTCGTGGTGGCGTGGGTCTCGAAGACGATCCGGACGGTCACGGGATGCTCCTCTGTCAAGCGGCAGCCTAGCCGTCCCCTCCGGCCGCGGCCGGGACTAGACTCGGGCCGTGCAGCAGCTGCGGATCGCGCTCGCGCAGGTGGCGCCTCGGCTCGGGGAGCTGGAGGCGAACCTGGAGCGCCACCGCTCGATCATCCGGGCGGCGAGGGCGGACGGCGCGAACCTCGTCGTGTTCCCGGAGCTCGGGCTCACCGGCTACCTGCTCCAGGACCTCGCCGCGGAGGTCGCGATCCGCCTCGACGACCCGCGGCTCGCGGCGCTCGCGGGCGAGACGGCCGGGGGCGGCGCAGCGATCGTGTCGTTCGTCGAGGAGTCCGGCGACCACCGGCTGTTCATCGCCGCCGCGCTCCTCGAGGACGGCGAGCTCCGGCACGTCCATCGCAAGGTCTTCCTGCCGACGTACGGCCAGTTCGACGAGCGGCGCTTCTTCGCCGCCGGCGACACGATCCGGGCGACGCCCTCGGGGCTCGGGGGCGGCCTGGGCGTCGGGATCGCGGTGTGCGAGGACTTCTGGCACCTCGGGACGCCGCTGCTCCTGGCCCTCGACGGGGCGCAGGTGCTGATCAACGTCTCCTCGTCGCCCGGCCGGGACCTTGCGGCGCGGAACGAGGTCGGGCTGGGCACGGCGACGTCGTGGCGGACGCTGATGCGGACGTACGCCCAGCTGACGACGTCGTTCGTGGTCTTCGTGAACCGCGTCGGGGTGGACGAGTCGATGACGTTCTGGGGCGGCTCGGAGGTGATCTCGCCGTCCGGCGACGCGCTGTACTCGGCGCCGTTCTTCGACGACGACGTCTACCTCGTCGACCTCAACCTCGAGGACGTCCGTCGCGAGCGGATCGCGCTGCCGCTGCTGCGCGACGAGCGGCTCGAGCTGGAGGCGCGCGAGCTGTCCCGGATCATCGCCGAGCGCGCCGGGCTGGTCGCGGACACCAC
>DATLYV010000068.1:0-10286 GCA_035574535.1 Binatia bacterium
GCATCGCGCGTACGGCATCGACTTCCCGGAGCCGCCGGAACGTGCGGCACGCCTCGACGAGGCGGTTGCCGTCGTCCGGGCGCTCTGGGGCGGGGGACCGGTGACGCGCGAGAGTCCGTACTTCCCGCTGGACGCGGCCCATGCCCTTCCGGTCCCCGATCCCGCCCCGCGCCTGCTCGTCGGCGCCGGCACGCCCACCGGGGTCCGGCTCGCGGCGCGGATCGGGGACGGCTGGGCCGCGGAGATCGGCTGCTTCGAGGCGCTGCTGCCGCGGTACCGCGACGCGCTCGCGGCGAACGCTCGGTCGATCGACGACGCCTGGATCGCCCTCGGCTTCGGCGGCGGCCGGACGGGCCAGGACGCGCTCACCGACAGCCCCTGGGTCGAGGCGCCGCGTGACGAATGGGCCCGCTGGGCCGAGCTCGGCGTCGACGAGATCGTCGTGACCGCCCGCACCTCCAACGACATCGACCGCCTGGTCGACGCCGTCGCCCGCTGGTAGGAACGACGTCCGACCGGGAGCCGCGACCAGCGATTCTCGCGGCCACGGCCATTCGTGGGACGATTCGACGTCGATGACATCCCGCACCCCGGCGATCGTTCGCCGCGAGCTCGAGCCGACCCACCCGTGCATCCGCTGCGGCCGCGAAGGCGTGCCCGCGGACGCCGGCCTGTGCGAGCTGTGCAACCCGCTCGAGCTGTCGCAGCCGTCGGCAACGCAGATGCACGGCATCGCGGCCGTCGGGATCCTCGGGTTCATCCTGCTGCTGGCCCTGATCGCGGCGATCGTGGCGAACGCAACCGGCCCGTTCGTCTCGTCCGTCGTCGGGGTCGAGCCGGCTGAGGGCGGGCTCGCCGTGACCCTCCGCATCACGAACGAGGGCTCGAATGCCACCGCGACGACCTGCGTTCTGCGCGAGGTCAGGACCGGCCTCGGGGCCCGCACGGCGAGCGTCCAGACGCCCCGGATCGCCAGCGGCGAGACGCTGACGCTCACGCGGGTCCTCACGCAGTTCGGGACGGAGCCGCTCACCCTGAGCGTCGACTGCGGGAACCGATGACGTCGGTCGCGACCACGCGCACGACCTCGACCGGCCGATGACGGCGACGGTGCCGTCCCGGACGCGGGCGTCGGAGCTCGCCTTCGCGACGGGCATCGCGGCTCGCGCCGGCGAGCTGCTGGTCGACCGGATCGAGCGCTTGGAGCGGATCGACTACAAGTCGGCCAAGGACGTCGTCACCGAGGCGGACCACCTGTCCGAGGCGCTCGTCATCGACGCCATCCGTGCCGCCTACCCCGAGGACGGGATCATCGCCGAGGAGAGCGGCGACCACGCCGCACGCGACGGGCACCCGCCCACGGCCGGCGTCGGGCGAGCGTGGGTCATCGACCCGCTGGACGGGACGATCAACTACGCCAACGGCATCCCGTTCTTCTGCGTCTCGATCGCGCTCCTCGAGGGCGGCCGGCCGGTCGTCGGCGTCATCCACGATCCGATGCGCGGCGAGACGTTCGCCGCCTCGGACGACGGGCCCGCGACCCTCGACGGCCTGCCGATCGAGGCCTCGACGAAGGAGCGGCTCACGGACTTCGTCGTCTCGATCTCCCTCGCCGGATCGCCGAACCTCGCCCGCACCCGGCGGGTCCGCAAGGCCATCCGCGTCCCGCGCTCGATGGGCTCCGCCGCGCTGGCCCTCGCGTACGTCGGCAACGGCCGGTTCGACGCCTTCATCCAGCAGGGCGGGCTGTCGTCATGGGACATCGCCGCGGCCGGGCTGATCGCCGAACGCGGTGGCGCCACCGTCACCGACCTGCAGGGCGGGCCGTGGTTCGACGTCGCGCGCAAGCCGAAGTCCATCGCGGTGCTGGCGGCGCCCCCCGCGCACCACGCGGAGCTGCTCGAGCTGCTCAGGGGCGGCTAGGCCGCCTCTCCGGCCGCCTCGTCAGTCGAGCCAGCGGTGCGGGCGCGAGCGCCGGCTCTCGAGGCCCCAGCGATCGCAGAAGACCTCCCATTCCGCGCGCGGCGAGCCGCGCCACTCCAGCTCCCCGACGGACCGCTGCGGGATCTCCACCCCGTCCTCGGTTGTCCGAAGCCGCGCCAGCGAGCGGTAGAGCATGACCTCGTCCCAGCGGTCGCGAAGCGTGGCGGCGAGCACGGGACCCCCGCGCAGGCTCTTGACATCCCACGCGGAGGCCTTCGCCGGGATCGCCTCGAGTGAGCCGTACCGCGCCAGGACCGCCGCGGCGGACTTCGCGCCCCAGCCGGGCAGTCCCGGGTAGCCGTCGGACGAGTCGCCGACGAGCGCGAGCCAGTCCGGGATCGCGGACGGCGGCACGCCCCACTTCACGAGGACGGCCGGCTCGTCGTAGGTGATCCGGCGGCGCCGGTCGAGCAGGACGACGCGGGCGTCGTCGACCAGCTGGGCCATGTCCTTGTCCGGCGTGCAGATGAGGATCTGCTCGACCGCTGGGTCAACCTTGAACTTCAGGCAGGCCGCGGCGATGGCGTCGTCCGCCTCGAACTCGACCATCGGCCAGGTGACCAGCCCGAGCGCCCGGAGCGCGTCCTCCACGATCGGGAACTGGTCGAGGAGGTCCTGCGGCATCCCGAGCGACGACTTGTAGCCGGGGAACATGTCGTTCCGGAACGATTCGATGACGTGGTCCGTCGCGCACCCGACGTGCGTTGCACCCTCCTCGCGCAGGAGGTAGAGCATCTGGTCGATCACGCCGGCGACACCGGAGAGGTTGATCCCGTCCCGCCCAAGCACGGGCGGTCGCGGCGCGTAGTGCGCGCGGAACAGCTCGTACGTCGCGTCGACCAGGTGGAGGCGCATCGTCGGACTGTAGCCGCCGGCCTGCCGGGGCGCCGCGAAGGCTCGCCGCGGGTCCTCGGGCCGAAGCCGCTAGGGCAGCATCCCGAAGCAGTAGCCGAGCGAGCAGCCGGCCGCCTGCATCTGCGCGATCGCCCGCGCGCCGTCGTCGGGCTGGAGGTTCACCGCGGCGATGGCGTCCTGGAGGACCTCGGTGCGGAAGCCGAGCGTGGCGGCGTCGATCGCCGTCGCGCTGACGCAGTAGTCCGTGGCCAGCCCGACGACCACGACGCTCTCGATCCGGCGCTCGCGGAGGATGCCCTCGAGCTCGGTGGGCTTCGTGTCGCCGGTGACCGGGTCCTTCATCGTGAACCCGGAGTAGCCGTCCTCGCCGTTCTGGCCCTTTTTCACGGACGGCCCGACGACCTCGAGCGCCGGGTGGAACTCCGCGCCCCACGTCCCGCCGACGCAGTGGACCGGCCAGACGCCGCCGTCCTTCGCGAAGTGGGGCGTCGACTCCGGGTGCCAGTCCTGCGTGTACACCACGACCGCGCCGGCCTCGCGCGCGATCCGGATCTCCGAGTTGACGAGGGCGAGGATGTCGCCCGCGCCCTTGACGTACAGCGAGCCCTGGGGGTCGGCGAAGTCGTTCTGCATGTCGACGACGACGAGGGCGGCCTGGGGGTGGTAGCGCGCAGCCACGGCGGCGAGAGTAGCGCGACGACTGGCGGCTCGGGCGGCCCGCGCGACACCGAGGAGCGCCGCCGTCGCAACGGTCGCGCGACGGCCGGTCGGGGCGGCTTTCGGCTAAGGTTTGCCCGATGCAATTCGAGGCTGCCGACCTGGCCGCGATGGCGGCGGCCAAGGAGGTCGACATCGAGACCCGATCGAAGGCGGGCGAGATCCATCGAACGGTCATCTGGATCGCCGAGCGCGACGGCCAGGTCTACATCCGCTCGTACCTCGGGGCCCGCGGTCGCTGGTATCGCGAGGCGCTCGCAGACCCGAACGTCGCGATCCACATCGGCGGCCGGCGCATCCCGGCGAAGGCCGTCCCCGCCACCGACCCCGCCTCGATCGAGGCCTGCTCCGAGGGCCTCACCGCCAAGTACCGTCGCTCCCAATCCCTCCGGGCGATGCTCGTCCCCGACGTCCTGCCCACGACCCTGAAGCTGGTGCCCGCATGACCCTCACGACCCCCCGCTCCGAGATGTACTTCGACGAGTTCAAGCACCAGTTGCCGGACATCGACGAGCAGGAGACGAACGACTGGCTCCGCTCGCTCGACGACGTCGTCGAGCAGGAGGGCGAGACCCGCGCCCGGTTCCTCCTTTTCAAGCTCCTGAAGCGTGCCCGCCAGCTCCAGGTCGGGCTGCCGCCCCTCACCAACACCCGCTACATCAACACGATCTCCCCGGAGCACGAGCCGGGCTTCCCGGGCGACGAGGTCCTCGAGCGGCGCATCCGGCGGCTCATCCGCTGGAACGCGGTCGCGATGGTCCTCCGCGCGAACAACCGCTTCAACGGCATCGGCGGGCACCTCGCCACCTACGCCAGCGCCGCCACGCTCTACGAGGTCGGGTTCAACTGGTTCTTCCGGGGCAAGGACGACGGCCAGGCGGGCGACCAGATCTTCTACCAGGGTCACGCCGCGCCCGGCATCTACGCTCGCGCCTTCCTCGAGGGCCGCATCAGCGAGGAACAGCTCGACCGCTTCCGGCGCGAGACGCCGCCACAGCAGGGCCTCTCCTCGTACCCGCACCCGAGGCTGATGCCGGACTTCTGGGAGTTCCCGACCGTCTCGATGGGCCTCGGCCCGATCGACGCGATCTACCAGGCCCGGTTCAACCGCTACCTCCAGAACCGCGGCCTCGTCGACACCTCGGGCAGCCGCGTCTGGGCCTTCCTCGGCGACGGCGAGACCGACGAGCCGGAGGCGCTCGGCGCGCTGTCGGTCGCCGGCCGCGAGGGCCTCGACAACCTGACCTTCGTGGTCAACTGCAACCTCCAGCGCCTCGACGGCCCGGTCCGCGGCAACGGCAAGATCATCCAGGAGCTCGAGGCCGTCTTCCGCGGCGCGGGCTGGAACGTCATCAAGGTGATCTGGGGCCGCGAGTGGGACGAGCTTCTCGCGCGCGACGTCGACGGCGTCCTCGTCGAGAAGATGAACACGACGGTCGACGGCGAGTTCCAGAAGTTCTCCGTCGCCGGCGGCAAGTACATCCGCGAGAAGTTCTTCGGGCCGGACCCGCGCCTCGCGCGCCTGGTCGAGCACCTGTCAGACGACGACCTCGCGAAGCTCCGCCGCGGCGGCCATGACTACCGCAAGGTCTACGCCGCGTACAAGGCCGCGGTCGAGCACAAGGGCGCCCCGACGGTGATCCTGGCCAAGACCGTCAAGGGCTGGACCCTCGGCCCGGGCGTCGAGGCCCGCAACATCACGCACCAGGCCAAGAAGCTGTCCGAGGCCGAGCTCAAGGTCTTCCGCGACCGCCTCGAGCTGCCGATCCCGGACGACAAGCTCAAGGACGCGCCCTACTACCACCCCGGCCCCGATTCGGAGGAGGTCCAGTACCTTCGCGAGCGGCGGCGCGCGCTCGGCGGCCCGCTCCCCAGGCGGTCGGTCCACCCGGTCGTCCTTCCGGCGCCGAAGGACACCTTCGACCAGGAGTTCGCGGCCGGCTCGCAGACGCCCGTCTCGACCACGATGGCCTTCACCCGGATGCTCCGGAACCTGATCCGCGACCCGGAGCTCGGGCCGCGCATCGTCCCGATCATCCCGGACGAGGCCCGGACGTTCGGCATGGACCCGCTGTTCAACGAGGTCGGCATCTACTCGGCCACCGGGCAGCGTTACGACCCGGTCGATTCGGAGCTCGTCCTCAAGTACCGCGAGGCGATCGACGGCCAGGTGCTCGAGGAGGGCATCACCGAGGCCGGCTCGGCGGCGGGCTTCCAGGCGGCCGGCACGTCCTACGCGACCCACGGCTACCCGGTGATCCCGTTCTACATCTTCTACTCGATGTTCGGGTTCCAGCGGACCGGCGACCAGCTGTGGGCCGCCGGTGACGCCCGGGCGCGGGGCTTCCTGATGGCCGCGACGGCCGGACGCACGACCCTCACCGGCGAGGGCCTTCAGCACGATGACGGGCACAGCCACGTCCTCGCAATGACGAACCCCGCGGTCCGCCAGTACGACCCGGCCTACGCCTACGAGCTCGCCGCGATCATCCGCGACGGCATCGAGCGGATGCACATCAACGGCGAGGATCTCATCTACTACATCTCGATCTACAACGAGAACTACCCGCAGGCGCCCAAGCCCGACGGGGTCGACGAAGGGATCTTGCGCGGCATCTACCGCTTCGCCGAAGCGCCGAAGGTCGGTGGGAAGAACGGCTCGAAGGCCGCGCCGCGGGTCCGCCTGGTCGGCTCCGGCTCGATCCTTCAGCAGGTGATCGGGGCGCAGCAGCTGCTCGCCGAGCGCGGCATCGCGGCCGAGGTCTACTCGGCGACATCGTGGGGCGAGCTGCGGCGCGACGCGCTGAAGGTCGACCGCTGGAACCGCCTCCACCCGGCCGAGAAGCAGCTCACCCCCTACGTCACGGGCGCCCTGCAGAAGGACGGCGGGCCGATCGTCGCGGCCAGCGACTGGATGAAGGCCCTGCCGGACCTCGTGCGGCCGTGGATTGCGGCGCCGATGGTGACGCTCGGCACGGACGGCTTCGGCCGGAGCGACACGCGCGAGAGCCTGCGGGCCTACTTCGAGGTCGACGGCCCGAGCATCGCCGCGGCCGCCCTCACCGCACTGTCCCGCGCCGGCGAGATCACCCCTGCCGCGGCCGCGAAGGGGATCGCCGAGCTCGGGGTGGACCCGGAGAAGGTCGACCCGCTCGACGTGTAGCGGAGCGGGGCCGCCGGCTCGCCCCGGACGGGGGCCGCCGGCGTCGGGCCGGTCAGCGCTCCGAGGCGACGACCCGCGACACCGTCCCGTCGAGGGCGAGGACGAACAGCTCGCCGGCCGCGTCCTCGCCCCAGGCCGCGATGCGGTTCGAGCCGTTGCCGACGACCGTCGGGGCGGTCAGCTCGCGCACCCTCGAGTCGATCGCGAAGATGTGGCCGGTGCAGTAGTCGGCGAAGAGGTACGCGCCGACGAGGAACGGGAACGCCGAGCCGCGGTAGACGTTGCCGCCGATCACGGTGCAGCCCTGGTCGCGGCCGTACTCCGACACCGGCAGCGTCAGCCCGTCCTGGTTGCAGGGGTCGACCTGGTAGCAGTGCGCGCCCTCCATGACGCGCCACCCGAAGTTCAGCCCGCCGACCCCTTGCGGTGCGATGTCAACCTCCTCCCACGCGCCCTGGCCGACGTCGCCGATCCAGAGGTCGCCGGTCCGGCGATCGAACGACAGCCGCCAGGGATTCCGCAGCCCCGTCAGCCAGATCTCCGGCAGTCCGCCGCCGTTCGCGTACGGGTTGTCGCCCGGGATGCCGTAGGCCCGGCCGTCGGCGGGGGCGTCGATGTCCACGCGGAGGATCTTGGCGAGGTGGGTGTCGAGGCGCTGGCCATTGCCGTGCGGGTCGCCGCCGCCCCCGCCGTCGCCCAGCGAGACGTACAGCATCCCGTCCGGCCCGAACGCGACCGCGCCGCCGTTGTGGTTCGCGAATGGCTGGTCGACGAACAGGATCGGGGTCGGGTTGTCCTGGAGCCTGTTCGGGTCGTTCGGGTCGATCGTGTACGACTCGACGACCGTGTCGCCGTCGCGGTTCGTGTAGTCGACGACGACCCGCTGGTTCGTCGCGAAGTCCGCGTCGACGGCGATGCCCAGGAGCCCCTGCTCGCCGCCGCTCGTGATACGGCCGCGGAGGTCGGCCATCGGGCGCTCGAGGACCCGGCCGTCCGCCTGGACGACGAAGATGAAGCCGTCCTGGGTGGCGACGAAGAGGCGGCCGGTGCCGTCGTCCGGCGCCGCCATCGCCAGCGCGGGGCCCGGAACGTTCGCGAGTGGCTCGAGCGTGATCCCGAGGCGCCCGAGGTCGAGGTCGACCGCCGCCCCGCTCGGACGCGGGGTCGAGGGTGGCCTCGACCCGGGCGGCGTCGCTGCCGCGGACGGCGCGGCTGACGCGCTCGACGGCGGCACGGACTGGCGCCGGGCATCGCAGCCGACGAGGGCGGCCGCGACGACGACGGCGATCCCGAGCGCCAGCGGGTGCGGGAGCGCGCGCGTCTGCAGGCGACGTGCCGGTGAGACCCCCATCGGTCGAATGTACGCGACAGCCGGATCGTTGGTTCCCGACGTGCCGTTGCGACGCCGCTGCGGCGCGTGGCGGATGAGGCCGGTGTCCGTCGCGAGGCCCGCGCCGGGTGCTAGCCTCGCCGCCCATGGACGCGTTCGAGCTCGCCGAGGTCCGCGCCGCGCTCCACGCGAGCGGCAACCTGTACCGGGAGTTCATCCGGTCCCACGACCTGTCGGTCGGGCTGTACGTGCTCGGGGCCGGCGCCACTGACCCGCAGGGCCCCCACACCGAGGACGAGGTCTATTCCGTGATCTCGGGGCGGGCCCGGATCACCGTGGGTGACGAGGACCGTCCCGTCCAGGCGGGATCGGTGGTGTTCGTCGGCGCGGACGTGCCGCATCGCTTCCACGACATCGAGGCGGAGCTCGTCGTCCTCGTGGTCTTCGGCCCGGCCGAGTACACCCACCGGGTCGACCACCAGCAGGGCCGGCCGCACGGGGCCGCCCCGGGCTGAGGGCACGCTCCCTCACGGATCGCAGCGCCGCAGCAGCCCCATCGCCAGCTGCCCGGCCCGCCCGACCGCGTCGTGGCGGAAGAACGCGTAGACGTCGTCGCCGGCGGCGAGGAACGGCTCGATCCGGGCCGACCAGGCGTCGAGCTCGGCGTCGTCGTCGTGGTGCCGGCGGAGGCGCAGGTACAGGAACGGGCCGGTCCTGCGGACGATCGGCGTTTCCGCACCGGCCTGCAGGTCGGCCGACGCAGTCGCGCCCTCGTCGCCCTCCGGCGGCAGCTCGGTAGTGCAGAGCACCGCGCTCGCCTCGCGCAGCGCCGCGAACGTCTCGTCGACGTGCCAGGTCGGGTCCTGGAGCTCAACGACGAGCGGGATCTCCCTGGGCCACGCGGCCAGGAGCGCCCGGAGCCGCTCATCCGCGCGCGCCGGCGACCCCTCGACCCACGGACCGTCCCGCCGGATTGCCGCCGGCACGCGGTAGAGGACCGCCCCGAGCCGGTCTCCGAACTCGCCGAGCGGCTCCGTCAGCCACCGCACGGTCTCCTCCGGGTCGCCGAACAGCCCCCGGATCGCCGACGAGCGCTGGGCCTTGACCGCGAAACGGAAGCCGGGCGGCGTCGCCTCGAGCCAGCCCCGGATCGCCGACCGCGTCGGCCGGCGCCGGAACGTCGCATTCAGCTCGACCGCGGGCAGCCGTTGCGCGTAGGCCGCGAGGAACCCGGACGGCCGCGTCCCGGGCGGGTAGAAGCGCGGGATCCAGTCCGGGTAGGAAAAGCCGGAGGTGCCGGCGTAGAGCCGGCCCCGACGCGCTGGGCCGCCGGGGTCGCCCGCGTCGGTCAGGAGCGCGGCCTGGGGCCGAAGCTGCAGGCGCGGTCGGCCACGGACTGCATCGTGCGCTCGACGACATCGAGGTCGTCCGCCTCGATGGCCGAGAGGAAGTACTCCGCGATGCCCCGGAGGTGCGTCGGCGCGGCCGTCCGGAGCCGCTGCACGCCAGCCTCGGTGAGCGCCGCCTCGGCGCCGCGGAGGTCGCTGGGGCAACTGACGCGCGCGACGAAGCCGTCGTTGACGAGCCGATCGATCAGCCGGGTCGCGCCGCTCTTCGACAGCGACAGGGAGTCGGCGAGGCGGCCCATCCGCAGCCGGCGCTCAGGCGCCTCGGCCAGAATGAGGAGCGCCACGTACTCCTGGAGCGACAGACCGTGCTCCGTGCGGAGGTCCTCGTCGAGCCGGCGCGAGACCTGCGCCTGGGCGCGCACGAACGCCCGCCACGGCGACAGGCGGGGATCGCGCGCGCTCAGGGACGCGACGTCGCCGCCGGCGGATGCGGCGGTCGACTGCCTGGTCGGAGTGGCGGTGGGGGTCGGCACGGTCGTCGAATCGTACGGCCGGGCTCGTTGCGCGGTCAACGAGGACGCCGCACGGACCGTGGCCGCTAGCATCGCAATCGATGCGTGCCTTCGACGTCGACGCCATCCGGGCCCGCTTCCCGGCCCTCGCCCTCGAGCACGAGGACGGCCGCCCGATGGCCTTCTTCGACGGCCCCGGCGGGACCCAGGTCCCCGACACCGTCATCGACGCGGTCGTCCGCTACTACCGCGAGTCGAACGCCAACCACGGCGGCCCGTTCCTCACCTCGGAGCGGAGCGACGCGATCGTCGCCGAGGCGCATGCCGCGCTCGCCGACCTCCTCAACGCCGCCGACCCGTCCGAGATCAAGGTCGGC
>DATLYV010000069.1:0-23669 GCA_035574535.1 Binatia bacterium
AACCGCCACGGGTCGCCGCCGAGCGCCTTCGCGCCCTCCCAGACGGCGATCAGCAGCGCGAAGAACAGCAGCGCGATGGCGATGCCGCGGACGACGGCTCGAAGGGCCGAGATCGAGCCGGGGCCACCGCCGGCGGCCCCCGCTCCTCGCGCGCCACGAGTGTCCTGGACGCCCCGCGCGCCCTCGATCGATCCCGTCACCGTCGTCCGTCGGCCTTCGCGCGCGCCGGCCTCAAACGACGGCCTGGTCGGCGATCTCGAGCGCCGTGTCGATGATGTCGAAGCCCTCCGCCAGCTGCTCCTCGGTGATGCACAGCGGCGGGTTCGTGTGGATCGAGTTGTTCGGCGTGAAGGCGTAGAGGTTGTTCTCTCGGAAGAACTTCTGGATCGCCTTCATCTCGTCGCTCGTGCCGTTGTACGGGGTGAGCGGCGTCCACGGATCCCGGCTCCGGACGAGGTCGATGATCCCGAACAGGCCGATGCTCCGCACGGCGCCGACCGACGGGTGCTTCTCCGCCAGCCGCTGGTGATGCGCCTTCATCACCGGGTCGAGCCGCCGGGCGTTGCCGATCAGGTCGTCCTCCTCGTAGACCCGGATCGTCGCGAGGGCCGCGGCGAGGCTCACCGGGTGCGACGAGTACGTGAGGCCGCCGTAGTACATCTTCGTCTCGAAGGCCTCGGCGATCTCGTGGTTCATCGCCACGGCGCCCAGCGGCAGGTAGGAGCTCGTCAGGCCCTTGGCCATGGTCATGAGATCCGGCACGACGCCCCAGTGGTCGACCGCGAACCAGCGCCCGGTCCGCCCGAAGCCGGCCATGACCTCGTCGCAGACCATCAGGATGTTGTGCCGCGTGCAGATCTCGCGAACGCCCTCGAGGTAGCCGTCGGGCGGGATGAGGATGCCGTTCGTGCCGACGATCGTCTCGAGGAAGACGGCCGCGATCGTGTGGGCGCCCTCGTAGCGAATGACGTCCTCGAGGCCCTGGAGCGATTCCTCGACGGGGCGCGGGTCCTTCTCGCCCCAGCGGTGCGTGTCCGGGTAGCGGACGACGCCGACGAGGCCCGGCTCGTTGGCCCAGCGGCGCGGGTCGCCGGTCAGGGTCATCGCCCCGAACGTCGCGCCGTGGTAGGCGCGGTAGCGCGCGAGGACCTTGTAGCGGCCGGTGTAATGGCGGGCGAGCTTGATCGCGTTCTCGATCGCCTCGGCGCCGCCGAGGGTGAAGAAGACCTTGTCGAGGTCGCCGGGCAGGATCTCGGCGAGCTTCTGCCCGAGGCGCCCGCGGATCTCCGTGGCGAACGCCGGCTGGACGTACTGCAGCTTCATCGCCTGCTCGGTGATCGCGTCGACCACCCGGCGGTCGCCGTGGCCGATGTTCACGGACATCAGCTGGCTGTTGAAGTCGAGGATCCGGCGGCCCTCGGGGGTGTAGAGGTAGATGCCCTCGGCGCGGTCGATGGCGATCGGATCGAGCTGGCCCTGGACGGACCACGAGAAGAAGGTGTGGGCGCGGTTCAGGCGGACGATCTCCTCGCTCGTCATGCGGGAGGTCGCGAATTCGACGGTCATGGGAGGCTCCTGCGCGGTCACCAGCGGCGGTGTCGAGCGGCCGCCGGCTGTCTGGCGGTCAATTAGACCACGCGGGCGGACGGCCCCGGAAGGTCGACGGCGCGCTTCGGGCGCGCCTCGGGCCTGGTCCGGGCGCGCATCGGGCCTGGTCCGGGCACGCCTCCGAGGAGGGGGAGACCTCCGGTTCCGTCAGCGGCGTCAGCGCCTCGTACCTGGCGGTGCTGGGCGCCCGGTTCACGGTCGCCGGTCGCGCCGACAACGGCTGTGCCGGCTCGATCACGATCATCATCGACGACGTGAACCCGCTGCTCACCGTCCTCGGCGGCGGCGGCCTGCTGCTGGCCCTGGTCGGCGCGCTCGTCGTGCTCGCAGCGATGCGCGGCGAGGCAGGCGTCGGGAAGCGGATCGTCTCGGCGATCTTCGGGCTGCTCGGCGGTGTCGGGGCCGCGCTCGCGGCGGAGCAGTTCCGGCTGCTCGACCCGACCCAGCCGATCGGTCTGATCATCGCGATCGCGGCCGCCGTCATCGGCCTACTGACAGCCGGCATCTTCGGTGGCGGCGGCGGTGAGACCGAGGCTGCGCCGCCGACGCCGTCGCGGCCCGCGTCCGACGACACCCAGACGTACCCGAGCGGGGTGGGCGGCGGCTCGGCCGGCTGAGCAACGCCGGCCACCCCGATCGATCGTCCGGGAGCGAACCGAATACGGCCGCGCGAACCGGGACTCGCCCGGAACGGTCGCCTCGCGCCACTGCTCTTCGAGAGGCCGGACAGTGGAACCCAATCTCGATCCTCCTGGCCGAGCGACGCCGGTCGACCGACCCTCGCGCCGGGTGGCGGTGTACTCTCGGCCGCAATCGACCGACACACCACCGATGGGCTGAGAGGGTTCCGATGCCGAGGATCGTTCGAGGGGCGCTGCTGCAGGCGAGCTGGACCGGCGACAAGGAGTCGATGATCCAGAAGCACGAGCAGGCAGCGCACGAGGCGTCCAAGCAGGGCGCGCAGGTGATGCTCTTCCAGGAGCTGTTCTACGGGCCGTACTTCTGCCAGGTCCAGGACCCGCAGTACTACAGCTACACCGAGCTGATCCCCGACGGCCCGACGACGAAGCGCATGCAGGCGCTCGCCAAGGAGACCGGCATGGTCCTCGTCGTGCCGATGTACGAGGAGGACGCCCAGGCCTCCGGCATCTACTACAACACCGCCGCCGTCATCGACGCGGACGGCAAGTACCTCGGTAAGTACCGCAAGACCCACATCCCGCACGTCAAGGGCTTCTGGGAGAAGTTCTACTTCCGCCCCGGGAACCTCGGCTACCCGGTCTTCGAGACCGCGGTCGGCAAGGTCGGCGTGTACATCTGCTACGACCGCCACTTCCCCGAGGGCGCGCGGGCGCTGGGCCTCAACGGCGCCGAGATCGTGTTCATCCCGTCCGCGACGTCGCGCGGGCTGTCCGAGTATCTCTGGCGGATCGAGCAGGTCTCGCACGCCGTGGCGAACGGCTACTTCGTCGGGACGATCAACCGGGTCGGCATCGAGAAGGAGCTTGGCGACGACGACTTTTACGGCCAGTCGTACTTCTGTGACCCGCGGGGGCAGTTCATCGGCTCGGTCGGCTCACCGTACGACGAGGAGCTGATCGTCCGCGACATGGACCTCGACATGATCCAGCAGGTCCGCCAGACTTGGCAGTTCTACCGGGACCGCCGCCCCGACGCCTACGACGACCTCGTCCGCCCGTAGCGGGCGAGGGTTCCGCGGCCCACGCGCGCGGGCGCCGGCCTGCCAGGACACGCACCAGGCATCCACCCGGGCGTGAGGTGTCGGCATGCGGAATCGGACGGTCGAAGATCGTCGACGTCGAGATCGAGACGGCTGCCCGCGACCCGCCCGGCCGGGGCGTAAGCCGCAGATGAGCGGCGAGTTGTTGAATGACATTTGAATGTCGCGAGGGAAGGGAGCGTCGGAAGGAGCGTCGGAAGCGGACCAGCGCGTCGAGGACGAACTGCGGCGCGCTGCCGTCCTCTTCGGAGCCCAGGTCCGGGATGCTCGCCTCGCCCGGCGCTGGAGCGTTCGAGAGCTCGCCGAGCGTGCGGCGCTGACGCCGGCGATGGTCTACCTAATCGAGGCGGGCAAGGTCTCGCCGGGCAGGACGAGCGGGCGAGTTGCGGTCGCGCTCGGGCGGCGGCTGGAGTTGGAGCTTGTCGATCCGCGGCAGCGCGTGACCCGGCCGAACCTCGCGGCGGATGTCGTCCATTCCGTGATGGCGAGTTCTTCCAGTTTGCCGGTCGGGCGGACGTCGTGGCGTGGGACGTTGAGCGTCGCGCGCTCCTGCATCTCGAGAACCGCACCCGCTTCCCCGACTTCCAGGACATGGCGGGCGTCTTCAACGCCAAGCGGGCGTACCTCGGCGCGGCGCTCGCAGAGCGAGTCGGCGTCAGGCGATGGGCCAGCGAGACCCACGTCATGGTCGGCCTCTGGTCGTCGGAGGTGCTGCACGCAATCCGGCTCCGCGAACAATCCTTCCGCTCGCTCTGCCCCGACGGGGCGGAGGCATTCGCCGCCTGGTGGAATGCAGGCCGAGACGACCGGCCCGGACATGCCACGACCCTCACCGTCCTCGACCCCGGCGCCAGCGGGCGCGAACGACCGTTCGTCGCCTGGAAGCCGCTTTCCGAGTGCGGCCGCGGTACAGCGGCCACGCAGACGCCGTGACGGAGCTTGCCCGAGCCGCGTAGTCTCGGGTCCTCCAACGGGAACGGACGCGAACACTGGACCGACTCGAACACGGGGTTGACGATGCAGTTCGGATTCACCCTCAAGCCCGAGCACTCGATCAGGGACACGATCGAGCTGGCCAAGCTCGGCGAGGAGCTCGGCTTCGACTACCTGTGGCTCTTCGACTCGCACGTCCTGTGGCGCGATCCGTATCCCCTGCTGACCCTGATCGCGGAGCACACCTCGCGCCTGCGACTGGGCACCTGCGTGACGAACCCCGGCACTCGCGAGCCGTCAGTGACCGCCTCCTCGCTGGCGACGCTGAACGAGCTGAGCGGGGGCCGCATGGACCTCGGCATCGGGCGGGGCGACTCCGCGCGGCGAGTGCTGGGCAAGCCGCCGATCACGATGGCCGGCACGGAAGAGGCGATCGGCGTCATCCGCGATCTCGTCGAGGGACGCGCCGTGACCTACGAGGGCACGGAGCTCCGGCTCACCTGGACGAACCGGTCGAAGCTCCCGGTCTGGGTCGCCGGCTACGGCCCGATGGCCCTCGCGATGACCGGCCGCGTCGCCGACGGCGTGATCCTCCAGCTCGCCGACCCGGACCTGATCCAGTGGTTCACCGGGCAGATGCGCGAGGCCGCCACGGCCGCCGGTCGGGACGGCGCGGCCATCAAGGTCCAGGCCGCGGCGCCGCTGCACCTCGGGCCAAGAGACCTCGGCCGCGAGCGGACCCGTTGGTTCCCCGCCCTCGTCTCGAACCACGTCGTCGACCTCGTGAACAGGTACCCGCGCGAGCAGCTCCCCGAGGCCCTCACCGGCTACATCCGCGACCGGACCGGCTACGACTACCACCACCATGCCGAGGTCGGGTCGTCGAACGCCGGGTTCGTCGGCGACGAGGTGACGGACCGGTTCTGCGTCCTCGGCGAGCTCGACGAGGTCGTCGCGAAGCTCCGCGTCCTCGAGGGCGTGGGTGTCGACCAGTTCAACGTCTACCTCATGAACGGCGACGAGCGCGAGCAACTCGAGCGCATCGGACGCGAGGTCATCCCGGCCATGGCGGCGGCTCCGGCCCAGGGCTAGGATCGAACCCGGGCCGCGGGAGGCGGCCCCGAAGATCCCGGCGGGCGCAACGTCACCGCGCGGGCGGTCGCGGGCGGTGTCGAAACGCCCCGCTTCGACTGGTCGGTCCGGTGCGGTCCGGTGCGCACGTGGGACGTTCGTCACGGTCACTGCGACGAAGGTCCGCCTTCCCCGCACCGATCGGCGGCCCGACACTCTCGGGGTCCACTGTTCCGGTCCGCCACAGTCGGAGGCTCGTATGCCGACCCTGGCCTTCCGTCGACACGATCCCTGGTGGGACATGGAGGGTCCCGCGGCACGCCGCCGCCACCGCTACCAGCGCTTCGTGTCGTTCCTCGCGTTCGTCTTCTCGCTCACCGCGCTCCTCGGCACGGGCGCACTCTGGGCGATCCGCCTCGGCTTCGCGGGGATGCTCGGCATCGACGTGCCCTTCTCCGTCTAGCCAGCGGTCCACGCCCGAGGGCGTTCCGCCGCGAGGTCAACCGGGCACGCGACTCGCTACGATCTCCTCCGAACATCGAAGGAGGAGCGATGCGCACCCTGATCTCGAACGGCACGGTCGTCACCGCCGAGGGCTCCTACGTCGCCGACGTCCTGATCGACGGCGAGACGATCGCGCAGATCGGCCTGAACCTCGGGGAGTCCGCGACCGCCGACGAGACCATCGACGCGACCGGCAAGTACGTCATCCCCGGCGGCATCGACGTCCACACGCACATGAAGTTGCCGTTCGGCGGCACCTTCGCGAAGGACGACTTCTTCACCGGGACGCGCGCCGCGGCGTTCGGCGGCACGACGACGATCGTCGACTTCGCGGTCCAGTCGAGGGGCAGGACGCTGCGCGAGGGCCTCGACACGTGGTTCGCCCTCGCGGAGGGCAACGTCGCCACCGACTACGGCTTCCACATGATCATGAGCGACGTCAACGACGAATCGCTCAAGGAGATGGACCAGCTCGTCGCGGAGGGCGTGCCGGACTTCAAACTCTTCACCGCCTACCCCGGCGTCTTCTTCAGCGACGACGGCGCGATCTTCCGGGCGATGCAGCAGACCGCGAAGAACGGCGGGCTGATCATGATGCACGCAGAGAACGGCCTGGCCATCGACGTCATCGCCGCGGACACATTCAACGCCGGCACGACCGATCCGATCGGGCACGGCCTGGCCCGCTACTCGACCCTCGAGGGCGAGGCGACGAACCGGGTCATCCGCCTGGCGCAGTCCGCGGGCGTGCCGGTCTACATCGTCCACCTGTCGGCGAAGGAGGCGCTCAACGAGGTCCGTCGCGCCCGTGACGAGGGCCTGCCGGCGTTCGCCGAGACCTGCCCGCAGTACCTCTTCCTGTCGCTCGACGACCTCGGCAACGGCTTCGAGGGCGCGAAGTTCGTGTGCTCCCCGCCGCTGCGCACCCAGGACCACCAGCCGGAGCTCTGGAAGGGCCTCCAGAAGGACGACCTGCAGGTGGTCTCGACGGACCACTGCCCGTTCGACTTCCACGGCCAGAAGGAGCTCGGGCGGGGCGACTTCCGCAAGATCCCGAACGGCCTCCCGGGCGTCGAGGACCGCGTCGACCTGCTGCACGACGGCGGCGTGGTCGCCGGCAGGATCACGAAGGAGCGCTGGGTCGAGATCGCGTCGACGGCCCCGGCGAAGCTCTTCGGCATGTACCCGAAGAAGGGCTCCATCTCCGTCGGTGCGGACGCGGACCTCGTCGTCTACGACCCGAACCGCAGGCACACGATCTCGGCGAAGACACACCACATGGACGTCGACTACTCGTGCTACGAGGGCCGTGAGGTCCAGGGCGGCAGCGACATCGTCATGAGCCGCGGCTCCGTCATCGTCCGGAACGGCGAGTTCACCGGCCGCAAGGGCGCGGGCCGCTTCATCAAGCGCTCGACCGCCGACTTCGCGCGGATGGCGTAGCGAGCCGCCCGCGTTGGCAGCGCAGCGGCTCTCGATCCCGGCCGACGTCGAGCGGCTGGCGGAGGTCCGGGCGTTCGTGCGCGAGGTCGTCGCGGAGCTGGGCGGCTCGAAGCACGCGATGGAGGACCTCGTCCAGGCGGTCGACGAGGTGACGTGCAACGTGATGCTCCACGGCTACAAGGGCAAGCCCGGCGACATCGAGTACGAGGCGGGCCTGCGCGATGGCCGGATCGAGATCACCATCTTCGACCGGGCGCCGGTCTTCGACCCGACCGCCACGCCCGAGCCTGGCGCTCCGACGCCCGGCCGCCTTCCCGGGACCGCCGGCGTCGGGCTGCTGCTGGCCCGGACGATGACCGATGCGGTGCGGCATCATGTCCGTCCCGGCGGCGGCAACGAGCTGACGCTGATCCGGTCCATCGACGACGAACCGACGAGGGAGGGCTGACCCGATGGCGATGACGATCGATGTCGAGGACCTCGGCGGCTCGCCCGCCGTGACGGTCGTCGCGCTCGACGGCGAGCTCGACGCCTCGAACTACGAGCGCGTCATCGAGGCCGTTCGGGATGCCTACGGGCGCGGCGCGCGCGGGCTCGTCTTCGACCTGTCGAAGCTGACGTTCATGGCCAGCTCCGGCCTCTTCGCCCTCCACTCGGCGTTCCGGATCATGCGCGGCGAAACCCCGCCCGACCCCGAGGCCGGCTGGGGCGCGCTGCACGAGCTGGCGCGCGACCACGACGAACCCACCTCGAACGTCCGGCTCGCGGCGCCGCAGGAGGCGATCGCTCGGGTCCTCGAACGGACCGGCATGGCGGGCCTCTTCCCGGTCGAGGCGGACCGCGCGTCCGCGGTGGCGGCGCTCCAGGGGGCCTGACCACGGCCGAATCCGGGTTCGATCCAGAGCTCCTCGAGCGCGAGCTCCAGGTCGCGCAGCGGATCCAGCGCACCCTCGTCCTCCTGACCGGCGTCGACGCCGAGGGCTGGGAGATCGCCGACGACTACCGGCCCGCCCGGTCCATCGGCGGCGACTTCTTCGACGTCTTCCCGCTGCTCGACAGGAAACGGCCGCGCCACCGCGGCGTCGTCATCGCCGACGTCTCCGGCAAGGGCATCGCGGCGGCCGTGATGATGGCCTTCGTGCGGGCCGTCATGCGCTCCGCGCTCGACCGGACGGGCGACCCGGTGCAGGCACTGGAGCTGATGAACCACATCCTGGTCGACGAGCGGCGGACCGGCCTGTTCGTCACGATCCTCGCCGGCGTGCTGGACCTCGACACGGGCGTCTTCGCGTTCGCGAACGCCGGGCACGAGCGTCCGCTCATCGCGCGGGCGGACGGCTCGGAGCCGTGGTGGGTCGAGGGCAACGGGCCGCTGGTCGGGGTCTTCGGGCGGCTCAACCTGACGCTGCAGCGCACCGAGATCCGGCCGGGTGAGCGGATGATCCTCTACACCGACGGCATCACCGACGCCCAGGCGCCCGACGGCTCGCGCTTCGGCGAGGGGCGCCTGCTACAGACGATCGCGGCGAGTTGTCGCGGCGATGGGACGGCCGCCGCGACGGTCAGTGCCGTGATCCGGTCCGTGCTCGAGTTCCAGGGGGCCGCGTCGCCCGCGGACGACCTCGCGCTCCTCGTCTTCCGCCGCCTGCCGACGGGCTGAGGCCCGGCCAGCGAGGGCCGCCGACCGTCAGGCGATCGTCGGGCGGCCCATCGCGCGGCGCCAGCGCTCGTTGAAGTCGAACAGCAGGCGGTCCTTGCGCGGGTACACGCCCGAGCGGTAGGCCCGCGACGAGACGCCGATCTGGGCCCGCTCGCAGACCGCCCAGTCCTGGCGGCTAATGAGGTCCCACAGGTCGACCGTCGGGCCTGGGTCGAAGCCCGGCATCGCCAGCGCCTCCGGGCGGAAGTAGAACTCCGACACGACCGTCGTCCGGTCGACGCCCCTCGGGTAGACGAGGTAGGCCATCACCGAGTCCGGGTGGAGGTTGACCATCAGGTTCGGGAACTGGAAGGCGCCGTAGTACATGCCGTAGTCCTCGGGGTCGAGGTCCGGAAACTTCGGCAGGTCGGACGTGCCAGTCGCGGTGAAGGACGTCGCGCCGGGCCGCATCTCGTTGCCGCCGTCGCGGGTCTCGCCGTCCCAGACCTCGCCCTTGCGGTACAGCGGGATGACCTGCACGAGCTCGGGGTGGATCTGCGGGCAGTGGAGGCACTCGTTGTAGTTCTCGACGACGATCTTCCAGTTCGCGGCGACGTCGTACGTGATCCGGCGCGCGAGCCGCAGCTCGCCCATCCGGTAGCGGTCGAAGTCGAGGATCGTCTCGTTGCTGTCGCGCAGGTGCTCCCGCAGCGGTCGGGGTGAGTCGGCGAGGTTCACGAACAGGAAGCCGGCGTGCTCGTCGACCGCGACGGGGTGGAGCCGGTAGTCCTCGCGCGAGAACAGCTCGTCCTCGTGGACGTTCGGGGTGGCCAGGAGCCGCCCGTCGAGGTCGAAGGCCCACGCGTGGTACGGGCACTTGATCGCCTTGCCGACGTGGCCGCACGCCGGCTCGTCGTCGAGAAGCTTGGTGCCGCGGTGGGCGCAGATGTTGTAGAAGGCCCGCAGCGCGCCCTCGCGGTTGCGGACGACGAACACCGACTCGCCGACCACGTCGCGGACGAGGTAGTCCCCCATCGACGGCACCTCCTCGGACCGGCCGATGCAGACCCAGCCGCCGAAGAACAGCCGCTCCCGCTCCTCCTCGTAGACCGCCTGGCTCGTGTAGTCCGGGCCGGTGAGCGTCGGGCGCGGGACCCAGTCGCGGACGCCCACGCCCACGACGCGGGGGCGCTCCTGGGCAACCACGTCGGCGCGGGCGGTCAGCGGGTCCGCGGGAAGCCCAGGTCGACCTTCGACGTGCCCGGGTCCGGCCAGCGCGCGGTCACGACCTTGGCGCGGGTGTAGAACTGGATGCCCTCCGGGCCGTACATGTGGAGGTCGCCGAAGAGCGACGACTTCCAGCCGCCGAAGCTGTAGTAGGCGACCGGAACCGGGATCGGGACGTTGATCCCGACCATGCCGACGTTGGCGTCGAACTGGTACTGCCGGGCCGCGCCGCCGTCGCGGGTGAAGATCGCCGTGCCGTTGCCGTACGGGTTCTCGTTGACGAGCTTCAAGGCCTCGTCGTACGTCTGGACGCGGACGACCTCCAGCACCGGGCCAAAGATCTCGTTGCAGTACGAGTCCATCTCCGGCGTGACGCGGTCCAGCAGCGAGGGGCCGAGGAAGAAGCCGGCGGAGCGGTAGGCGTCGTGCTCGCGACCGTCGGCGACGACGGTCGCGCCCTGCTCGCGCCCGCGGTCGAGGTACGACGCGACCTTGTCGCGATGCTCGCGGGTGACAAGCGGACCCATCTGCGCCTGGTCGTCCGTCCCGGGTCCGACCTTGATCTTCGGGAGGCGCGACCTGATCGCGTCAACGAGCGGGTCGGCAACGGAGCCGACCGCGACGACCACGGAGATGGCCATGCAGCGCTCGCCCGACGAGCCGTAGGCGGCCGAGACGGCGGCATCCGCCGCCATGTCGATGTCCGCATCCGGCAGGACGACCATGTGGTTCTTCGCGCCGCCGAGGGCCTGGACGCGCTTGCCGTGCTTCGTCCCGGTCTCGTAGATGTACTTCGCGATCGGGGTGGAGCCGACGAAGCTGACCGCGGCGATGTCCGGGTGCTCGAGGATCCGGTCGACCGCGACCTTGTCGCCCTGGATCACGTTGAAGACGCCATCTGGGACGCCGGCCTCCTTGAGCAGCTCCGCCAGGTAGATCGAGGCGGACGGGTCCTTCTCCGAGGGCTTCAGGACGAAGGTGTTCCCGCAGGCGATGGCGTTCGCGAACATCCACATCGGGACCATCGCCGGGAAGTTGAACGGCGTGATGCCGGCGACGACGCCGAGCGGCTGGCGGATCTGGTAGACGTCGATGCCGATCGAGACCTGCTCCGAGTAGCCGCCCTTGAGCAGGTGCGGGATGCCCGTCGCGAACTCGAGGTTCTCGAGGCCGCGCGCGACCTCGCCCTGCGCGTCCGACGGGACCTTGCCGTGCTCCGCGGTCAGGAATGCGGCGATCTCCGCCTTGTGCAGCTCCACCAGGTTCCGGATGCGGAACATGATGTCGGTGCGCTTCGAGAGGGACGTGGCGCGCCAGCCGGGAAACGCGGCCCTGGCGGCGGCGACGGCCGCGTCGACCTCCTCCACGGACGCGAAGTCGACCTCGCGGGCGAGCTCGCCGGTCGCGGGGTTGTAGACGGGGCCGCGGCGACCGGACCTGCCGGCGACGCGCTGTCCACCGATCCAGTGGGGAACGGTCTCGCCGATCGTGGCGGCGGCCCGGGTCGCGGGCCGCTCTTCGAGCTGGGTCATCGTCGTGGGTCCTCAGTGCTGGTGACCCGGCAACGATACCGCGTCAAGCGGGCGTCCCCTCGGGCGTCCGCTCGGACGTCTCCTCGGGTGTCTCCTCGAGCGCCTTCTCGGGCGCCGTCTCAGTCACCTTCTCAGGGTCCGGCCACGCGGGAGCGCTCGCCGGGACCCGCCAGCGCGCCGCGAGTCCAATCACGGCGACTCCGAGCACCGCGAGCTGCAGGAGCTGCTCCGTCCGCAGCCCGGCCACGACCACGGGGTCCCGCCAGGTCGTCGCGACCGCGAGGCGGGCCACGGACCACAGGGCGAGGGCGAGGAACATCGCGCCGCCCTGGCGCCGCGTCACCACGCCGAGCCGCGTGAGCAGCGCCATCACGACGATCGCCCCGGCGACCGCGATGGCCTCGTAGGCCTGCGCTGGATGGGCCGGCACCTCGGCGGCGAGCGAGCCCCACGGCCCGGGGCCCTCGTAGGCCGTGGCCCAGAGCGCGTCGCTGAACGTCCCCTGTCCCGTCGCGCCGAGCACTCCGGCGAGCTTTCCGGCGGAGAGGACGAACAGCAGCGGCAGCGCGGCGGCGTGCAGCCAGCGACCCACTGGCGCGCCGAGGAGGCGGGCGATGAACGCGCCGGTCAGCATGCCGAAGGGCACGGCCAGGGTGAGCGTGAGGCCGCCCTGCGCGGGATCGAGGATCGCGCCGGGGTTCGCCCGGTAGAACTCGAGGTGGTCGAGGACGTAGCCGAGCCGGCCGCCGAGGATCGCGCCGGGCACGCTGCCGACCACGATGAACACCAGGTCGTCGACGCGGAGGCCGGCCTCCGGGTCGAACGGAAGGCCGGATGGCGTGCGGGTCGCGATCCGGGCCGCGACGATGAGCCCGAGAAGGATGACCACGCCGAGCCCGATCGTCTCGTAGCGCACCGACGAGGTCTCGCTCAGGCGCAGGACGGGATCGAGCGAGATCTGGATCACCCCGAGCGGCACGCGGCGAGTGTACCGAGGGTGGAATCGATGGGGCCCGCCTCGCGGCGGGCCCCATCTGCATCCGTTGCGGCCGAGGGACTCAGCCCCCGTCGGCCACCTCCGTGCCGTTCACCATGAGGCTGTACGGCTGGTACGTCGTGCTGCTCTCCTCGTCCGGGATGCCCCAGACCACCGCGACCACCCGGTCGAAGCCGGAGAGCTGTTCGAGGTCGTCCGCGGTCAGGGTGTACGACTGGCCGGCATCGAGCGTCGGCTTCAGCACCGTGACGGAGTCGGCCGACAAGATGTCGCCGAACGCGTCGACCTCGCCGTTGATCCCGACGAACGCCAGCCCGAAGGTCAGCTCGAGTGGGTCGAGGAACTTCTGGTTCGTCCAGCCGGCGAGGCTGCCCGGGGTCCCGACGGGCGACCCGTCGAGCTCGATGTTCCGGACGTGCCAGCCGTCAAAGAAGGCCAGCGGGTCCGTCATCATCCGGAAGCTGATGTGCGTCGCGCCAGCCGGGATGGTGCAGCTGGAGCTGACCGGTTCCGCGGCCGTGCCGATCGTCGAGGTGTCCGTGTCGTCCGGAGTCGGGCCGCTGAAGCCCGGCAGCTCGGCGACGATGGTCCCGATCGCGCCCGGGTCGTGCTCCGACGTCGTGCCGGTGCACGCCAGCGAGGTGAAGGTCTCCCCGCCGTCGGTCGAGACCTGGACGAAGCCGAAGTCCCAGCCGAGCTCGAACGCGTAGTAGTGCTCGAAGGTCAGGGTCCCGCCACCGGTGACGGCGTGGGTCATGTCCTCGTCCTGGTTCGAGCCGTACTCGCCGGTGTCGCCGACGTCGGGGCTCGAGTAGTAGCCGTCCTCGTCGACGACCCAGTTCGTCCCGTCCGGGAACTCGACCGCGTCGTCACCGTCGAAGACGACCGAGTCGAGCTCGTCGCCGGCGCCGAGGTCGATGTAGTCGGCACCCCACGGCGGGGCCCCTGCGTCGGCGTGCGCCTCGTCGCTGAAGAAGATCGTCGCCTCGGCCGCCGCGTTCTGGTACTGCGACCCGGCGCCCGTGGCGCCGTTGTCGAGGTACCCGTCGATCAGCGACGAGATGATCTGGTCCTCGAACAGCGACCGGAAGCTCCGCGGATCGCCGGCGGCTGCGAGGGCGTTCTCGAGCCCGACGATGCCGTTGCCGGCGTTCTGGAACCAGGACGTGAAGAAGTCCTTGTCGAGGCCCTGGCTCGCGAGGTAGTTCATGAAGTACATCGCGAAGCCGTAGTCGGCCAGGATCTCGTCGTCGCCCTGGTCACCCCAGGCCGTGAGGCCGTTCTCCGGGCCGCACGGGCGCGGGATGGGGTTCCAGTCCGGATGCATGACGCTGACCCAGCCGAGGTAGCACTGGCTGTGGCCCTCGTAGCCCTTCTCGTCAACATGCCGGCTGATGTCGGCGTAGCCGGTGAAGATCTCGGTGAAGTCCGCGAGACCCTCGTTCACCCAGCTGACCTCGTCGGGGTCGGTGTAGTGGTGGATCAGGTGGCTGTACTCGTGCGCGAAGACGCCCTCGTAGAGGTTCGGCCGCGCCGGCGCGCTCGTGCACGGGTCCGCGGTCGGGGCGTGCGGCGGATCGTCGCCCGTGCGGTGGATCCAGTCCCACGCGTCGATCGACATGACGGTCCGGTCGACGAAGTCGTCGAAGACGCTGAAGTAGAAGCCCGCGATGTACGACTGCGCCTCGCTGTTGTTCGGGTCGTAGAAGTTGCCGTCGCGGATGTTGTCGACCAGGACGACGATGTTGTCGCCCTCGCCCCGGTAGTAGCTCTGCGGGAAGCCGAGCTGCTTCGCGAGCGCGTTCTTGTTGCCCTTCCGGTTCGGCGGGGTCCCCCACCAGTCCGACTCGAGCGGGTAGATGTTGTTGTCGAACTGGTCGATCAGGTACTGGACCTGCTCGTCCGTGATGACGTTCCGGACACCGTCATTCCGGCAGTCGTCGTAGGTGAAGAAGTCGGTCGGGTCCGGGGTCAGCGGATTGAGCATCGACCTGTTCGGGAAGTTGAGGTTGGTCCCGACCCAGACCTCGACGTGCGTGCCGACGCCGCGCAGCGTGTAGTTCTTGAGGTTGATCACGCCCCGGTAATCATCGAGGCCAAGCCACGTCTTGGTCTCGCCGATCTTGGCCGGTCCGAGGGGCGGGTTGGCGTTGCGCGTGTCGGCCCGGTCGAACGGTAGCGGCTCGCCGTGGTTGTAGTCGGGCCCGACCTCCTTGATGGGGGTGTCCTTGACCTTGGGGCCGGCGGCCGAGACGCCGGCGATGGCAACGCCGCTCAGCGAGGCCAGCAGCGAGAGCATGGTCAGGACGGCTACGGTGCGCTTGGATCGTTTCAAGGCTCTTCCTCCGAGATGGCTTCGAAAGAGAGGGCGATGCGGGTAGCGCGGGAACGTTGGTCGCCTGGCGTCCTCCTTGCCTTCGACCCGTCATGTCGGCTGAGGAGCTGGGACCGGGAACAACCCGCCCGCCGAACGATGACGCGGGCGCCGTCGTGCCGGCTGCACTTCGCGAGTCCTCCACTCGCGTTCGGCCGCAAGGTACTACCGCGCCGCGAAGGGCGCGCGCACGACCCCACGGGCCGTGGTGACTGCTGGCACCGCCTGGACCCTCGGCCCGGGCGCCGCCCTGGCGAGGCCCGGGCCTGGGCCGGACACGGCTACGCCTCGAGCTTGTCGACCAGCTCCCTGACGGCCGCGGCGGACTTCTGGAAGGCGGCGCGCTCCTCGTCGGTGAGCGTGATCTCGATCACCCGGCGGAGGCCGCCCTCGCCGAGCACCACGGGCACGCCGACGAACAGGCCGTCGACGCCGTACTCGCCCTGGAGGTACGCGGCGCACGGGAGGACGCGGCGGCGATCGCGCAGGATCGCGTCGACCATCTCGAACGTCGAGGCCGCCGGCGCGTAGAACGCCGAGCCGGTCTTGAGCAGCGCCACGACCTCGGCGCCGCCGTTGGCCGTCCGCTCCTCGAGCGCCTTGATGCGGTCCGGGGGCAGGAGCTCGGTGATCGGGATGCCCGCGACGGTCGAGTAGCGGGACAGCGGGACCATCGTGTCGCCGTGACCGCCGAGCACGAACGCGTGGGTGTCCTCGACGGAGACATCGAGCTCCTCGGCGATGAACGTCCGGAAGCGGGCCGAATCGAGGACGCCGGCCATGCCGAGGACGCGCTCGCGCGGGAAGCCCGAGGCCTGCATCGCGACGTGGCACATCGCGTCGAGCGGGTTGGTGACGACAATGATGATCGCGTCCGGCGACTGCGCGGCCGAGGCCTCGACCACGGCCTTCACGATCCCGGCGTTCTTCGCCAGCAGGTCGTCGCGGCTCATGCCCGGCTGCCGGGCGAGGCCGGACGTGACCACGATGATGTCCGAGCCCGCCGTCGCGGCGTAGTCGTTGGTGCCGGTGATCCGGGCGTCGTGGCCGACGACCGGGGCCGCCTCGGCCAGGTCCAGGCCCTTACCCTGCGGCAGCCCCTCGACGATGTCGACGAGCACGACGTCGGCCAGGCCCGCCTCGGCGATGCGCTGGGCCGTCGTCGCACCGACATTCCCGGCGCCGATCACGGTGACCTTGTTTCGGGGCATGTCTCGGGGCCTCCTCGATTCGTATGCTCTTGTCCCATGGACGCGCCAGCGGGGCGCGTCGGGAGGGAGGGTCCTCGCCGATGTCGATGTCCGGTGTCTCGCTGCCCGTCGCGGCACTCGTCATCATCGGGATCATCCTCGTTGTCCTCGGCCTCTTCGCGCCGGCCATCGAGCTGACGTATGTCGGCATCGCCGCCGTCGTGGCCGCGGGCGTCATCGCGGTCCTCGCGCAGCGGCGATCCTGAGGCAACGCGCGCTCGCCGACGCCCCGGTCAGCCTTCCCCGGCGGCGCTGACGCTGAGCTCGCCGGCGTCGTCGGCGCGGACCGGGCCGGCATTCCGCACGGCCTCGCTGACGCCGTCGACGTAGGCCTCGAAGTTCTCGTGGAACATGTGGGCGATCCGGCGCGCCGCAGCGTCGTAGGCGGCCGGGTCCTCCCACGTGTCCCGCGGGATCAGGACCTCTGACGGGGCGCCCGGCACGGCCGTCGGCACCTGTACGCCGAAGACCGGGTCGGTCACGGTGGGGACGTCGCGGAGGTCGCCGTTGAGGGCTGCCCGGACCATGTTCCGGGTGTGCGCGATGTTCATCCGGTGCCCGGTGCCATACGGGCCGCCCGTCCAGCCGGTGTTCACGAGCCAGACCGGCACGTCGTAGCGCTCCAGTCGATCCATCAGCAGCTCGGCGTAGACGCCTGGGTGGCGGGGCAGGAACGGCGCGCCGAAGCCCGCCGAGAACGTCGCCGACGGCTCCTTCACCCCGATCTCGGTCCCGGCCAGCTTGGCCGTGTAGCCGCTGATGAAGTGGTAGGCCGCCTGCTCGCGGGTGAGCCGGGAGATCGGCGGCAGCACGCCGAACGCGTCGGCGGTGAGGAAGACGACGTTGCGGGGCGTGCCCGCGACGCCCGTCGGGTCGGCGTTGCCGATGAAGTGGAGCGGGTAGGCGCCGCGGGTGTTCTCGGTGAACCGCTCTGAGTCGAGGTCGAGCTCGCGCGTCGCGGGGTCGATGTCGACGTTCTCGAGGATCGTCCCGAAGCGCCGGGTCGTCGCGAAGATGTCCGGCTCGTACATCGGCGAGAGGCGGATCGTCTTGGCGTAGCAGCCGCCCTCGAAGTTGAAGACGTAGTCGCTGCCCCAGCCGTGCTCGTCGTCGCCGATGAGGCTCCGGAGCGGATCGGCGGAGAGCGTTGTCTTGCCCGTCCCGCTGAGGCCGAAGAAGACCGTCGCGTCGCCCCCCTCCCCGACGTTGACCGAGGAGTGCATCGGCAGAACGCCCTCGTCCGGCAACAGGTAGTTCATGACCGTGAAGGCCGACTTCTTGATTTCGCCGGCGTACATCGTCCCGACGATGATGATCTCCATCCGCTGGAGGTGGACCAGGATCGCCGTGCCGGTCCGGGTCCCCTCGGTCGCAGGGTCGGCCTCGAACGACGGGACGTCGATGATCGTGAAGTTCGGGCTAAAGCTCGCGAGGTCCTCCGGGCTCGGGCGGCGGAAGAGGTTGCGGGCGAAGATGCTGGCCCAGGCGGTCTCGGTGTAGACGCGGAGCGAGCGGCGGTGCTTCGGGTGGGCGCCGATGAACAGGTCCTGGCTGTAGAGGCGCCGATCGGCCAGGTAGGCCATGAGCCGGTTGCGGAGCCGGTCGTAGTGCTCCTCGGAGATCGGGTGGTTGACGTCGCCCCACCAGATCTTCGACTCGCTCGAGGGCTCGACGACGATGAACTTGTCCCTGGGCGACCGGCCGGTGTGCTTGCCGGTGCGCACCACGAGCGGCCCCTCGGCCGCGATCAGGCCCTCGCCGTCGCGCACCGCCGCCTCGTACAGGGCGGCGGTCGAGAGGTTGGCGACGATCTTGCCCGCGCGCACGCGGCTCCCTGCCTGCGGGGTCTGGGTGGCGGTGCCCCGGGTGGCGGTGCCGGTACTCGGAGGCTCGGTCGAGGACTTGGTCACGGCGGTCATCGGGCGTCGGTCTCCTGCTCGGGCGACCGGGGGCGGCTCGGCTGCTGCCGATCGACCACTCCGGGCGCTGCGCTTCGATCCGACCGGCCGCGCGTGACGCCGCCCCTTGGGACGACGGGAGTCGGCTTCCGCAGTCGTTGCTCCCGGGGATGCTACCACCGCATCAGCAACCGGCAACGCACCGAAGGTCATCCGCGCGTTGCAGGACCGTGCCGGCCTACTCCGGCGCGTGGTGAAGCTTGAACCCCGCGACGTCATCGCGCGATTGCGCAAGTTTCGGTTCGGGTGGGTCAGGCCCGGTCGAGTGCCTGGCGGAGGTCCTCGATGAGATCGGCAGCGCCCTCGATGCCGACGGACAGGCGGACGAGCGCCTCCGGCACCTCGAGTGGCGAGCCGGCCACGGACGCGTGGGTCATCACGGCCGGCACCTCGATCAGCGACTCGACGCCGCCGAGGGATTCGGCCAGGGTGAAGATCCGCGTCGACTCGCAGATCGCGATGGCGCGGTCGCGCGCGCTTCGCCCGTCCCGCGCCCGCGGGACGAACGCGACCATGCCGCCGCCCGCGCGCATCTGGCGCGCCGCGCAGGCCGCCTGCGGGTGGGCGTGCGGGCCGTTCCCGAGGCCCGGGTAGGACAGCCACTCGACGTCGTCGCGCGTCGCGAGGAATCGCGCGACCTCCGAGGCATTCAGGTTGTGCCGCCCGACGCGCAGCGGCAGCGTCCGCAGCCCCCGCAGCGCCAGGAAGCAGTCGAACGGGCCTGGGACCGCGCCCGCGGCGTTCTGGAAGAACCGCAACTGCTCGGCCACGGCCGCGTCGCGCGTCACGACGACCCCGATCACCGTGTCGCTGTGCCCGGCCAGGTACTTCGTCGCCGAGTGGAAGACGATGTCCGCACCGAGGTCGAGCGGTCGCTGCAGCACCGGGGTCGCAAACGTGTTGTCGACGACCATGAGCGGCCGCGGCCCGTCCCCGTAGCGCTCCCGCAGGACCGCGGCCGCGCCCTCGATGTCGACGACCTTCAGGAGCGGATTGGTTGGCGTCTCGAACCACACCAGCCGCGTCCGCTCGGACAGGGACTCCCACATCGCGTCGGGATCCGCGGCGAGGTCGGCGTACCGCGGCGTGACCCCGTCGGGCCGCCGCACCCGCTCGAGGTACCGGAACGTCCCGCCGTAGACGTCGTCGCCGACGACGATCTCCGCGTCGTGCTCCGCGAGCTCCGCGATCGCGGCCGTTGCCGCCGACCCCGACGCGAAGGCGATCCCGTGCCCGCCGCCCTCGAGCGCCGCGACGGCGCGCTCGAACCGGTCGCGCGTCGGGTTCTTCGTCCGGGCGTAGTCGTAGTCGTCGATCGGCCGGCCGACCCCAGGCTGCCGGTAGGTCGAGGTCTGGTAGATCGGCGGCGATACGGCCCCGGTCAGCTCGTCCGGCTCCTGGCCCGCGTGGACCGCGAGCGTCTCGATCGTCAGGTCGTCGTCAAGGTCCTCGGGCCGCACGGCAGGATCATGGCAGACCCGCCACCCGCGCACCGCCCGCGCACGTCCGGAATAGTGCTACTATCCGAGCGCAAGTTTCGGAGGGACTGGTCCTCCGGCGCTCGAAGGGACACCACCGTGCTGGCCGATCGACTGCGGGTCTGGAAGACCGCCTACAACACCGCGAATTTGCCGGTTGGCATGACGACGCCGCCGGACGCGATCTCGAAGTGGATCGTCATCACCCGGGCGGCCGTGTTCTCGATGACCGTCACGTCCGGGCTCATCGGTGGGCTGCTCGCCGTCGGGGCCGAGCGGCTGGCGCAGATCGGCGGGGGGCCGATCGGCGGGCCCTTCACGGTCGACTACGGGCTGCTGCTGCTCGCGGTCCTCGGGCTGGTCGTCGCGCACGCGGCCAACAACATGATCAACGACTACTTCGACCTCGAGGGCGGGGTCGACACCGAGGACTACGTCCGGGCCCAGTACGCGCCCCACCCGATCCTCTCGGGCTGGGTGACGAAACGTCAGCTCGGCGCGGCGATCCTCATCGCCAACGCCATCGACCTGGCGATCCTCGTGTTCCTCGTCACGCAGCGCGGCTGGCCGGTCGCCGCGTTCGCGCTCGCGGGGCTGTTCATCTCGGTGTTCTACGTCGCGCCGCCGATCCGCCTGAAGCACATCGGCCTCGGCGAGCCGGGCGTGTTTGTGGTCTGGGGCCCGCTGATGGTCGTCGGGACGTTCTTCGTCGCGACCGGCCAGATCCCGGGCTGGGCCTGGATCGCCTCGCTGCCCTACGCGATCCTCGTGACGACGGTGCTTTTTGGCAAGCACATCGACAAGATCGAGGCGGACCGGAAGAAGGGCGTCCGCACGATGCCCGTGCTCCTCGGCGAGAAGAACGCCCGGCTCCTTGCGCAACTGCTGATGATCGCGTTCTACCCGATCGTGCTCGGCGCGGCCGCGATCGGCTGGATCGGGCCGTGGGTCGCGCTCGTGGTCCTTGGGCTGCCGCGGCTCGTCCAGGTGCTGAAGGTCTTCGGCCAGCCGAAGCCGGACGTCCCGCCGGGCAGCTACGTCGGCTGGCCGCTGTGGTTCGTGGGGCAGGCGTTCGTGCACACGCGCCGCGCCGGCGCGCTGCTGATCCTCGGCCTGCTGCTGAACGCGTTCGTGCCGATCAGGCTGCCCTGGGTCTGACGCCGGGTCCTGCTCCGGCCGCGGCCTGACGGGTCGGCCCCGCCGTCACGCGAGGAGGCTCGCCGCCTCCGCGCCGATCTCCGTCGAGGCGAGCCGGGCGCCGATCGCCCGCGCCTCGACGACGCTCGTCTCCGCGTCCGCCGCGCGACCGAGGGCGACGAGGCACCGGCCCCGCCCGAGCAGGGCGTGCGCCTCCTCGTTCGGGCACCCGAACGCGTGCCAGCCCGCCGCTGCCTCCGCCTGCAAGGCGGCGGCTGCGTCGTGCTCGCCGCGGGCCTCGGCGAGCAGCGCCCGTCCTGACGTGAGGCACAGCTTCGCCCGGACGTACGTCGGCGCGCGCCGTGCCGGGATAAGCGCCTCCGCGATGTCCATCCGGCCGCCGATGCGGCAGAGGCGGGCGGCGTGCGGCAGCTCGTGCACGCGCTGGGACGGATCCCGGCCCCGCGTCACCCGCTCGAGCTCGGCGATCAGGTCCGTCGCCCCCGCGACGTCGCCGAGCGCACGCCGCAGGGCCGCCGCGGCCGCCAGGGCCGGCCCGAGGTCCTGCGGGTCGCGGAGCTTTCGGGCCCGCGCGAGGTAATCGCGCTCGAGGTCCGCCGCATCGTCCGTCGCGCCGCGGTCGGCGAGGATCCGGGCCTGGACGGTCTGGGCCATCACGCTCACCCGTGACGAGCCGCCAGCGGCGCGGTCCGCCTCGACCACGTCCCGCCCCGTTGCGAGCGCGTCGTCCCAGAGCCCGGCGTCGTGGAGCTGCCAGAGGGACTCCGCGCGGATCGTCTTCGCCATCGAGACGAGGCCGCGGCTCGTCGCGAACTCGCCGGCCGCCCGCTTCAGCTCGAGCGCGGCGACGGCCCCGTCCGCGACCCAGGTCACGGCCGCGAGGTTCGAGTGCGCGGTGGCCGTCTCCGTGCTGAGGCCGGCCTCGAGGCCGAGCCGCACGGCCTCGCGGATATCCGCGATCCCGGCCTCGTCACCGGTCTCGAAGCGGGCGATCCCGAGAAGATTGAGCGGCTGGACCTTGAGCGCCGCAAGCCCGAGGGCGTCCGCGGCGACCAGCGCCTTCCTCGACCAGGTCCCGCAGGCGCCGGCGCGGCCCGCGTGGATCTCGTGGGTCGCCATGCGCGAGTACGCCCGGACGAGCGCCGCGCTGGGCGGCAGCTCCTCCAGCGTCGCGATCGCCGACTCGACCAGGCGCCGCCGTGTCGCCTCCGGCCGCCCGAGGCGCCAGAGCGTGCTGGCCAAGGCGACCATGGCCTCGCCGGCGGCGAGGATGTCGCCGTGCTCCCGGAGCTCGGCGATGGCCTGCTCACCGAGCTGCGCCGCCTCGGCGAGGTCGCCCGAGAGGTCCGCCGCCTCGGCCAGCCGGCCCAGCAGGCGACCGTGGCCCGGGTCGCCCGCGTCCGTGAGGTCGAGGGCCCGCCGGTAGAAGGCCCGGGCCTGGCGCGCGTCGAGCGTCGTCGCGGCGTCGCCCGCGAGGCCCAGGAAGCGCCGGGCGCGCGGCCGGAGCTCCCGGACCTCGTCTTCCTCCCCGAGCACCTCCGCCGACTCGAGCGCCCGGCCGTAGTGGTGCGCGATCAAGCCGGCGTGGCTCGTGAGGCGGTCGCCGGCCAGCTGCTCGAGCCACTCGGCCGCCGCGCGGTGCTTCCCGACGCGCTCCCGCCGCGGGATCTGGCGATAGGCGACGTCGCGGACGAGGACGTGCACGAACCCGTACTCGCCCTGGCCAGCCACGGACGTGCCGCGCCGGGGACGGGCGACGTCGTTCGCCACCAGCCGGCGGAGCCGCGCCCGCGCCTCGCGCTCGTCGAGGCCGCCCATCGCCGCGACCGCGCCGGACCAGAACACGTCGCCGACCACCGAGGCGTCGGCCGCGACCTCCTTGACCTCCGGGGCGAGCGTGTCCAGGCGCGCGGCGATGACGGCCTGGAGGGACTCCGGAATGTCGCCGGCCGGCGTGCCGTCGGCGCGCTCGAACATCCGGGCGAGCTCATGGGCGAACAGCGGGTTGCCGCCGGCGCGGGCGACGGTCGCCGGGTCTGGGTCCCGGTGCAGGAGCAGCCGCAGGAGTCGCTTCGTGTCGTCGGGTGGCAGCGGCCCCAGCGGCACGGTCGCGGCGTTCCGGATGTGCCGACCCCAGTCCGGCCGTCGCTCGTGCAGCTCCAGGCGGGCCGTGCACAGGACCACGAGCGCGACGCCGCGGGCCGTCGCCGCGAGGTGCTCGATGAAGTCGAGCAGGGCGTCATCGGCCCAGTGGACGTCCTCGAGCACCAGCACGAGCGAGCCCCGCCGGGCGATCGACTCGAGGAACGCACGCCACACCCCGAACGCGGCCTCGTGGCCCCGGGTCACAGCAGCGCCCTCGACGCCGGCGAGGCCCGCGAGCCCATGCCGGTACCAGGCCTGGCGCGACGGATCCGGCTCGAGCGCCGCGATCGCCTCGGACAGCTTCGCGGCGGAGGTCGTCGAGTCGTCGGTCTCCAGGATCCGGGCCTGCGCTCGGACCACCTCGGCGAGCGCGACGAACGTCGCGCCGTCGCCGTACGGCAGGCAGCGGCCCTGCCGCCAGGCCGGCGGGTCGGCGTGGGCCTCGAGCGACGCGCGAAGCTCGCGCACGAGCCGGGACTTCCCGCCGCCCGGCTCCGCGGTAACGGTGACGAGCTGGACCGAGGCCTCGTCGCGGGCGCGGGCCACGATCCGCTGGAGCTGCGCCAGCTCGCCCGCGCGGCCGACGAGCGGCGCGTCCATCTGCCGCGGCG
>DATLYV010000070.1:0-5353 GCA_035574535.1 Binatia bacterium
GGCGGGATGAGGCCCGCCTCGCCGTAGATCCGGTCGTAGTCCCTCCAGTCGACCACCAGGCCGGTCAGGATCCAGCGCGACGTCCGCTCCTGCAGCTCGCGCCGGATCGCGTCGCGCCCGATGAACGCCCGGCCGTTCGACGACCCACCCGCGCCGCCGCCGTTCGCCTTTGCGCTCGCGCCGTTCGAGCCGGAGGCCTTCGCCGCCGGCAGGAGGTCGCGGAACATCCAGCCGAACCCCAGCTCGATCGGGGTCGTGCGGTCGTGGTCGGTCCAGGCGTAGCGGCTGGAGTGGAAGTCGACGTCGAGGAGGACGAGCCCGGCCTCGATGCGGGCCATGTACAGCGCCGTCATGCCGAACGGGATCAGCGCGCGGTCCCTGCCCGCGTCCCAGATCGCGTCCCAGACGCGGAGGGCGCCGTCGGTCGGGACCCAGACCTCGTAGCCGAGGTCGCCCGTGTAACCGGTCCTCGACACGATCACGTCGACCCCGGCGATCTTCGTGCGCGTCAGCCCGAAGTACCGGAGGTCCGCGATCGCGGGCGCCACCGAGGCGAGGATCTCGCGGGAGCGGGGGCCCTGGATCGAGGCGATGCCCCAGTCCTCGGTGACGTCCTCGATCGAGACGTCGAGGCGGCCGGCGAGCGACTGGAAGTACATGAGGTTCGGCTCGGCCGCGGTGAGGAGGAACTCGTCCTCCGCGAGCCGCAGCAGGACGCCATCCTCGATGACGAAGCCGCGGTCGTCGCACCAGAGCGTGTAGTGGGCCCGCCCGACGGCGAGCGGACGCGGGTCGCGGGCCATGACGCCACCGAGGTAGCGGGCTGCGTCCGGGCCCGAGAAGCGGTACTTGTAGAGCGGCGAGGTGTCGAAGATGCCGGCCGCGTTCCGGACGGCGAAGTACTCGAACTTCTCCGACATCTGGTAGCGCTGGGCCACCAGGCAGTTCGACCAGTGCTCCCAGAGACCGGTCTCGTTGAGGGCGCTCGTGCGCTCGTGGAAAGGCGTCGTCCGGATCACGTCGAGTGTCGCTCCCCTGCCGGTCGCCGGAAATGTCCCGGCATGGTAGCCCGCTATTGGACAGTTGCGCAATAGGGTGTAGGCTGCGGGCATGGCGCGGATGACGCCCCAGGACCGGCGCGAGGCGATCGTGGACGCCGCGCTGGCGGTCGCGCGCCGCAAGGGGCTCGCGGCCACGACCGTCCGCGACGTCGCCGCGGAGATGGGCACATCCAGCGGGCTCATCCACCACTACTTCGACTCGATGGACGAGGTGCTCGCGGCCGCCTTCGAGCGCGTCGCCGGGGAGGACCTCCGCCAGACCGAAATCCTGCTCGACCAGGCAGGCGGCCCGCACGAGCTGATCCGGGCGTTCCTCGCCTCGTACGCGCCGGTCGGCGACGACTGGGCCTTCCAGCTGTGGCTCGACGCCTGGGCCGAGGCGGCCCGCCGGCCCGTGCTGCGCGAGGCCTCGTCACGGCTCAACCTGGCGTGGGCCGCCCTGCTGGAGCGCGCGATCCGGGCCGGCGTCCGCGACGGGACGTTCAGCTGCTCCGATCCGACCGCCGCGGCCTGGCGGATCCTGTCGCTGATCGACGGGCTCGCGCTCCAGGTGGTCGCGCACCAGACGATCGTCGACCGCCGGGACATGCTCCAGTGGGCCGCGACCGCCGCGGAGCGCGAGCTGGGGCTACCGGCCGGGGACCTCGCGGTCACGTAGTCGCCTGCTCCGGCCAGCAGGACCGGGCGCCGCGGTCCTACGCCACCTCGCGCCTGATCGTCGTCGAGGCGAGCGCGACGAACACCAGGGCGATCGCCGCGAGCACCGCGAGGTCCGTCACCACGACGGCGCTCGACAGGTCCGCGCCCTTGAGCATCACCTCGCGCAGCCCCTCGACCGCGTACGTCAGCGGCAGCAGGTGGGCGATCCACTGGAGGACGTCGGGCAGCCGCTCGACCGGCCACAGCAGCCCCGAGAGCAGGCCCTGCGGGACGATCACCAGCGGGATGAACTGGATCACCTGGAGCTCCGTGCGGGCGAAGGTCGACAGGAAGATCCCGAGGTTGACCGCGCCGATCGACAGCAGCAGCGCGATCAGGAACGCGAGGTACGGCGAGCCCGCCGCGTCGACCCCCAGGCCGATCGTCAGCGACGGGATCGGCCCGAGCTCGGGCGTCTCGAACGCGTTCAGGATGAAGATCGTCAGGAACGCGATCTGGATCGTTGCGAAGATCCCGAACCCGAGGCTGTACCCGAGGACGATCTCCGCGCGCGTGACGGGCGTGGCCACGAGTCGCTCCAGCGTCCCGCCGACGCGCTCGCGCAGGAAGCTGATGCCGGTCAGCAGGAAGACGAAGAAGTAGCCGAAGAAGCCGAGGAAGACGGGCGCCAGGACGTCGACCTCGTCGGCGTCGGGCGACAGGTAGATCGTCTCGCGTTCGATCTGCGGGACGACGGGCGCGGGAACGCCCGGCGGCACGAGCCCGCGCGCGACGGTCGCCATGACCGACTGCAGCTTGCCGAACGCCTCGGCCTCCGCGCCGGGGTCGATGCCCTCGGTGATGACGGTGAACGTCGGGCGGTTGCCGGTCTGGACGTCCGAGAGGAGCGTCGACGGGATGACGATGGCGAGGTCGGCGGCGTCGTCGCGGATGGCAACCGTCGCCGCGTCGCGCGAATCGGTGGTGCCGACAAACTCCACGCCAGCCGGCGCGCCCGTGGTCGCCTCGGTGATCGTATCGACGATCCGCTGGCCCGCGACGCCCGCCTCGTTGACCATCACGACCGCGACCGTGGCGTCCTTCGTGTCACGGAGGACCCAGCCGAGCAGCGCGGTGACGACGAGCGGCACGACGAACATCAGCCCGAGCGTGCGCTCGTCGCGGCGGAAGCCCTGGGCGATCCGCCGGGCGATCGCGAGGATGCGGCCGACGCTCACCGGTTTGACCCCGCTTCCGGATCCGACGCGTCGGGATGGAGCGGTCGACCGTCCGGGTCGAGGCCCGAGAGCACCAGGAAGGCCGCCTCGAGGTTGTCCTGCCCGGCGCGCGCCCGGAGGGCGTCGCCCGGCCCCTGCCCGATGACCCTGCCGCCGCGCACGAACAGCAGCTCGTCGCAGCGGTCCGCCTCGTCCATGACGTGGCTCGCGACGAGGATCGTGGTGCCCTCGCCCGCGAGGCGCCGGAAGTGGGTCCAGAACTGGACCCGCAGGGCCGGGTCGACGCCCACCGTCGGTTCGTCCAGGAACAGCACCTTCGGGCGGTGCACGAGCGCGCACGCGAGTGAGAGCCGGCGCCGCATGCCGCCGGAGAGCTCCAGGGCGGGCGTGTTCCTGCGCTCGCGCAGCTCCACCAGCTCGAGGACCTCGTCGATGGAGGCGCGGTCCGCTCGGCTCTCGAGGCGGGCGAAGAAGGCGAGGTTTTCCCCAACCGACAGCTCCGGGTAGATCGCCTCGGCCTGGGGCATGTAGCCAATGCGCGCCAGCGCCGACCGCGAGGGCATCCGCTCGCCGAGGATCCGCGCCTCGCCGGCGGTCGGCCGGGCGAGGCCCGTCAGGAGCCGGATCAGCGTCGTCTTGCCCGAGCCGTTCGGGCCGAGCAGCCCGTAGATGACGCCGGGCGTCAGCCCGAGGTCGATGCCGTCGACCGCGCGGATCTCGCCGAACCGCTTCGTCAGTCCGACGGCCTCGACCGCCTTTGACTCCGGGGCCGTGCCGGTGAGGATGGTGGTCACGGCCGCAGGCCCTCGAGAGCGGCCAGGACGAGCCGGTCGACCGCGGCCTCGAGCTCGACGTCCAGCCCGACGACGCGCTCGACCGTCGGGCGGGTCATGACGTGGAAGAAGAGGGGCCCGATGACCGACTGCAGCGCCAGGATCGGGTGCATCCGGCGGAGCCTGCCACCCTCCATCTGCCGCGCCATGTACGCGGCGACGAGGCCGATCGTCTCGGCGAACAGCGGCCGGATGCCGGCCATCGCCGGCTCCGAGCCGCTGGTGACCTCGTGGAAGACGGCCCGCATCAGCCCGAAGCGCTCGCCGGCGACCCCCGCGATCGCCCGGCCGATCAGCGGCAGCACCACATCGGGCGGGCCGTCGCGGTGCTCGGTGATGATCGAGCGAATGGATTCGAAGGGCGAGTAGGCCTCGATGAGGGCACCGAGCAGGGCGCCCTTCCCCGGGACGATGCGGTAGAGCGTGCCGCGCGACACGCCGGCGGCCTTCGCGAGCTGCTCCATCGACAGCTCCGCGAGGGACGAGGTGACGAGCATGTCGCGGGCGGCGGCAAGGATGCGGGCCCGCGCGTCCGGCGGCGGCTCGAGGGCGACGCTCCGCAGGAGGGCCTCGCGCGAGCCGAAGTGTCGGTAGAAGGTCGCACGGGAGACGCCGGCCCGGTTGGCGATGACGGCGACCGGGGCGGACGCGTCGCGGGCGAGGACCTCGCGGGCCACGGACACGACCTGGCGCCGGATGGTCGGGTCTGCGGCGAGGGCTGGCACGGTCGTGAACCTAGGTCGGACGCCGTGTCCGGTCAAGTCTCAGGGTGTCGCGAATGCACGCCGGGGCCGGAGCGGGGGTCGCGTGTGGCGGCGTCGGCGCGTGCAGCCGGCCGAGGCGTCAGGCCGGAGCGAGCCTCGTGAGGAGCGTGAATCCGAGCGGCAGCACGATCGCCAGGACGGCCCCCACGATGAAGCCGATCCAGGCCTTCCGACGCTCGCCCTGGGCCGTGTCGGTGAGCGCTCCGGCCTCGCGCAGGATCTCCCGGAAGGCCTCGATCTCGGGCGGTTGCATGCCGCGCTTCGTGAAGATCTGCGTCGGCACGATCCGGGACCGCAGGATGAACAGGCGGTCCGTCTCCGAGGCGGCGCGGTAGACGCTGAACGGGTGCTCGACGATCCGGTCCATGACATGGATCCGCATGCCCGACGCGTCGGCCTCGACCGTCTCGTTCATCAGCTCCGGCACGGCCATGTAGGTCGTCCAGGTGAACGGCAGGAAGATCAGGCCGGTCCCGACGGCGAGGCCGGTGATGAGCAGCGGCACCCACAGGTCCGGCGGCATTGCGCCGAGGACCCCGAGGAGCCCGAGCGTGATGAGGAAGCCGGCAAACAGCTGCATCCCGGGCGAGAGGATCGCCCGGGTGAAGACGAGGTCGACGATGTCGAGGTACCGGATCCGGTTCTCGAACCGGACCTCCGGGACGTCGTCGTCGGGCGCGGCGTTGGTGATCGAGCCGTTCGCGGTCGTCGAGGCGTTCGTGGGCGTCATCGAACGGTCCGTCGGGGGCCGGGCCGGCGCCGGGCAGGGCTCATCGACGGGCGCCGCGTGGGCCGACGAGGGCGTCCCGGCGGCGGCC
>DATLYV010000071.1:0-7405 GCA_035574535.1 Binatia bacterium
GACCGCCAGGTCGACCCCGTCAGCCCAGCAGCTCGCCGACCGGCGCCAGCTCGAACGCCGGGACCGCCTCGGCCGCCCCTCGACCGTGCGGATCGGGCGCGACCGGGTGGTGATACCGGGCGAGCACGCGCAGGGCTTGCCCGTCGAGCACGCCCGCCTGGGCGAGCGCCTCCACGGCCGCGACGGACGTCGCCCGGTCGGACGCCCCGCCGTCCTCGATCTTCAGTGCGAGCCCCGTCGCGGGCGCGTCGCCGCCCCGGGCGCGCGGGCCGGGCAGGACCGCGAAGCATCGAAGGCCCTCCGCGCCGCCCTTCGCGGCGATGCGACCCGGCAGTGCCCTGGCGACCGAGGTGTCCAGCCGGTCGCGCGTGCCGCCGACGAGCTCCGGGTGGGCGAGCATCGCGTCGCGGACGATCCGCAGCGAGCCGGCAATCGCCGATCGACCGTCGCCCGCCGGGACCGCCTCGGGATCGGCGAGGAGGGCGTAGGCACGAGCGATCTCGCGGAGCGGGAAGGCGTAGGTCGGGACGCCGCAGGCGTCGATGCCGGCGATCAGCCGCTCCGGCGCGACGCCGAATGCCTTCGCCACGGCCTCGCGGGCCGCCAGCTGCACGGGATGGCCGGAGAGCCAGTACTCGTCCGCGGGCCAGCCGCCAAGCCTCGCGAGCAGCAGGAAGGCCGCGTGATAGCCGGAGCACATGTGCCGGATCTCGCCGGGCCGCTCGCCGTCGCGCGCGAGCCGGGCGGCGGTGAGGGCGTCGATCGGCGCGCCGTCGGTCGTCAGGGACAGGCCCCCCTGGGAGACGCCGGTCCGGCGGAACATCGCCTGGAGCGTCCGGACGTGGAGGTCTTCGCCGGAGTGGCTGGCCGCCATGACCGCGATCTCGGGCGGCTCCAGCTCGAACTCCTCGAGGCCGCCGGCCTCGAGGAGCGCCACGACCCCGAACGGTTTCACGGCCGACCGGAGGAACACGACGTGATCCGGGTCGCCCACGACGTGCAGCAGCCGGCCCGACGCGTCCGCCTCGGCGATGTCGCCCCGATGCACGCTCTCCTCGACGCCGTTCCGGACCTGGCGCACGAGGACCGGCGGGGCGTGGCGGCGCGGCTTCAGCGCGGCGGCCCGCGTGGGGCTGGCGGCGGCGTCGCGCGCCGTGCTCCGGGCGGGGGTGCGGGGTGTCGTGGAACCAGGGGCGACCACGGCGTGAGAGTACTCCCGGCGCGAGACGAAAAGCCCTGCCGGCGGTGCCTCGATGCACCGCTTGCGACGCGGCGCGGCGGGTGCCACCGGGTCGCCCGAGGGCCCGATCGGGCCACCCCGCGGTGCTAGCATGCCTCCGCCCTCCACCGTTCGATTTCGGGAGTCCGCTCGATGCTTCCGCCGACCCTCCACGTCTCCCAGCACCCGGCGGTTCTCCACAAGCTCGCGATCCTGCGCGACGAGGAGACCGAGCCAAAGAAGTTTCGGGAGATCGTGCGGGAGCTGTCGTGGCTGCTCGGCTACGAGGCGCTCGCGGACGCGCGCGTTCGGACGCGCGAGGTCAGGACGCCGCTCGAGACGATGCAGGGCCACGAGCTGGGCGAGCGGATCGGGCTCATCCCGATCCTGCGGGCGGGCCTCGGGATGGTCGACGCGATGCTCGAGCTGATGCCGACCGCCGAGGTCTGGCACCTCGGCCTGTTCCGGGACGAGCGGACGCTCCAGCCGGTCGAGTACTACAACAAGCTGCCCGACGCGGCGAACGTCGACCTCTGCCTGATCCTCGACCCGATGCTCGCCACCGGCGGATCCGCGACCGCGGCGATCGAGGTCCTCAAGCGCTGGGGCGCGGTCACGCCCGTCCGGATCAAGCTCGTGAACCTCATCGCGGCCCCGGAGGGCGTGCGCGCGGTCGCCGAGGCCCATCCGGACGTCGAGATCCACTGCGCGGCGCTCGACCGGCAGCTCAACGACAAGGGCTACATCCTGCCCGGCCTCGGCGACGCTGGCGACCGCCAGTTCGGAACGGGCAAGGCCGGCTAGGCGTTCGCCATCGGGCAGCCGGGCCGCGCGGGTCATCGCGCGGCTCTACCGTTCGGGCGTGCTCGCCCTGTTCGCGCGGTTCCTGCGGTTCGGCCTGCTCGCCTGGGGCGGGCCGGTCGCGCAGATCGCGATCATCCGGCGCGAGCTGGTCGACCAGGAGCGCTGGATCTCCAGCCGGCGCTTCAACCGGCTCCTGGCCGCGTACCAGGTGCTCCCCGGCCCGGAGGCGACCGAGCTGGCGGTCCACCTCGGCACGCTCCGCGGCGGCCGGCTCGGCGGGCTGCTGGCGGGCCTCGGGTTCGTCCTGCCGGGCTTCGTGCTGGTGACCCTCGCGGCCGTGCTCTACCGCTCGATCGACCTCGGCCAGCCCGCGATCGCCGCCGCGCTCCTGGGGGTCCAGGCCGCGGTGATCGCGCTGGTCGTCCGGGCGGTCGACGGGATCGGCCGCCACATCCTGGTCGACCGGTGGGTCGGGGTCATCGCGATCGCGGCGGGCGTCGCGACGCTGGCCGGGGTCGCGTTCTGGATCGTCCTCGGGCTCGGCGCGCTCGCCTATATCGCCGCCGGCCGGCTCGAATCCGAGCGCGGGGACCGGCCTGGCTCCACGGATGACGCCCAGCGAGCCGCGGTTCGGGGCCCCCGCGCCGCCGATCAGGGTCGACGCGCGGCGATCGCCGTCCTCGCGGTCCTCGGGGCGGTGACGGTCGTGCTCGTCGCGCTCGGGTTCGGCGACGGGCTCGCGCCCGACGGGTCGGCCGGCCCGGGCGTAATCGCCCCCACCGACCCGACTCTCCCCGCGCTGTTCCTCACCGGCCTGAAGGGCGGACTGCTGACCTTCGGCGGTGCCTACACGGCGATCCCGTTCGTGCGCGAGGACGCGGTCGGGGGCGGCTGGATCACCGATCCCCAGTTCCTCGACGCGCTCGCGCTGTCGGGCATCCTGCCGGCGCCGTTCATCATGTTCGGGGCGTTCGTCGGGTACCTCGCGGGCGGCCTCGCCGGTGCGGTCGTGATGACCTTGGCGATCTTCCTGCCCGCGTTCTCATTCTCGCTCGTCCTCGGCGACCGGCTCGAGGCGATCGTCGACCACCCGAGCGTCCGGCGCGCGCTCGAGGGCGTCGCGGCCGGCGTCGTCGGGATCATCGCCATCGTCGCGATCGACCTCGCCGTCGCGCTCGCCGGCCGCGTGCCGAGCCTCCCAGCCGCCGCGCTCATCGTGGTCGCGGGCCTGGTGCTCCTCTACCGGTCGTCGTCCCGCCTGGCGATTCCCCTCGCGATCGGTGGCGGTGCCGCGCTGGGCTGGCTGCTGCTCGGCGGGATGGCCTAGAGACCGCTTGCGGTGGCGCCCCACGCCCACCGGCGCGACACGCCGACCAGGATTCCGGCACGCGCCGCGTGCGTGCCGCGCGGGCGCGCGACGGCCGGACGAGGCGGTTGAAGCCGGGTTTGCCGAATGTCATTTGAACTGTGCTTGCCGGGAGCGGCCGGAAGGGCGAATCGAGGAAGCCGGCCCGGTGGGCCGGCCTCGTTCGTTGCGACGAAGGCGGCGGCGGCAAGCGCCGCCGCCAGAAAGGTGCTTGGAGCCGTGCGGGCCTGGCCCCGCCGCGGGAAGATTCGGCCTAGTTGCCGCCCTCGGTGACCTCGACGGTGCCCTTCTGGAAGTTGGCGCCGATGAGGTCGCCCTCGAGCCCGACCCAGGCCTTCTCGACGAGGTCGTTGCGATAGGCGCCCTCGCCCGGAGCGGCCTTGAGGACCTTGCCCTCGAGCGCGACCGCGATCGTCTGGTCCCAAAGGGCCTTGTCGGTGAAGCCGATCTTGTTCGGCGACGGCCAGATGAGCGCGTTGACCTCGTTCATCTGCCAGGCCTGGTGGCCCTTGCCGAGCGTCGTGCCGGCGGCGAGGACGTGATCGACGCACTTCGCCGCGTTGTCGCGGCAGAAGATCCAGCCCCTGAGCGTGGCGCGGAGGAACCTGACCGCGATGTCCTCGTTGCCGGCCTGCGCGAGCCACGCCTTGCGGGCGAAGACCGCGTCCTGGAGCATCGCCGTCCCGACCTCGTTGTAGTCGATGACGTTGAGGTCCTCGGGCTTGTAGAGCTGGCCCGTGTCGGGGTTGATCGCCTCGAGCACCTGCGCGTACTCGTTGTAGGTCATCGCCTCGGCGACGTCGATCTCGCGGTTCAGCAGGGCGTTCATGTTGAACTCCTGGATGACCTTCTCGTAGTCGACGCCGACCTCGAGGCCGAACTTCCGGGCGCCCGCGACGACCTCGTGCTCGTTGCCGAAGTCCCAGACGCCGACCTTCTTGCCCCTGAAGTGCTCGGGCGAGGTGATGCCGTCCTCCTTCCAGGACACCGACAGCGTGCCGGAGCGCTGGAAGATCTGGGCGATGCTGACGAGGTCGCACTGCCCCGTCTCGACCGCCTCGAGCGCCTTCGGCACCCAGCCGAGGGTGAACTCGGGGCCGTTCGCGGCGCAGCCGACGGTGATGTTGGCGACGTTCGGGCCGCCGTCGACGAGCTCGACGTCGAGGCCCTCGGCCTCGTAGTAACCCTCGGCCTTGGCCGCGATCTCGCCCGCGAACTGGGCCTGCGGGACCCACTGGAGCTGGAGCCGGACCTTCGTCAGGTTGCCGCCACCCCCGCCCGTCGGGCCGGGCGCCGCGGTGCAGGCCGCGCCCACGAACGCGAGCGCCGCGAGCGCCGCGAACAACCGCTTGGAACGATGCATGTGTCCTCCTCCACTGGCCCGCGGATGTCGCGGGCGGCATCCCCTGCTGGCGCGAGAGTTTACGGCTCGCGAGACCGCTGCGAAGCGTGCCACGGGATCACGAGCCGCTCCACCACCAGGGCGACGAGATACATCACGATCCCGGAGATCGCGGCGATCGCGATGGCCGCCCAGGTGATGTCGAAGCGCAGCCGGCTCGAGCTCTGGACAATGACCCGACCGAGGACCTCGGTCGAGCCGCCGAAGTACTCGGCCACGACCGCCCCGATGAGCGACAGGGTCGTGCAGACCTTGAGGGCCGTGAAGAAGTACGGCAGGGCGTTCGGGATGCGGACCTTCCGGAGGACCTGCCACTCCGACGCGGCCGAGGCCTCCATCAGCTCGAGCGTCGCGGGGTCGACCTGGGTGAGCCCGCGCGACACGCTGATCAGCATCGGGAAGTACGTCAGCAGGATGACGATCGCCATCTTTGCGAACGGGTTCAGGATCCCGAACCAGTTCGACATGATGGGCGCGGCGGCGATGATCGGGACCGCACTGGCCCCGATCGCGATCGGCAGGACGGCGTCGCGGAGGCGGGCCCAGCGGGACACGGCGAAGGCCGTGAGGACGCCCGCGGTCACCCCGATCGCGAGGCCGCCGAGGGCCTCGTAGAGGGTGTTCCCGGCCGCCGTGCTGAGGATGGTCCAGTCGTCGGCGAGGGCGGTCGCGATCGCCGACGGCCGCGGCAGGATGAACTGCTGGAGGTTCGCCATGGCGACGAACGCCTCCCAGCCGATCAGCACGGTGAAGAAGACCGCGATCGCCGGGGCCTGCCCGCGCACCTGGCGCCCGATCCGGGTCAGCATCGACCCGCGCTCCCGTGGCGTGAACCCGGCCGTCGCGGCCGTCATCGCGCCGGTCCTCGCGTCGCCCACCTCATCCGACCGCGCCCTCGGCCATCGTCCGCTCGGCGGAGGCGATCCCGGCGCCGGCGCCATCGCCATCGCCCCGCCGCCCGCGCAGCGCCTCGCGGACCTCCGTGATGAGCTCGAAGTAGCGGGGCGTCTCGCGGGTGTCGTCGGTGCGCGGGCGCGGCAGGTCGATGTCGATGACCCTGACGATCCGGCCGGGCCGCGGCGACATCACCACGACCCGCGATGAGAGGAACACGGCCTCGGGGATCGAGTGGGTCACGAACACGATCGTCGTGCCGGTCTGCTGCCAGATCCGCTGGACCTCCGAATTGAGCCGCTCGCGGGTCATCTCGTCCAGCGCCCCGAACGGCTCGTCCATCAGGAGGATCGACGGCTCCAGCGCCAGCGCCCGGGCGATCGAGACGCGCTGCTGCATCCCGCCCGACAGCTGGTACGGGTAGTGGCGCGCGAAGCCGCTCAGTTCGACCAGGTCGAGCATCGAGCGGACCCGCTCGTCGCGCTCCGCGCGCGACAGGCCCTTGACCTCGAGCGGCAGGGCGACGTTCGCCTGGACGGTCCGCCAGTCGAACAGCACCGGCGCCTGGAACACGATCCCGTAGTCGCGGTCGAGGCGCGCCTGGCGCGCCGGCTTGCCGTTGATCGCCACCGTCCCGGTCGTCGGCGCGGTCAGGTCGCCGATGAGTCGCAGCAGCGTCGACTTGCCGCACCCCGACGGGCCGATCAGCGAGACGAACTCGCCGGCCTGGATCCGCAGGTCAATGCCCTCGAGCGCCTTCGTGCGCCCGCCGGAGGCGTCGAAGACCTTGTCGACGCCGGCGATCTCGACGACGGGCCGCGCGGCGGCTCCCTGGTTCGTGCCGGTGTCGGTCGTGGTCATGGCCTCCCCTGGTGCATGGTCGATGTCAACGGTCGGTGTCGAAGTCGGCGGTCATTGGCGGTCGAATGGCGGTCGAATGGCGGTCGAATGAGCGTCACCCGGCGGCGGCCGAGAGGCGGCCGCGCAGGACGACGATCTCGGCGACGCGGATCGCGAGGAAGAACGTGAGCCCGAGCAGCCCCGAGAACAGGATCGCGGCCCAGAGCTTCTCCGGGGCGCTGCCATACTGCTCGTTGAAGTTGAGGATCGCGCGCCCGAGCCCGAACTGCGAGCCGCCCGGGTTCCCCTCGCCCACGATCGCCCCGACGATGCTCGCCGTCGCGGCGATCTTGAGGGCCGAGAACAGGTACGGCAGTGAGGCCGGCATGCGGAGCTTCCAGAAGATCGTCCAGCGCGAGGCGGCGCAGCTCCGCATCAGCTCCAGGGCGCGCGGGTCCGGCGAGGTCAGACCGCGCAGCTGCGCGACGGCCACGGGGAAGAACGTCAGGTACGTCGCAACGATGACGATGCCCACCAGCCCGTTCCCGAAGGCGAACGCGATCAGCGGCGCGAGTGCGAGAATCGGGATCGTCTGACTGGCGACGACGTAGGGCATGAAGGCCCGCTCGGCGAGCTTCGAGTGGACGAAAACGGCCGCGATCGCGAGCCCCAGGATCCCGCCGAAGACGAACCCCAGGGCCGCCTCCCAGCCGGTGTAGATCGCGGCGCCGAGCAGAAACTCCCCGAGGCTCTGGGCCTGCTGGCGCTGGACCGGCGCGAGCAGCGCCTCGCCGATCTCCCAGACGTGCGGCAGCGAGAGGTCGTTCGTGATCTGCCACCGGAACGGCGGGCTGTACACCACCGGCTGGCCGTCCGGGCC
>DATLYV010000072.1:0-12357 GCA_035574535.1 Binatia bacterium
CCCCGGCGGCGGCAGGGCCGCCCGCATCGCCGCGCGCCAGGCCGCGGCCCACGCCGTCGGCGCGCCATTCCTGACACGCACCCTGAAGCCCTTCGAGGTCCTGAACGATGAGGGCCTCAGCCTCATCGAGTGGAACGCCGACACGATCCTCGAGGAGGTCGGGATCATCTTCCGCGGCGACCAGGCCGCGCTGAGGCTGCTCAAGGACGCCGGCGCGGACGTCGACTTCGAGACGGAGCTCGTCCGCTTCCCGCGCGGCATGTGCCGCCAGATCGTCCAGGCGTCGGCGCCGCGCGTCTACACGCAGCACGCGCGCAACCCCGCTCGGAGCGTCCAGATCGGCGACCCCTACACGGTCCTCGCGCCGAACTACGGCTCGCCATTCGTCCGGGACCTCGACAACGGGCGCCGCTACGGCACGCTCGAGGACTTCCGGAACTTCGTGAAGCTGACGTACATGACCCCGCACCTGCACCACTCGGGCGGGACGGTCTGCGAGCCGGTCGACGTGCCCGTCAACAAGCGGCACCTCGACATGGTCTATTCCCACATCAAGTACAGCGACAAGCCGTTCATGGGCTCGGTTACGCACCCGGACCGCGCGCGGGACTCGATCGAGCTGGCGCGCATCGCCTTCTCGAGCTTCGGGCCGGACTACCTCGACACCCACACGGTGATGACGAGCCTCATCAACGCGAACTCGCCGCTCGTGTGGGACGCGACGATGCTCGGGGCGGCGCGGAACTACGCGCTCGCGAACCAGGCGACGCTGATCACGCCGTTCATCCTCGCCGGCGCGATGTCGCCCGTGACGGTCGCGGGCACGGCGGCGCAGACGCTCGCCGAGGCGCTCGCCGGCATGGCCTTCGTCCAGCTGGTGCGGCCGGGCGCGCCGGTCATCCTCGGCTCGTTCGCGTCGTCGATCTCGATGCAGTCGGGAGCGCCCACCTTCGGGACGCCCGAGCCGGCGCTCGTCCTCTACGTCATGGCCGCGCTCGCGCGGCGGCTCGGCGTGCCGTTCCGCTCGGGCGGCAACCTGTGCGCCTCGAAGATCGCCGACGCGCAGGCGGCCTACGAGTCCGCCGCGACGTTCATCCCGACGATCCTCGCGGGCACGAACTTCGTGCTGCACTCGGCCGGCTGGCTCGAGGGCGGGCTGTCGATCGGCTACGAGAAGTTCATCCTCGACCTCGACCAGTGCGGCATGGCCGGCGTGTTTGTGAAGGGCGTCGACCTCTCGGCGAACGGCCAGGCGCTCGACGCGATCCGCGAGAACGGCCCGGGCATGCACTTCCTCGGCAACTCGCACACCCTCGCCAACTTCGAGACCGCGTTCTACCGCTCGGAGACGGCGGACAACAACTCGTTCGAGCAGTGGCTGGAGGACGGCGCCAAGGACGCGGCCGTCCGGGCGAACGCGATCTGGAAGCGGATGCTCGCCGAGTACGAGCCGCCGCCGCTCGACCCGGGCATCGACGAGGCGCTCCTCGAGTACATCGCGAAGCGCAAGGCGTCTTTCCCCGACTCCGACGTCTGATGACCGGCCTGCTCCGCCGCGGGGCGCGCCTCGACGAGCCGCAACGGGCGGCGCTGGCGCGCGTCCTCGAGGACCCGACGTTCGAGCTGATCCCGCTGAAGAACGTCCGCGAGCAGGCCGCGGCGCTGCCGCGGGGCGCGACCGTGTCGATCACCGCGTCGCCCGCGAAGGGCATCGAGGCGACCGTCGGCCTCGCGATCGAGCTCGAGGCGACCGGCCTGCGCGCGATTCCCCACCTCTCGGCCCGGATGATCCGCGACCGCGCGCACCTCGCCACGCTCCTGCACAAGCTCCGCGACGCCGGGATCGACCGCGCGTTCGTCGTCGGCGGCGATGCGGACGAGCCGGGCGAGTTCCTCGACGGCCTCTCGCTCCTGCGCGCGATGGCGGACCTCGACCTGCTCCCGAGCGAGCTCGGCTGCCCGTGCTACCCGCAGGGCCACCCGGACATCCCGGACGACGCCCTCGCCCAGGCGCTCCGGGACAAGGCGCCGTTCGTGCGTTACATGGCCAGCCAGCTGTGCTTCGACCCGAAGGCGATCGAGCGCTTCGTCGCCGACCGCCGCGCCGAGGGCATCGATCTCCCGCTCAAGATCGGGCTCGCCGGCGTCGCGGAGATCCCGAAGCTCATGTCGATCAGCGCGCGCATCGGCGTGAAGGACGCCTCGAAGTTCGTGCGCAAGAACGTTCGGTTCGTCGGACAGCTCCTCCGGTCCGGCGGCGTCTACAAGCCCAGCTCGCTGCTGCGCGATCTCGCGCCGATGATCGCCCGGGAGGGCGACGGCATCGCCGGCCTCCACGTCTACACGTTCAACAACGTCCCCGCGACGGTTGCCTGGCGGGACGAGCTCGCCGCGAGCGTGGAGGCCTGACCGGAGACCGACGTACGAGCTGGTCGGGGCGCGCGGCGACGCGGCGCAAAGATTGCATCTGCCTAACAAATACCGGCCGCGACGGTACAAATGCATTCAGCGGGCGCCTGTCGCAACGGGGCATACTGCCGCCCGATGCGGATGCACGGACTCGCCGTCGCGGCCCTTCGACGCGGAACATGGCGCTGGGTGGAAGCGGCCGATCTCCCGGCAGTCATCTGGTGGCCCGCGTCCCTTCCCGGCTCAGATCTCGGCGATCAGCTACGCCCCCGGGTTCGCAAGCCGGCCAAGCCTCGAATCCGCCGAGGTCGCATCCAGCTCGTCCGCGGCTGACCAACCCCCCGCGCCTCGAACGTCGGGCCCGCGAAGCCGATCCGGTCCTACGGGCCGGGCGTGAACCGGTCCTCGGCAAGCCAGCCGCGGTGCGCCAGACTCTGGCGATGACCACGCCGACGTCCGCCATCATCGTCACGCCCATCCTCGTCGCCGAGCTGCACGTCGAGGGCGAGTGGATGCCGGTCTACGTCCACCTGGTCGATCACCCCGAAGGACGCGTCCTCGTCGACACCGGCATGACCGAGCTGCACCCGCTGCTCGACGACATGCAGCCGCGCCTCCAGCCGCTCGGCGAGCAGGAGATCGACCTGGGCGGCATCGACGCCGTCGTCAACACCCACCTGCACGGCGACCACATCGGCGGCAACCACCTCTTCGCGGGCCGCCCGATCCACGTGCAGCGAACGGAGCTCGAGGACGCTCGGGCCCAGGCCGACTACACGATCCCCGAGTGGCTCGAAGCGCCGGGCGTGGAGTACGTGCCGGTCGACGGCGAGCGCGAGCTAGTCCCGGGCGTCCGGCTCGTGCCCGCCCCGGGTCATACCCGCGGAAGCCAGCTGGTCGTCGTCGAGGCTGGCGCCCGTCCGACCGTCATCGCCGGCGACACGGCCGTCTGGTTCGGCGAGCTCGACGACCCGACCACGGAGGGCCAGAAGCTCATCCTCTCCCTCGAGCCCGAGCTCGTCTGGCTCTCGCACACCCACGAGCCGTGGCGCCCGCCCAGCGCCTGACGGGTCTCGACGCGATTGGTTTGACGCTCCCGGGACCCGTTCGTACACTCAATCCCGACAAGATCACTTGGGATTGAGGACGCCCTGCTGAGCTCGCCCACGATCACCCAGCAGCCGCTCGCGCCGAGCCCGACCCCGCACCGGCCCGCGTTCCACGGGACCGGTGCCGTCGCGTTCTCGACGAAGGGCGAGTACGGGGTCCGGCTGATGGTCCAGCTCGGCCGCCACTACGGCTCCGGTCCGGCCAGCCTGAGCGAGATCGCGGCCGCGGAGGACATGCCCCGCGCCTACCTCGAGCAGCTGGCCTTCGTGCTCCGCGACGCCGGCCTCGTGACGAGCACCCGCGGCGCCCACGGCGGCTACGAGCTGGCGCGCCCTCCGGAGGCCATCCCGATGAGCGAGGTCCTCCGCGCCCTGGAGGGTCCCCTTGCCCCGATGATCTGCGCGACCGAGGACGAAGGCCACGACCTGTGCAGTCGGACCTCGTCGTGCACGGTGAACCTCCTCTGGATCCGCGTCCGAGACGCCGTGGCCGGCGCCCTCGACGGCGTGACGATCGCGGACCTCGTCCCGCCGCGCGTCGTGCCAGTCCAGCCCAGGACGCCCGACACGCGAGCGACTGCGACGCTCGAACCCGACACGAAGACCAATGTCGAAGGAGCCCTGACAGCCTCGTGACCGACCAGACCAACGGCGCCACCGGCGTCGAGAACCGACTGATCATCCGCGGCCTGCGCGTCGCGCCCGCCGCCGTCCCCGAGCGCGAGATCCTCCAGGGCATCGACCTCGAGGTCGCGCCCGGCGAGGTCCACGCGATCATGGGCCCGAACGGCTCCGGCAAGACGACCCTCGCCTACGCCCTGATGGGCCACCCCGCGTACGTCGTCACCGCCGGTGAGGTGACGTGGCGCGGCCGCGACATCCTCGCGCTCAGCCCGGACAAGCGCTCGCGTCTCGGGATGTTCCTGGCCTTCCAGTACCCGACGGCAATCCCCGGCCTCAGCGTCGCGAGCTTCATCCGCAGCGCGCTCAACGCCAAGCTCCAGGGCATCGACAAGAACCCCGACGTCGACCCCACGGATGCCATGCGCGGCGGCATCTCGATGATGGACTTCCGGAAGAAAATGCGGGAGAAGCTGGCGATGCTCCGGATGGACGAGAGCTTCGTCACGCGCTACGTCAACGAGGGCTTTTCCGGCGGCGAGAAGAAGCGCCTCGAGATGCTCCAGATGGCCATGCTCGAGCCGCAGATGGCGATCCTCGACGAGACGGATTCGGGCCTCGACATCGACGCGCTCCGGGTCGTCGCCGAGGGCGTCAACGCGATGCTCAACCCGGACCTCGGCGTCCTGCTCATCACCCACTACCAGCGGCTGCTGAACTACATCACCCCGGACGTGGTCCACGTCCTCGCCCAGGGCCGGATCGTCAAGAGCGGCGGCAAGGACCTCGCCCTCCGGCTCGAGGAGCACGGCTACGGCCCGATCCTCCGTGAGGCCGGCCTCGCGCCAGACGTCCCGGACGAGGCGCTGCTCGTCCCGCAGGGCCCCGACCTGGGCGAGGACGCCGAGCACGTCGACCACTCGGGGCAGCCCGTGGAGGCCGCCCGCTGAGGCGGGCGATCGATCGATGACGCTGACCGCCGACCCCGGCGTCGACCAGACGACTCCGGTCGACCCGACGTTCGGGGGGCGGATCAAGGACGGCCGCCTCGACCCCGAGGTCATCCGCCACGACTTCCCGGTCCTCCAGACGCAGGTCCACGGCAAGCCGCTCGTCTTCCTGGACTCCGCGTCCACGAGCCAGAAGCCACAGCCGGTCCTCGACGCCCTCGACGCCTACTACGGCGAGTTCACCGCGAACGTCCACCGCGGGATCTACGAGATCGGCGAGCGGGCGACCGCGACATACGAGGAGGCCCGCGTCAAGGTCGCGCGCTTCATCAACGCCCCGGATGCCCACGAGGTCATCTTCACCCGCAACGCCACCGAGGCGATCAACCTCGTCGCGTACTCCTGGGGCCGCCGCAACATCGTCCGGGGTGACGCGATCGTGCTCACCGAGATGGAGCACCACGCGAACCTGGTCCCGTGGCAGCTCCTCGCGCAGGACAAGGACGGCGACCTCGAGTTCATCCCGATCACCGACGACGGCGTCCTGCGCCAGGACGTCTTCGAGGTCCTGCTCCGCCTCAAGCCGAAGCTCGTGGCCTTCACCCACGTCTCGAACACCCTCGGGACGATCAACCCGGTCCGCGAGATGGTCGAGCAGGCCCACGCGGCCGGCGCGCTCGTGCTGATCGACGGCGCCCAGGCGGTGCCCCACGTGCCGGTCGACGTCCAGGCGCTCGGCGCCGACTTCTACGCCTTCTCCGGCCACAAGATGCTCGGGCCGACCGGGTCCGGCGCGCTGTGGGCGCGGCGCGAGCTCCTCGAGCAGATGCCGCCGTTCATGGCCGGCGGCGACATGATCCGCGAGGTCCACCTCCGCCGGTCGGAATGGAACGACATCCCCTGGAAGTTCGAGGCCGGGACGCCGGACATCGCGGCCGGCATCGGGCTCGGCGCCGCGGCGGACTACCTGCAGGCGCTCGGGATGGAGCGGGTCCGCGAGCACGAGAAGGAGCTCCTCACCTACGGGCTCGTTGCGCTCCAGCGGGAGCACCCGGACGTCACGCTCTACGGCCCGATGGACGCCGCGATCCGCTGCGGCGTGATCCCGTTCAACGTGCCGGGCGTCCACCCGCACGACGTGGCCCAGGTGCTGGACCGGTCCGGCGTCGCCGTGCGGGCGGGCCATCACTGCACGATGCCGCTGCACGAGCGCCTCGAGCTCCCGGCGACGGCCCGCGCGAGCTTCAACGTCTACACGACCGAGGCCGACATCGACGCCCTCGTCGCCGGCCTCCACGACGTCAAGCGCGTCTTCAACATCTGACGGAGCCGGCACCCATCACCGACCGGGGGGTTCGGTTCGGCTGCCCCGGACGCCTCCGCCCCGGAGGCGCGTGCCGCGCGCGACGCCGCCCTCGCGGCCGCCGCGGGGGGGGGCGACCGACTCGGCGATCGACCGCCTGCTCCGGCCGGCGGTGTCGATGGGCGGATAGCGCGTCGGCCGCGGGGAGTGTCTCAGCCGAGGTCATAAACCGACCACGTGATCTGCCTCAGGTGGAGATTCCCGAGTGAGCCCAACGGGTTTCGAGCGACTGGGGGAGTACAATTCCGGTCGATCCATGGACGACCTGTATCGCGACTACATCCTCGAGCACTACCGTCACCCCCACAACTTCGGGTTGCTCGACAACGCCACGACCACCCAGGAGGGCGCGAACCCCCTCTGCGGCGATCGGATCACGCTCCAGCTGCGGGTCGCGGACGGGCAGATCGCCGGTGTCGGGTTCACCGGCCGCGGCTGCGCGATCAGCCAGGCGTCGACCTCGCTCCTGACCGACGAGATCAAGGGCAAGCCGGTCGAGCAGGCCAAGGCGATCACCGCCGGCGACGTCCTCGAGCTGCTCGGCATCGAGATCAGCCCGGCGCGCATGAAGTGCGCGATGCTGTCGTTGGAGACCCTGCAGGGCGCGCTCGGCTCGGGCGCCGCCAAGCCGACACCCGCGCCCGCGGAACCCGCCGCACCCGCCTCCGCGGAGGTGAAGGCGTGACCGGGGTGACTGCCACGCGAACCTGGCTGGGCTGCTGCAGGTGTCATTCGCCGGCCTGACCGCCGGCGCAGATCGACCGTCCCCCGCTTCCGGGGCGACGCGTCGCCACTCGTCCTTCCCCGACGTCGCCCGTCGCGGCGTCCCCGCATTGGAGCCACGAACCCCAGATGCAGACCGCCATCCGTGAGATCAGCCCGCCCGAGGCGCACGAGCGTCACCAAGCCGGCGCGACCCTGATCGACGTCCGCGAGCAGGTCGAGTGGGATGCCGGCCACGTCCCGGGCGCGCTGTTCATCCCGCAGGGCGAGCTGCCCGCGCGGATCGACGAGGCCGTCCCCGACAAGGACGCCGAGATCCTCCTGTACTGCCGCAGCGGCGCGCGGTCCGGCCGGATGACCGCCGTCCTCCAGTCGATGGGCTACACGAACGTCACGAACGTCGCCGGCGGGATCCTGCAGTGGCAGGCCGACAACCTCCCGATCGAGGCACCGGCCTCCCTGACCCAGGCCCAGCAGGCCCGCTATTCGCGCCACCTGCTGATTCCCGAGGTCGGCGCGAAGGGGCAGGCGAAGCTGCTCGAGTCGAAGGTGCTGCTGATCGGCGCGGGCGGGCTCGGCGCGCCGGCGGCGCTGTACCTCGCGGCGGCCGGGGTCGGCACGATCGGGATCGTCGACTTCGACGTCGTCGAGGCCTCGAACCTCCAACGCCAGGTCATCCACAACACCGAGCGCCTCGGGGTCAAGAAGGTCGACTCGGCCCGGCAGACGATCCAGGCGCTGAACCCCGACGTGAAGGTCGTGACCTACGACGAGATGCTCAAGGAGGACAACGTCGAGCGGCTGATCGCCGGCTACGACGTGATCCTCGATGGCACCGACACGTTCGAGACGCGCTACCTCGTGAACGACGCGGCGGTTGCGGCCGGAATCCCGGTCGTCCACGCCTCGGTCTTCCGGTTCGAGGGTCAGCTCACGACCTTCGTGCCGTACGAAGGGCCGTGCTACCGCTGCCTCTACCCGACCCCGCCGCCGCCCGAGCTCGCGCCCGGCTGCTCCGTGGCCGGGGTCCTGGGCGTCGTGCCCGGGATCATGGGCATGCTCCAGTCGAACGAGGTCCTGAAGCTGCTCATCGGGATGGGCGAGCCGCTCGTCGGGCGGCTGCTGTTGTTCGACGCGCTGGACGCCTCGTTCTCCGAGCTGCGGCTCAACCGCGACCCGAAGTGCCCGACCTGCTCCGACGCGGCGCGCGCCGCGCGCGAGCGCGGGGAGTGGCAGGCGCCGTCGGCGTTCGGGGCGGACCAGCCGTTCGCGCTGGGCTCGTTCGCGTCCGGTGGGGCCGCGGTCGGCGGGCTCGGTGGCGCGACGCCGCCCGGGGGTGCGCGATGAGCACCGTCAAGCTCCCGTCCGTGCTTCGGCCGCATGCCAACGGCGAGCGTGCGATCGACGTCGAGGCCGCGACCGTCGGCGACGCCGTGCGGGCGCTCGTCGGGCGGCACCCGGCCCTCGCCGAGCAGCTGCTGACGCCCGAGGGCGAGCTCCACCGGTTCGTCAACGTCTACGTCAACGGCCGCGACGTGCGCTACCTCGAGGGCCTCGCGACGCCGATCGGCGCCCAGGACGAGATCCGGCTCCTGCCGGCGATCGCGGGAGGCTGACGTGGGAGCCCTCACCGAGGTGCGGGCGAGCGCGAAGCGATTCGACGGCCTGCTCGAATCGATCGGCGGGACGCCGATCGTCGAGATCGCCCGGCTGTCGCCGAGCGCGGACGTCCGCCTGTTCGCGAAGCTCGAGGCCGGCAACCCGACCGGCTCGGTCAAGGACCGGGTCGCGCGCGCCCTGATCGAGGACCTGGAGTCGAGCGGCCGGCTCAAGCCCGACTCGATCATCCTCGAGGCAACCTCCGGCAACACCGGGATCGCGCTCGCGATGATCGGTCGGCGGAAGGGCTACCGCGTCGCGGTGGTCATGCCGGACAACGTCACGCTCGAGCGGCGCCAGCTCATTGCGCTGCACGGGGCGGAGGTGATCGATTCGCCGGGCGCCCTCGGGTCGAACGGGGCGATCGCGCTCGCGCGCGACCTCGTGGCGCGGGATCCGCGCTTCGTCATGGCGGACCAGTACGCCAACCCGGCCAACCCGCGCGTGCATGAGGAGACGACCGGTCCGGAGATCCTCGACGCCGTGCCCGAGCTCGACGTGTTCGTGGCCGGGTTGGGTACCGGCGGGACGCTCACCGGCGTGGGCCGGTTCCTGCGGCAGGCCAAGCCGGGCGTGCGAATCGTCGCGGCCGAGCCGCTGCCGGGCGACTCCGTGCAGGGGCTCCGCTCGCTCGACGACGGGTTCGTGCCGGAGATCTTCGACCCGTCGGTGCTCGACGACCGGTACGTCGTCTCGAACCACGACGCGATCGTGATGGCGCGGGAGCTGCTGGCCCGGGAGGGGATCTTCGCGGGGCCGTCGTCCGGCGCGATCCTGTCCGTCGCGGCGCGCGTCGCGCGGACGATGGGGTCCGGGACGATCGTGGCGCTGCTGCCCGACGGCGGCTGGAAGTACCTGTCCTCCGGGGCGTACTCGACGCCGCTCGAGGAAATGGAGGAGGCGCTCGAGGGCGGGGTCAGCTGGTGGTGAGCGATTGATGAGCGACGGCGCGTGACGGATCCGTCGACCGGGGGCGATCTGCCGACCGGTGAAGGCGCGTCGCCGGCCTCCGATCCCGGGTTCGGCACCGACGCGTACTACCCGGGCTCCGCCGGTCGGCCGCACCCGGGCCCCGCGCGCGTCTCGCTCCCGGCCCCCATGCGCGACGCGATCGTGGCGCACGCCCGCGCCGCGGTCCCGAACGAGGCCTGCGGGATCATCGTCGGGGATCGGCCGGCGGCCGCAGGGGGCGTCGCGACGCGCTGGGTCCCGCTCCGCAACCCGCTCGCCTCGCCCTACCGCTACGCGATCGATCCGGAGGACCTCCTGCGCCTGACGATCGAGACGGACGAGGCCGACGAGGTCTTCTGGGCGATCGTCCACTCGCATGTCGCGTCGCCCGCCCGTCCCTCGCCGACGGACCTGCGCGAGTCCCACTACCCGGACGCGCTGTACCTGCTCGTCTCCCTGGCGCCGGCCGAGGCGTGCCCGGACGGGTCGTCGTCCGTGCGGGCGTGGCGGATCGTCGACGGCGGGGTGCACGAGGTTGAGCTGGCGATCGAGGGCGAAGGGTCGGACGCCGGCCGGCCGGATACCGGGTCGCATGGCTGAGCGGCGGTCACGCATCGACGGGCGGCTGACGATCGCGCTCGTCCTGCTCGCGGGGCTGATCGCCATCGCGGTCGCGATGGTCGCCGGGCTCGTGCCGGACCTCCTCGAGGCCATCGCCGCGCCCTCGCCGATCGTGCGTGCCGGGCTCGCGGGGCTGGCGGTCGTCGTCGGGGGCTGGCTGCTCGTGGCCGCGGTCCGGCTGATCGACGCCTCGTTCCGGCGCGAGGCCGGGCCGGCCGGCTCCGTCACCGACGCGGACCTCGGCAGGATGGTCCGCGGCGTCCGGTTCGTGTTCCTCGCGGCCGCCGCGTTCTCTGCCGCGGGCGGCTGGGTCCTCGGCGAGCCGCTGCCGCTGGTGATCGCGCTGATCATCGCGGGCGTCGACGTGGTCGAGACGTCGTTCCTGCTCCTGGTGGCCTCGCGGCGCGGCTCCTGAGCCGCACCGCCCTCGCGGCCGACGGGGGCGTGTGCTCCGCCCTGGGATGCGCCAAACCCCTGTGTGGCGGGGATCCGGCAGGCGCTCGGCCGGATTCGGGCGGATCCGGACCGCTAACCACCTTGCGGCGCGGATTTGGAGGCCGCGGCGCCCGGCGGCCCGTCCGCGACGACCTCGCCGGCGCGGAGCTCGACGACCCGGTCGAAGGACCGGCGGGCAAGGTCGAGGTCGTGGGTGATGGCGACGATCGTCCGGCCGGCGGCGCGGAGGGCCGCGATCGTCGCCTGGGCGCGGGCGAGGCCGGGGCGGTCCTGACCGGTCGTCGGCTCGTCGAGGAGGTACAGGCCGGGGTCCATGGCGAGGACGCCCGCGAGCGCCGCGAGCTTGCGGGCCGCGTGATCGAGGTCGTGCGGGTTCGAGGTCCGTCGCGCCGCGAGACCCGTCGTCGCGAGCGCCGAGTCCACGAGCGCGTCGACCTGCCCGGCCGGCAGCCCGAGGTTCCTCGGGCCGAACGCGACCGCCGCCTCGACCGTCCGACCGAAGAGCTGCTCGCGCGGGTCCTGGAGCAGGAGGCCGGTCGACCGGGCGGCGGCCATCTCGACCCGACCGTCCGGCTCGCGCCCGTCGACGAGTACTCGCCCGCCAGTCGGTCGGAGCAGCCCGACGAGCAGCTTCGCGAGCGTCGACTTGCCGGAGCCGTTCTGACCGACAATCGCGACCGCCTCGCCCGGATCGATCGACAGGCGCACGCCCCGGAGGGCCTCGGTGCCGCCGGGATAGCGGTACGTCACGTCGAGCAGCTCGATCGAGGGCGCGGGCACGGACCGGATCGGCCGCCAGGCGACCGGCTCGGCCGGGAGAGCGGCGAGCGCCGGGTGGTCGAGCGCCGATGCCGGGTCGAGTTCGGCCGCCACCGAGCCCGCGTCGAGGACGAGCGTGCGGGTCCCGGCCCGGAGGATCGCCGGCGCGTGGTCGGCTGCGAGGACGGCGATGCCATGTGTCGCGAGCCGGGGCAGGAGCTCGGCCAGCTTGCGGGTCGTCGGCGGGTCGAGCTCGGCGCTCGCCTCGTCGAGGACGAACAGCGGCGCCGCCATCGCCACGGCCGCCGCGATGGCGACCCGCTGCTGCTCCCCGCCCGAAAGCTGCTCGGGGGGCCGATCGGCGAGCTCGCCGATCCCGAGCGCGTCGAGCGCCGCGTCGATCCGCGGGTCCATCGCCGCGCGCGCCACGCCGAGGTTTTCCAGCCCGAACGCGACCTCCTCGCGCACGCTCGCCCGCGCTCCCGACAGCCCCGTTGCCGGGTCCGCGAGTACGAGCCCGGCGAGCACCGGCTCGCCCGCGCGCCCGTCCGCGAGCGCGATTCGCTCGCCCACGCGAACGGATCCGCGCGCCCGCGCGCGCACGACGCGCGGCAACAGGCCGGCCGCCGCGAGGGCCAGCGTCGACTTGCCGGCGCCGTTCCGGCCCGCGACGGACACGACCTCGCCCGCCTCGACCGCGAGCGAGACCTCCCGCAGCGCCTCCCCGTCCGCCCCC
>DATLYV010000073.1:0-8036 GCA_035574535.1 Binatia bacterium
TTCGAGGCCCGCCTCGCGCGCCGCTTCGGCCGCGCCCTGACCATGCGCCGAGCCGGCGAGGGCACCCGCGAGGGCGCCGGCGACACGGGCGCGGCCACGGGACCGAACGCGTCGGGCGCGGACGCGCACCTGCGGCGCGCCGTCGCTGCCCTCCAGGCTTTCCTGGACGGCGACCTGGGCGCGTTCGAGGACCTGCCCCTCGACCTCGTGGACCGCTCCGCGTGGGACCGCCGCGTCTTCGCCGCGGTCCGCGGGATCCCGCCGGGCTCGACCGCCAGCTACGGGCAGGTCGCGCGGATGGCGGGCAGCCCGGGCGCGGCGCGCGCGGTTGGTGGCGCGGTGGGCCGCAACCCGATCGGGCTGGCGATCCCCTGCCACCGGGTGATCGCAGGCGACGGCACGCTCGGCGGCTACGGCGGCGGCTGGTGGGGCGGCCGCGCGACCGGCCTCGCCCTGAAGCGCGAGCTGCTCGCCCGCGAGGGCGTCCACCTCGATACGCCCGACCTCGACGGACCGCGCGCAATCGACTGAATCACGCGCCCCGGCACCCGTAGACTCGGGGCCGATGTTCGCCATTTTCCGCAAGCGCGACTTCAGCCTGATGTGGCTGGCGCAGCTCGTGTCGACGATCGGCGAGTCGTTGACCGACCTCGCGGCCGCGATCCTCATCTTCCGGATCACCGAGTCCGCGTTCGCGGTCGGCGCGGTGCTGATGGTCACGGCCATCCCGACGCTGATCTTCGGGCTGTTCGCCGGCGTCTTCGTCGACCGCTTCGACAAGAAGCGGATCCTGCTGCTGGCGAACCTCATCCGCGGCTTCATCGTCCTCGGCATCCCGCTCGCCTTCTCGCTGTCCCAGTCGGGCGCGATCACCCAGGACATGGCCGTCGTCGCGCTCTACGCGCTCATCTTCCTGTCCGCGTCGGTCCGGCAGTTCTTCGACCCGGCCTGGGAGGCCGTCCTGCCGGAGATCGCGAGCGAGGAGGAGCTGACGCAGGCCAACTCGTTCCTCGCGGTCAGCTCGTTCGGCTCCACCGCCGTCGGCTTCGCCGCGGCCGGCTTCCTCGCCTCGTCGGACATCTTCCTGCCGTTCTACATCGACGCGGGCACGTACTTCGTCGCCTTCGCGCTGCTGCTGCCGGTGGTCGTGCGCAAGTCGGAGGCGGCCGAGGCGACCTCCGTCGGGGTCGTGGTGGAGAACCTCCGGAGCGGCGCCTCCTACCTGTGGCGGACGCCGATCCTGCGCTCGGTCTTCCTGACCGGCGTGCCGGTGTTCCTGTCGTTCGGACTGTGGAACGTCCTGCTCCTGCCGATGTCGATCCGGGTCCTGAACGGGACGGAGTTCGAGTATGGGCTCCAGGAAGGGCTCACGTCGGTCGGGTTCGTGGTCGGCAGCTTCTTCATGGCCCGCTTCGGCGACCGGCTCGCGGAGGGCACGTGGGTCGTCTCGGCCACGGTCCTCATGGGCGTCTTCGGTGTGCTGTACGGCCTGAGCCCCAACATGCCGTTGGCGATCGCCATGGTCGCGATCACCGGGTTCCTCAACGCGCCGCAGTCGATCGCCCGCCGGCTGCTCCTCCAGCGCCACATCCCGCGCGACATGCGTGGCCGCGTCTTCTCGGCGATGTTCGTGTCGCGCGACGTCCTGTACCTCCTCGGCATGGCCGGCGCCGGCCTCGCGGATCTCTTCCCGGTTCGTGATCTGGTCGTCGTCGCCTCGCTGGTCCTCGTCGCCGCCGGCGTCGCGACGCAGTTCGCCCCGGGACTCGGGCGCCCGGCGGCCGAGTGGCGCCGCAGCCTGCAGCTCCTGCGCACCGCACCGGAGGCACCCAGCCTCGGCGCGGGCCGGCCGGCCAACATGCTGGACCTCGACCGCCTGATCGACCTGCTGCCGGAGCTCGGCGCGCTCCCGCTGACACGCCGGAACGCGTTCCTCGAGGGCGCGACGGTGGCCAAGGCGCCGCCCGGGTGCGCGATCGTCCGCGTCGGCGAGGCGAGCGACTCGGCGTTCTTCGTGCTCGGCGGGAAGGCGGTCGCCGGCGTCCCGGGCGAGGGCGACGAGGTCAAGTCGCTGTCGACGATCGGCCCGGGCGACTTCTTCGGCGAGATCGCGGCGATCACCGGCAGCCCCCGGACGGCCAACGTCGTGACCGAGGACTTCACCGAGGTGCTCGAGGTCCCGGCGGCGACGCTGCGCGAGCTGCGCGGCGTCCCGGAGATGGAGCGGGTCATCAACCTCAAGCTGTCCGAGCGGCTCACGCGCACCGCCAACGCCGACCTGGTCCGCCTCGCCGGGCTCGACCAGCGTGACCTGCGCGACCTGCGCCGCCGGCGCCGCGATACCGCCGCGGGCTCCGACGCGCCCACGCGCGAACCCTCGACCGCCTGAGGCCCGGGCGGGTCGGCAGGGGTCGGGTTGGCAGGACCCGCCGCTAGACTCAACGCGTGGACGGGGTGTCGTGCGGAACGTGCGGTGAGCTGAACCCGGCCGCGGCGCGGCTGTGCGGGATGTGCGGCGCGCCGCTCCGCATCGACGAGGCCGTCGGCGAGGTCCACCGGGAGGTCACCCTCGTCACGTCCGACCTCAAGGGCTCCACGGCGCTCGGCGAGCGCCTCGACCCGGAGGCCCTGCGGGAGGTCCTGAACCGCTACTTCGCGGTCATGCGCGCGGTCTTCGAGTCGCACGGCGGGACGATCGAGAAGATCATCGGCGACGCGATCGTGGCGGTCTTCGGGCTGCCGTTCCGGCACGACGACGATCCGCTGCGCGCGGTCGAGGCGGCCGCGGAGTCGCAGCGGGCCCTCGCGACCCTCAACGACGAGCTCGAGCAGGGCTGGGGCATCCGGCTGGTCGTCCGCACCGGCGTCGCGACCGGCGAGGTCACGTTCGGCAAGGCGGAGGGCGGGCAGCACGTGCTGCTGGGCGAGCCGGTCGAGGCCTCGACCGTCATGGAGCAGAACGCGCCCCCGCTCGAGGTCCTGCTCGCCGAGTCGACGTACCGCCACGTGGCCGATTTCGTCGAGGTCGAGGACCACGGGCCGGTCAGCCCGAAGGGCTCGACCGAGCAGTTCGCGTCCTACCGCCTGGTGTCCGTCCACGACCGCGCGGCCACGGAGGAGGAGGCCGCCCCGCCCGAGGCGGCGCCCGGGATGCGCATCTGCCCGAGCTGCGGCGAGCAGAGCCCCGAGCGGATGCGCTTCTGCACGATCTGCGGCGCCTCGCTGACGCAGGCCGCCGCGCGGGAGAGCCGGCGGACGGTCACGATCGTCTTCGCGATGCCGAAGGTCCACACGGACTCCGGCGAGCCGCCGTCGCCCGAGGTGCTGCGCGACGTGATGTCGCGGTATTTCGCGGCGATGCGGGGGGCCCTGGAACGGCACGGCGGGACCGTCGAGAAGTTCATCGGCGACGCAGTCATGGCGGTCTTCGGGCTGCCGGTCCGGCACGAGGACGACGCGCTCCGCGGCGTCCGCGCCGCCGCGGACATGCAGGCCGCTCTCGACCAGCTGAATCCGGCCTTCCGGGCGGAGTTCGGCCTCGAGCTCTCGAACCACATCGGGGTCAACAGCGGCGAGGTCATCGCGGGCGACGCCTCGACGGCCCAGCGGATGGTCACCGGCGACGCGGTCAACACCGCGGCCCGCCTCGAGCAGGCGGCCGGCAGCGGCGAGGTCGTGCTCGGCGACCTGACGTACCGCCTGGCCCGCGACCGGATCGAGGTCGAGTTCATGCCGCCGCTCGAGCTCAAGGGCAAGGCCGAGCCGGTCCCCGCCTACCGGCTGGTCCGGGTCGTGCCCGCCGCTGCGGCTGCCCCGGCCGAGGTCGTCAGCGGCACCCCGTTCGTCGGCCGCGAGGCCGAGATGGCCCGCCTCCGCGGCGCCCTGGACGAGGCGATCGTCGGTCGCGGGGCGCGGCTCGCGACGGTCGTCGGCGACGCGGGCGTCGGGAAGTCGCGGCTGATCCGCGAGTTCGCGGCCGCTGCCGAGGAGCGCGCCCGGCTGGTCCGCGGCCGCTGCCTGCCATACGGCGACGGCATCACGTTCTGGCCGCTGGCCGAGGTGATCCGCCAGGCCGCCGGCATCACCGGCGAGGACTCGCCGCGCGTGGCGACGCGCCGCATCGACCTGCTCCTCGCGAAGGCCGGCACGGAGGACCGCGACGCGATCGTGGAGCGCGTTGCGGCGGCCATGAACCTCAACGACGCCCAGTACCCGGTCGCCGAGCTGATGTGGGGCGGCCGGCGCTTCCTCGAGGCCCTCGCCGCCACTCGGCCGGTGGTCATGGTCGTCGACGACCTGCACTGGGCGGAGTCGACGTTCCTCGACTTCCTCGACTACCTCCTCGAGACGCTCGCGAACGCCTCGCTCCTGATCCTGGGCTCCGCCCGCCACGAGATCACCGAGCGGCACGCCGATTGGACGCAGGGCCACGAGGCGATGCTCATCACGCTCCAGCCGCTCAGCGAGGCCGACGCCGGCCGGATCGTCGAGGAACTGCTCGGCTCGCTCGAGCCGCGGGTGCGCGAGCGCATCGCCGAGGTCGCCGAGGGCAATCCGCTGTACGTCGAGCAGATCGTCTCGATGCTCGTCGAAACTGGTGCGATCCAGCGCGGCCTCGAGGGCTGGGTCGCCCGCGAGGGCGCCGAGCAGCTCCAGATCCCGCCGACCGTCCAGGCGCTCGTTGCGTCGCGCCTGGACGCACTCCGGTACGAGGAGCGCGCCGTCGTCGACCCGGCGTCGGTCATCGGCTCGACCTTCGCCTACGACGCGGTCTCCGAGCTGGTCGACGAGTCGATCAGGCCGGGCCTCCGGCGCGACCTCGAGGTCCTCGTCTCGAAGCAGCTCGTCCGGCAGCTGCCCGAGGAGGAGCTGCTGTACCGGTTCGGGCACCAGGTCATCCGCGACACGGCCTACAGCTCGCTGCTGAAGCGCGTCCGGGCCGCGCTGCACGAGAAGTTCGTGACCTGGGCCGAGCGGGTCAACCGGGAGCGTGGCCGCGAGCTCGAGTTCGAGGAGATCCTGGGCTACCACCTCGAGACCGCCTACCGCTACCGGACGGAGCTCGGCGTGATCGATGCCGAGGCCCGCGCCGTGGCCGGGCGCGCGGCCACGAAGCTTTCGTCGGCCGGCCGGCGCGCGTACGCCCGCGGCGACATCCCGGCGGCCGCGGGGCTGCTTCGGCGCGCGGTCGACCTGCTGGAGCCGACCGACCCCCGGCGCCTGGAGCTGGCCCCCGAGCTGGCCGAGGCCTACCTCTCGCTGTCGAAGTTCCAGGAGGCCACGGCGGAGCTGGACGCGGCTTTCGAGGCGGCCCGGTCCGCGGGCGACGCGACGGCCGAGGCGCGGATCCGGGTGGCCCGCATGACGACCGACCTCTTCTCCGGCGAGGCGGGCGCGGACCGGCGCGAGACGCTCGAGGCGGCGAACCAGCTGCTCGCCACGCTGTCCGAACTCGGCGACGAGGGCGGCGTGGCCCGGGCCTGGCGGTTCCTGCTGTTCGTCCACGGCAACGCCGGCCGCTACGACGACGTCGCCGAGGCGGCGCAGCAGCTGATGGAGCACGCCGAGCGAGCCGCCGAGGACCGGCTCGTCCGCCGCGGCGCGGCCCTCTACGCCAGCGCGGTGGTCCTCGGCTCGACGCCGGTCGCGGAGGCGATCGAGCGGTGCGAGGCGATCGCCCAGCGCGTCCAGGGCGACCGGCGGTCCGAGGCCATCGTCTTCGGGGCGCTCTCGCAGCTGCACGCGATGGCCGGCGACATCGAGCTGGCGCGGACCTTGTACCGGCGCGAGTACGAGTACCTCGACGCGCTCGGGCCGAGCCGCGAGCTGGCCTCGACCTCGATCGACTCGGCGCGCGTGGAGCTGCTGGCCGGCGACCTCGAGGCGGCGGAACGGGAGCTGCGCCGGGACGACGAGCAGCTCGCGGCGATGGGCGAGCGCTACTTCCGCTCGGCAGTCGCGGCGCTGCTGGCCCACACGCTCTGGCTCCGCGGCGACGTCGCCGGGGCGCAGGCGGCGGTCGACACGGCGATGGAGATCGTCGACGCCGATGACACCGAGAACCAGGCGCTGCTCCGGATGCCGCGGTCGCGGCTCCTCGCGGCGACGGATCCCGAGGCCGCGCGGACGGTCGCCGCTGAGGCCGTGGAGCTGGCGGACCAGACGCTCGCGCTGATTCTCCGCGCGGACACACGCCGCAACCTCGGCGAGCTCCTTGAGGCGCTCGGTGAGCCGGACGCGGCGCTCGCGGCCTTCAACGAGGCCATCGAGCTGTACGAGCGCAAGGGCGCGGTGGCTGCGGTCCGGGCGATGCGGGCCCTGCTGGACGAGGCGGTCGCGGCCGGCTGATCAGCGGGTCCGGGCGGATCCGGACCTGGGCAGCGTGACCAACGAAACCGGGCGGGATCGCTCCCGCCCGGTCGACGTTGCGGCGGTCGTCAGCCGCTTGGGCTCAGAACCCGCCGCGCAGGGTCCCGTTGTGGAGGAGCCAGGCGACGATCCGGTAGTTCGAACCGACCTTCGTGACGAGGATGCACTCGCCGCTCGCCGGAGGCTCGGTCGCCGGGCTCGCGCAGCGCTCGCCGGCCACGTCGCCGATGACGTCGATCGTGCCGTCGTCGAGCACGTGGAGCAGGACGATGTCGTTCGGCTGGACGCCACCCGGGACGGTGTGGCCCCAGATGTTGAGCGTGACCTTGATGTAGTCCTGGTTGCCCGGGACCGTCAGCCTCGTCCACTCGCCGATGACGTCATTGCAGGCGTCGATCGTGCAGTTGGGGTCGCTGGAGATGCCGTCCTCGACGGTCACCGTGACGAGCTCGTCGGTGACGTCGGCCTGGGAGGTCTGCTTGTTGTTGCGGCCGAGGTCGCCGGTGGTCGCGTAGCTGCCGCCGTCGATGGCGAAGCCAGCGCTGAAGTTCTGGCTGTTGTTGACGCCGGTCTTGGAAATGACCTCCAGGGCGTCGCCGCGGCTCTTGTTCTTGCCGGTAACGTTGCCCGTGCCGGCCTCGAGGAAGAAGGTGACGTCGAACGTGCCGCTCTCGTTCGCCGGAACGTCGTACGCGACGACGAACGTGAACTTGTTGCCGGCGGCCATCGTGCCGAGCTCGCAGATGAGCTTGCCGGTCGAGGTGCAGCTGGTCTCCGGGCCGCCCGTCGACCAGCTCAGCCCGCTGAAGTACGCGGGCGTCGCATTCGGCGTCGAGGTCGGCGTCACGGTGAGCTTGGCCCTGTTGATCGTGCTCGTGCCCTTGTTCTCGACCACGACCGAGTAGCCGGCAGCCTTGCCGGGGGCGACCGTGACCGGAAGCCGCGTCGCGACGATCGACCAGTCGGGGGTCTTCGCGGCCGCCGGGGCGATGCCGAGCGCCGCGAGGGTCAAGGCCGCAACGGCGGTGAGGCCAAGGAACCGACGGATGCGGGAGCGATTCACGGGAGGTTCTTCCTTCCTGGACCTTGCGGAAGCTCGAACGTGCCACCAGTACGACTGGTGCACGTAGGACCCGCCGATCGGGCTACTGGCGAGCGTCGCAAAAGATTACAGCACGGTCAAGACAATTTGTTGACAGGTTGCAACGCACTCGACGTGACCCGTCTTGTGTCTCGTCGCGGACGATATGCGCCGAAGCGTTACCCGCGTGTGACCGGCCGCATCGGGTAGACGCCGACGACGATCGGGCTGATGGGGTCGAGCGAGAGCTCGTAGCCGATGTCGCCGCCACGGAGCAGCTCCCCGAGCAGCTGGCCCTCGCGCTGCGGCAGCCCGACGAAGACGCGGCGATTCTCGAGGTCGACCGCCGTCACCTCGTCGTCTTGGCCGTCGATGCCGAAGCGGCGGCGCAGCTCGTGCATCGGCACGTAGGCGCGACTCTTGATGAACCGGCGGAGCTGGGGCCCCGTCGCGCCGCGCTCGGCGCCGGGTTCCTCGGGCGCCTCTGGCTGCCCCTGCGCCGGGACCGCGGAGGGACCGCCGGTCGGCTCCGGCGCCGGCCCGGTCCCGATGGTGGTCGGCACCCCGGTCGGGTCGGCGCGCGTCG
>DATLYV010000074.1:0-14014 GCA_035574535.1 Binatia bacterium
TCCCGTTCGCCCCGTCGTTCTCCCTGCCGTTCGCCCCACCGTTCGCCCCTCCGCCCGCGCTTGCCCCGCCCCGCCCGAGGTCGAGCGTGGCCCGGAGGAGCAGCACGTCGCGGTCCGCGAGCGACGCGAACCGCACCGACCGGAAGGTCGCCTCGACACCGCTCCGGAGCCGCTGGCGCCAGTGGCGGAAGACCATGCCCTGGCGCAGGTCCAGGATGCGGCGGTGCTCGAGCACGAGCCCGCGATCGAGGTCCAGCACCTCCTCGCCGATGCGCGGACGCAGCCAGATCCAGACGGGACCCGACACGGGCAGCCGGTCGCTGCCGGTCCCGCCGAAGACGCCGGCCACGTCGACGGTGTGCGTCGCCTCCTCGGACGCCTCCTCGAGGCTGCCGCGCGTCCCGACCCGGCCGTTCGCGACCGTCAGCCAGGACTCGACGTCGCGCTCGATGAGCGGGTCGTAGCCCAGCACCTCGATGATCCAACTGAGGTCGGTCGTCGGCGACGGCAGCCCGCTGTCGCCGGCCGGCGGGGTCCGCCACGCCAGCAGCTCCCCGGGGTCGCGGACCACGATGTCCGCGCCGCGCGCCCGGAGCTCCTCCGCGTGGCCCGTGCGGTCGACCCCCACGACGAGCCGGAAGCCGCCCCTACGCCCCGCCTCGACCCCGGCGAGCGCGTCCTCGATGACCGCCGCGTGCGACGGGTCCACGCCGAGCCGGCGCGCCGCCTCGAGGAAGACCGCCGGGTCGGGCTTGCCCGCGAGCCCGAGGCGCTCCGCCTCGACGCCGTCCACCTGGACCGGGAACAGCTCTGCGAGGCCGCTCGCCCGCAGGACCCGGCGGAGGTTGCGGCTCGCCGAGATGACGGCCACCTTGACGCCGGCCTCGCGCAGGGACCGCACGAGCGCGACCGTCCCCGGGTAGCGCTCGACCCCGTTCTCGTGGACCTCGGCGAGGAACAGCCCGTCCTTGCGGTTGCCGAGGCCGCGGACCGTCTCGCTCTCCGGCGGGTCGTCCGGCGTGCCCTCCGGCAGCAGGATGCCGCGCGAGCGAAGGAAGTCGCGCACGCCGTCGTAGCGCGGCTTGCCGTCGACGTACTCGCGGTAGTCGCGGTCGATGTCGAACGGGCGGAACGGCTCGGCGGAGCGCCGGCTGCGCTCCGCCAGGTACGCGTCGAACAGCTGCTTCCACGCCCGGGCGTGCACGGAGGCCGTGTCGGTGACGACGCCGTCCATGTCGAAGATGACGGCGTCGAGCTCCTCCAGGCGGATCGCGGCGGAGCCGTACGGCCGGGCGACGATCGCCGGCGTGCGCGCGAAGGGATCAGCGGGCATCAACAACTCTCCGTCAAGCGTGCGCCGGGCCGGCCTGCAGCCGCGGCACGTCTCGCGATGCGCACCCTGAACCTCGGCATCCTCGCTCACATCGACGCCGGTCAGACCACCCTCACCGAGCGCCTGCTCTTCGAGGCCGGCGTCATCCGCCGGCCGGCTTCGTCGACGACGGCACGACCCAGACCGACACGCTCGCCCTCGATCGAGAGCGCGGCATCACGATCCAGTCTGCGGTCGCATCGTTTGCGATCGATGACCTGACCGTCAACATTCTGGACACGCCGGGAGGCGCTGAACGACCTCGCCGAGCAGGACCCCGCTGATCAAGGTCCGCCTGGACGACGAGTGGGGCGAGCTGTGGGTCTCGCTCTACGGCGAGGCCCAGAACGAGGTCATTGACCGACCCGCCGCGGCGGCGGCGTGGCGCGGCGCCGCGCGCGACGCCATCATCGCGGTCATGACGTTCGATGCGCCGGACCCGCTCGTGGCGATCCGGTGGCGGCCTGCCCGGCCGGCGCTGACCGTCGTCGGGTGCCACGCGGGCGGCGAGATCGGGAACGTGGTCGTCGCGGGCGTGGAGCCACCGCCTGGCGCGACGGTCTTCGAGCAGCGCGAGGCGCTGCGCGCCGACGACTCGATCCGGCGCCTGCTCCTCCGCGAGCCCCGCGGGAGCGTCGCGGTCCACGCGAACATCGTGCTGCCCGCGCTCCGCGACGACTGCGCCTTCGGCTACGTGATCATGGAGCCGACCGAGTACCCGCCCATGTCGGGCTCGAACACGATCTGCGTTGCGACGGTCCTCCTCGAGACCGGGATGGTGCCGATGCGCGAGCCGGTCACCACCTTCCGCCTGGAGGCGCCGGGCGGCCCGGTCGACATCACCGCCGGCTGCCGCGACGGCAGGGCGGAGTGGATCGAGATCGAGAACGTTCCGTGCTTCGCGGACCGCCTCGACGCGCCGCTCGAGGTTGATGGACTCGGGACGCTGACGGTCGACGTCGCCTACGGCGGGATGTTCTACGCGATCGCCGACGCGGCGGCGCTCGGGTTCGAGCTGGTGCCCTCGGAGGCGCGCGACCTGTCGCTCGTCGGCGAGCGGATTCGGCTCGCGGCGCGGGAGCAGCTGCCGGTCGCGCACCCCGACAACCCGGGCATCGCCGGCGTCTCGATCGTCCAGATCGCCGAGCCCTGGCAGGGCAACGGGCGGGTCTCGAAGAACGCCGTCGTCGTGGCGCCGGGCCGGCTCGACCGATCGGCGACCGGGACGGGGCTCTCGGCGCGGATCGCGGCGCTCCACGCCCGCGGTCGCATGCACGTGGGCCACGTGATGACCCACGCGTCGGTCATCGGCTCGACGTTCGAGGGCCGGATCGTCCGCGAGACCCGGCTCGGGGACGGCCGGCCGGCGATCGTCCCGGCGATCCGGGGCAGCGCCTGGATCACGGGCGTGACCCGGGTGCTCGTCGACCCGACCGACCCCTTTCCGGAGGGCTACCTCCTGTCCGATACCTGGCCCGGCGCCGACGTCCAGGCCTGACGGAGGAGTCCAGCCGCCTCACGACCGTCACGGCCCGACGCCGATCTCCGGGAAAAGGAGCAGCCCCGGCGGCGCGTCCGTCGCCGGGGGAACGACGTCGCATGCCTCGGGGCCTGCACCCGTGGATAACGAGGAAACGGGCTCCGCGTTAGGGGCGCGCGGTGCCGATTTTGCGTCGGCCGCGCGAGGGATCATGGGCGGAGCCCACGCGCGCAGTTGATCGGCGCCTGGCGCCGCATCCGATCGCCGCGCCGCATCCGATCCCGACGGCGCTGCGTATCTCTTCTCGACCATCGGGGCCCTGTCGTCGTGCCGGCAGGGCTCCGCCTGGATTCTGGCCCCTTGGTGCCGGACCTCTCGCCGAGCCAGCGCGATCCGCGTCCGGCGGCGACCCACCGGATCCGCTGACACGACCGGGCCGACGGCGGTTGCGATGCGAAGGCAATCCCCGACCGCCCCGCCGAAAAGCGCCTGCAGCGGCCGCGGTCGGATCCTTGCAGGGACATAACACCCGGGGGTTCGGTTTAGGATGGTGGGGACGCCCAGGCTCGTGGGCGACTTCCAAAGGGCCCGCTCGATGGGCCGCCGGGCATCCGCCTTGGCGCCGGGGCCCCAGGCCTGGCCGGCATGTCCGGCCGGTCCCGCCCCCGAGACGCCGGTCGACCGAGGGTCGAGCGCGCGCGGACGCACGGCGACTCGCAGCGTCCCCGGGCCGCTGGGGCGCACGAGAGCGCGCCCCGAATCGGCGGCCGCCTGCGCTCCCGGGCCGCCGACCCACCCGACGCCCGGGCGTCGAGGTCGAACGAGACGTTCGAACGAAGCGTTCGAGCACTGCTGAAGTCAGGCACCAGAGCTCGATGCAGACCAAGCAGAACAGGGAGGAACCATGGATGGTGGAACCGCACTGACGAAGCCCCTCAGGATCGGCATCGTCGCACCGCCCCTGGTGCGCATCCCGCCGAAGGGATACGCCGGCACCGAGCGCGTGGTCGCGGCGATCGCCATCGGGCTGCACGAGCGTGGCCACGAGGTCACGGTCTTCGCGTCGGGCGACTCCGACCTGCCCTGTGCGGTCGTGCCCGTTGTCCCGCACTCGCTCTGGAGCCGCAACCTCAAGGGCGACCTGACGGCCTACCTCGAGATGTCCGTGGCGCTGGCCTGGGAGCAGGCCGCGCGCTTCGACGTCATCCACTCGCACGTCGAACAGGCCGGCTTCCTGATGGCCCGCCACTGCGGCACGCCGGTGCTGAGCACCCTCCACAAGCGCGTCGACGTCGGCGGCGTCGCTGAGCTCATCGACCTCATGCCCGACGTGCCGCTCGTGGCGATCAGCGAGAGCCAGCGCCGCTGGAACCCTGACGCGAACTGGATCGCCACGATCCACCACGGGCTGGACTTCACGCACACGCCGATGTCGCCCAACCCCGGCGGCTACCTCCTGCTCGTGGGCCGCGTCTCGCACGACAAGGGCATCGTCGAGGCGATCGAGGTGGCCCGCCGGACCGGCATGCGCCTGGTCATGGCGGCCAAGGTCTACGACCGCGAGGAGATCGACCTCTTCGAGGCGGTCGTGAAGCCGGCGATCGCCGAGGGCATCGTCGACTGGCGGGGCGAGGTCGACGGCGAGGAGCGCGACCGGCTGATGGCCGGCGCCTACGCGACCCTGATGCTCGGGGCGTGGCCGGAGCCGTTCGGGCTCGTCGCGATCGAGTCGATGGCGACCGGGACGCCGGTCATCGCGCGGCGCGCCGGCGGCGTGACCGAGACGGTCGAGCACGGCCTCTCGGGCTACCTGGTCGACGACGTCCACGAGGCGATCCTGGCGATCGACCGCGTCGCCGGGCTGCGGCGCGAGCGCATCGCCGCGTACGCCCGTGGCCGGTTTTCCGTCGAGCGGATGCTCTCGCGCTACGAGCAGGCGTATCTCAAGCTGCTCGAGCAGAAGGTCCCGGCGGAGGCTCTGCCGGAGCCGAAGGTCGCTGTAGGGCCCGGCCGGGAGGCCGCGCCAAATGCCTCGGCGGTGTCCGCCGCCTCGAAGCGGACGGTTGGCGCGTCCCGCGCCGCCGACGCGGGCGGCACCGTAAGGATCGCGCCCGTCGCGGACCTCGGGCGGGCGCGGCGCCATCGCTCGGTCGCGCGCGAATCGGAGCGGCGCGAGGCCGAGCGGGTCGAGCAGGCCGGGTTGCTCGACGGAGCCTCCGGCCTCGACGGCCACGGGACCGAAGGCGCTGACGGCGTGGGCCGGGCGTCCGTCGCCCTGCCCGGCGCCAAGGAGCGGACGGCCGGCTGATCGCGGGCCCTCCCGGGTCGGCGCGGATATCCTGCCATCGTGTTCGGCCTCATCGGAATTGGCATCGCGCCCCCCACGGCCTGGCTCGAGGGCAAGCGCACGAGCCGGGTGACGTAGCACGCTGCCCCGGCTCACGAGGGCCGGCGGCGGGCACGGATCGCCGCTCGTCCAGGCACCGACGTCGCTCGTCCTCCATGGCGGGTATACCGTGCTGTGCGCCGCCGCCGACGGCGCGATCGGAACCGACTCGACGGGCCTGTTCGACTACGACACGCGGATCCTGTCGCGCCTCCGCCTGAGGCTCGACGACCGCGCGCCCGAGATCGTCTCGATTGCCCAGCCCGAGGCGGACACGCTGGTCGGTCGCTATCGACTGCTGCGCGGGGGCGGATCGGCGGCCGGCCCCGTCCTCCCGGAGGACGCGCTCGACATCCGCCTCGACCGCCGCGTCGGCGCCGGCATGCTCGACCGCTGGGAGATCACGAACCGGTCCGCGCTCGAATGGCGCGGCCGGCTCCGGCTCGAGGTCGACGCCGACTTCGCCGACACCGCCGAGGTCGGGCGCGAGCGGCGCCAGAAGGGCGAGGTGACGGCGCGACTCGGCCAGCGCTCGCTCGAGCTCCGCTACGAAGCCCGCCGCGACGGGCAACGCTTCAAGCGCGCCGTGCGCGTCTGGCTGCTGGCCGGACGAGGCAGCCCCCAGGTCCCGGTCGACGTGTCCGACGAGGGCTTCACCGCGCAGCTGTCGATCGGGCCACGGGCGGCGACGACGATCGTCGTGCGCGTCAGCTCGCGCGTGGGCGGCGCATGGCGCTCGCCGGGCGGGCCGGCCGCGCTCGTCGATGGCGGGTCGCGCGCCCAGGCCCGGACGGCGTGGCGCATCTCGCGGCCGCGGCTGGAGGCGCCGGAACGGCTCCGGCAGCCGGTCGAGCGGGCACTGGACGACCTCTTCGCGCTCCGGAACGACGACCTCGAGAAGGATCTCCTCGAGACGCCGGACGGCGTGCGCAAGCCCGGCTGGATCCTCAACGCCGGCGTCCCGACCCTCACCGGCTTCTTCGGGCGCGACGCGATCACGAGCGGCTGGCAGTCGGCGATGGCCGGGACCGCCGCGCTGCGAGGCGCGCTGGAGGTGACCGCGGCAACCCAGGCGGCGGAGGACGACCCGTGGCGCGACGCGGCGCCGGGCAAGATGCTCCAGGAGCTCCGTCGCGGGCCCGTCTCGATGCTCGGTCTCTCGCCGCGCGACGCATCCGACGGCTCGCAGACCATGCCGCCGCTGTTCCTGACCGGGCTGAGTGAGCTGTGGCACTGGACCGGCGACGACGCGCTGCTCCGGCGCTTCCGCGACGCGGCCCGGAAGGCCGTGGCCTGGGCGGAGCGGAGCCAGGACTCGCGCGGCTTCGTCCGGACCGAGCGGCGCTCGCCGGCCGGCCTCGCGAACGAGGCCTGGACGGACTCGGACGAGGCGATCCGGCACGCCGACGGCAGGCTCGTCCGGGGCGCGATCGCGACGGTCGAGGAGCAGGCGTTCCATTTCCTCGCGCTGCAGCGCCTGGCCGAGGTCGAGATCGCGCTGGGCGACGAGAGGGCCGGCGATGCGCTCCTTCGGCGCGCCGAGGCACTGCGCGCGAGCTGGCACGCGGCCTTCTGGATGCCCCGCGAGGGCTTCTACGCGCGCGCCCTCGACGGCGAGGACGACCAGGTCACGTCCATCGCCTCTAACCCGGGGCACGCGCTGGCGACCGGGATCGTGCCTCCGGACCACGCCCGCCTCGTCGCCGACCGGCTGCTCGCGCCGGACCTGTTCAACGGCTGGGGCGTCCGGACGCTGTCGGCCGAGCACCCGTCGTTTAACCCGCTTGGCTACCGCCTCGGCACGGTCTGGCCGGTCGAGAACGCGACGTTTGCCCTCGGCTTCAAGCGCTACGGCCTCAACGAGCACCTCGACCGACTGGCGACGGCGTTCTTCGAGGCCGCCGCGGCATCGCCGGAGGGCCGCCTGCCAGAGCTGCTGACCGGCCACCGCCGCGAGCCCGGCGTGCCGCCGTCGCCCTACCCAAACGCCTGCTCACCGCAGGCCTGGTCGGCCTCGGCCGTGGTGTCGATGCTGCAGATCGTCCTCGGGCTGTACCCGTTCGCGCCGCTGCAGATCCTCGCGCTCGTCCGGCCACGGCTGCCGCAGTCGATCCCGGAGCTGACGTTGCGGAACGTCCGGATCGGCCGAGCGAGCGTCGACCTGCGCTTCACGCGTCGACCCGACGGCAGCGCGAGCCACAAGGTCCTCCGGACCGAGGGCACGCTCCACGTCGTCCCGGCGGGGCCGCCGTCGGCGGCGATCGGCCGGCCGGCGTCGTGGCTCGAGCAGGCGGAGCGGGCGCTCCTGACCCGGGCCCCGGGCCGGCTCGTTCGGGCGGCCCGGATCGCGATCGGGATCGAGGGGCCGGCCTAGCCCTTCGCCACGCTCGAGTCCTCGTCGACCTCGATGTCGTGGCGCTTCGCCGCCCGGAGGATCTTCTTCCGCGCCTCCTCTTTCGCCGTGGCGCTCTCGAACTCGGTCTGGTTCCAGCGCGCCATGGCGTTCCGGACGTGCGATTCGTCGTTGATCGGCAGGTGCTCGCCGCCCTTGCTGTCGACGTATGCGAACTGGTCCGACCGGAGCTCGTCCCGGTCCTTCTCGGTCAGCGTGGCCATGGATCGGCCCTCCTTGTTGGGCGCGGAGCGGTCGTGGACGTGGGCCTCCTTGTCGTGGTCCGCGGCCTCGACGCCCTGCGACCGATCGGTTCCTCCGACCCGTGTTCGTCTCCGCCCAGCGTCCCACCGCGCGCGCGGCAGGCCGGTTGCAGCGCGCGGAGGAGGGTTGCGGCCTCGTTTCGAACGCGCCGCTGTGTCATGTCCCGGACATCGGGCGGATGCCAGAATGCTCGGGGCCAGTGCCAGGAGCGCCGGAGGTGCCGATGGGTGAGCGATTCGTGACCCGGGGGTTCGTCGGACGGCGCGACGCCGGCCGCGACGCGGCGAACCTGTCGCCCGACGAGCGACGCCGCCGGACCCCGCCCGGCCAGTACCTGACCGACGACTTCCCGGTGCTGTCCGCCGGACCCACGCCGCGCACCCCGCTCGACCGCTGGTCGTTCCGCATCGAGGGCCTCGTCGACCGCCCGGTCGAGTGGACGTGGGAGCAGCTGCTCGCCCTCCCGAGCCGGGACTGGGTCGTCGACATCAGCTGCGTCACGAAGTGGACACACCTCGACATGCGCTGGCACGGCGTGAGCGTCGACACGCTCCTCGAGAACGTCACGCTGGACGAGCGAGCCGCGTTCGTCGTCGCGTACTGCGACGGTGGCTACACGACGAACCTGCCGCTCGCGGACGTGCTGAACAGCCAGGCCTTCGTCGCCTGGGAGCACGACGGCCGGCCGCTCGCGCCGGAGCACGGCGGCCCGGCGCGGCTCGTCGTTCCGGGGCGCTACTTCTGGAAGAGCGCGAAGTGGATCCGCGGTCTCCGCATCCTGGACCACGACGAGCCCGGCTTCTGGGAGTCCCTCGGCTATCACAACCGTGGGGATCAGTGGCTGGAAGAGCGGTACTCGGGTGACTGACGCCGCCGCCGCCCCCGCGCGACGGACCCTGGACTGGCAGCTCGCGACGGTCGCTGCCGTGCGCGCCGAGACGCCGACCGTCCGCACCTTCACGCTCTCGCTGCCGGCCTGGGCCGGCCATCGACCCGGCCAGCACGTCGACCTCCGGCTGACGGCCGAGGACGGCTACAGCGTCGAGCGGTCGTACTCGATCGCCTCGGAGCCGGAGCGGGCGCGCGAGGTCGACATCACCGTCGAGCGGATCGAGGGCGGCGAGGTCTCGCCGTTCCTGCACGAGGTCGTCATCCCGGGCGACCGGCTCGAGGTCCGCGGTCCCATCGGCGGCTACTTCGTCTGGGAGGCGTCGCTCGGCGGGCCACTGCTGCTCGTCGCGGGCGGCTCGGGCGTCGTGCCGCTGATGGCGATGGTCCGGCATCGGGCCCGCGCCGGCTCGCGCGTGCCGGCCCGGCTGCTGTTCTCGTCGCGGGGGCCGGACGAGATCATCTACCGTGACGAGCTCGACCGGCTGGCCGCGGCGGGCGACGGCCTCGAGGTGCTGCACACGCTGACCCGGCGCCAGCCCGACGGCTGGACGGGCTACGGCCGCCGGATCGACGAGGCGATGCTGGCCGAGGTGCTCGAGCCCCTGGGCGCGTCGGCCCGCGCGTACGCGTGCGGCCCGACGGCCCTGGTCGAGACGGTCGCGAACTGCCTCGTCAGGCTCGGGCTGCCGCCGGACCGCATCCGGACCGAGCGCTTCGGCCCGACCGGGACGTGAGGGCCCAGACCATGGAGGAACGGACGGCCGCGATGCGCGGCGACCCGGTGGTCGGCCTGACGGTCGACGCGAACGCCATCGGCGGCCTGCTGCTCGAGGTCTTCGGACGGGACGTCACGGCGATGGAGGAGCGTTGCGCCCACTGCGGGACGCGGAGCGTCGTCGGGGCACTTCGGGTCTACATGCGCGGCCCGGGCGTCGTGGTGCGCTGTCCCACGTGCACCGAGGTGGTGCTGCGGATCGTCGAGACGCCGTCCGGCCGCCGCGTCGACCTCAGCGGCGCGACGCACCTTGCGCTCCCACGCTGATCCGCCCGGCGTGCCCGCCGCCCGCTACCAGCCCTCCGAGCCAGGCTCGCCCTTGAACGGCCCGACGACCCGGGACGTGACCCAGCCGCCGTAATAGCCGCCCGGCTGCGGCGTCGCGCGCTCGGCACCGAGCCACGCCTCGTCGACCAAGCCGGGATAGAAGGCGAGGTATCCAGCGATCGACTCGTAGCCGGGCTTCGGGCGCTCGTACGACCAGGCCGCGTTCACGCGCGGTCGCCCGGCCGGCACGACGATCGACCAGGACGTGGCGACGCCCTTCCACTCGCACACGGTAAGTCGAGTCGACGGGCGCAGGACGTCGACCAGGACGTCCTCGCGGGGCAGGTAGTAGACGGGCGCGCCGGCCGTCTCGAGGACGCGAAGCGCCTCCAGCGAGGCCGCGACCTCGATGCCGTCCACGACGACGCGGACGATCTCCGGGACCGGCTCGACGCGCGGCGGCCGTGGGTAGTCCCAGACCGATTCCTGCCCCGGCCCGGGCTCGATCCGCGGCGGGGGTGGCGACGTGCCGGCCACGGCGATTCGTTCGGGCGTGACCGGCGCCCGGCTAGCGGCGGAGCAGTCGCGCCAGCCCGCCCATGACCAGCGCGGCCGTCGCCCCGGCGGCGAGCATGAACGCCGGGCTCGGCATCGGCGCCGTCGTCGCGTCGCGCGCGCCAGTCGATTCGAAGGACGTGGTCATCGGATGGCCTCCGTGGATTCGCGGCGGCCTCCACCCTACCCGGATCCACGGGAACGCGCCGCCGCGGCCCTCGCGCGCCGCCGGGTGCCGATCAGGCGGCCGGCGCGCTACCCGCCTCCGGTGCCTCGCGCCGGTACGGCACGTTGACGACCACGGTGTGCGGGCGGCCGAGGAGCGCCTGGCGCAGTCGCTTCGCCGACTGGTTGTAGAGGATCCGCTCCCACCAGCTCCGGGCCACGTACTCCGGGATGACCACGAACGTGACCGGGGCCTCCTTGTCGGCCGGCCACGCCCGGTCGAGGACATCGAGGTAGGCGAGCAGCGGTGCGACGAGCGCACGATACGGCGACTCCACCGTCACGAGCGGCACCCTCGGCAGCTGGCGCTCCCAGCGGGCCCGGATCGCGGCCGCCTCCTCGGGGTCGTCGGAGATCAGGACCGCCTGGACGTCCGGGTCGATCGACAGCGCCACATTGACCGCCTGGACGACCGCACGGTTGATGCCCGGCACCGGCACGATGACCCGCTCCTCGCGATGCGGCCCGCGGATGACCTTGTCAGGCGGGATCGCCAGCTCCTTCGCCGACGCCTCGTACTGCCGATGGATGAACAGCATGACGCCGACGAGCACGGGGATGACGACGATGACGAGGAGCGACGTCGGGGCCTTGGCAATCATCACCACGACCGCGACGAGGCCGGTCAGGAAGCAGCCGAAGGTGTTGATCGCGAGCCGCCACTCCCACCCGGGCGGCCGCTCACGCAGCCAGTGGACGATCATCCCCGACTGCCCGACGGTGAAGGCGATGAACACGCCGACCGAATAGAGCGGGATCAGGGCGTGGGTCTCGCCGTTGAAGGCCAGGATCAGCGCCGTCGCGACGATCGACAGGATGACCACGCCAGAGGTGAACGCCAGGCGGTCGCCGCGGAACGCGAACTGGCGGGGCATGTAGCCGTCCTGCGCGAGGATCGCGCCCAGCCGCGGGAAGGCGTTGTACGAGGTGTTCGCGGCGAGGAAGAGGATCAGGGCCGTGAACGTCTGGAAGAGGTAGAAGAAGAGCGTCCCCTCGCCGTAGATCACCTCCGCGACCTGGCTGATGACCGTCTTCGGCGGCTCGCCGGGCTCGGTCGGCAGGATCCCGAACGACGACGCCACAAAGGTGATGCCGAGGAAGAGGCACGCGAGGAGCGCAGCCACCACCCCGAGCGTCGTGGCCGCGTTCTTCGGCTCCGGCGGCTTGAATGCCGGCACGCCGTTGGCGATCGCCTCGGTCCCCGTGAGCGCCACGGATCCGGAGGCAAACGCCCGGATCAGCAGCAGGATCCCGACACCGGAAAGCAGGTCGGGTGCCCCCTGGTCCTCGAGGACCGGCTGCGCGCCCTCGCCGTTGACGACGACCCGGAAGACCCCGATCGCAATCATCAGGAGCGCGGACACGACGAACAGGTACGTCGGGATTGCGAAGATGTTGCCCGACTCACGGAGCCCGCGGAGGTTGCCGATCGTGATCAGGACAATCGCGACGACGCCGATCACGAGCTTCCAGTCGTGCAGCCATGGGACTGCCGAGATGACCTGCTCGGCGGCGGACGCCGTCGAAACCGCGACCGTCATGACGTAGTCGACGAGCAGCGCCGCAGCCACGATGAGCGAGCCGAGCATCGGCAGGTTGCGGCGCGCGACGGCGTAGTCGCCGCCGCCTGAGGGGTAGGCGTGGACGATCTGGCGGTAGCTGATTGCCACCGTGGCCAGCAGGAACGCCACGCCGGCGGCGACCGGGAGGCTCAGGAAGAGCGCGCCCGCGCCCGCGAGCACCAGCACGCGGAGGATCTCCTCGGTCGCGTACGCGGACGAGCTGATCGGGTCGGAGGAGAAGATCGCGAGGGCCTTCGTCTTCGACAGGCGCTCGGTGATCTCCTCGTGGATGGACAGCGGGCGCCCGAACAGGACTGAGCGCACCCGGGCGAAGATCCGACCGCCGGCGGTACGCGGCACCGACGCAGCCTCCTTCGCCACGAGGGTGCCCTCGCCGGTGTACCGGAAGTACATCGAGTGCGGCCGCTCGACTCGGACCCGCCGGTCGCCGAGCTTCCGACCCTTCAGCTGTCGCGCCGGTCCCCCGTCGCGCGTCGGTTGCCCTTCGCTCACGAGGGGGCGCAGACCAGGCAAGCGTGCATTCGCAGAGGATCGCACGCGGACCTGGCGGTCGTCCTCGTCGCCGGGCGCCGTGACGCCTGCCCACGGGTCGGGCGATCGCAGCCAGCTCCAGCTCGTGACGACGATCGCGAGGCGCGAGCGGCCACGCGGCCGGCTCGGGTGCGCGGCCGGTGGGCGGCTTCCCTCGCCACGAGGGAGCGGTCGCCGACCTGACGGAAGGACGCTGTGGCGGGAACAAAGCAGCACCAGCCACGCGGCCGAACTCATCCGGAGGCGGGTGTCGCCGCTCCGGCGGGACGAGCGTGCGGCCAGTACGGCATGTCGATGACGACCGTGTGCGGCCGGCCCAGCAGCGCGGCACGAAGCCGACGCGCCGACTGGTTGTAGAGGCCGCGCTCCCACCAATGCCGGGCGACGAACTCGGGGACGATGACGAAGGTGACGGGAGCGGCCTTGCCGAGCGGCCACGTGCCGTCCAGGTAGTCGAGGTACTCAAGAATCGGCGGGACGAGGATCGGCGCGTCGGTCTCGATGATGTCCAGGGGTACGTCCTCGAACCGACGTTCCCAGTCCTCGCGGACGCGCAGGGCGTGCGCCGCATCCGCAGCGACCATCACGGCGCGGACGTTCGGACCGACGGAGCGCCCGATGTTGACAGCCTGCACGACGGCGCGGTTGATGCCGCTGACCGGAACGATGACCCGGTCCTCGCGCCGCGGCGGCGGGATGACGACGGCCGGGTCGATCGTCAGCTGCTCCGCCGACTTCCGGTACTGCCGGTGGATGAACAGCATTACGCCCACGAGCAGGGGGATGAGGATCACGACCAGGTACGCGCCGTGCGCGAACTTCTCGTACGTCACGATCCCGAGGACGATGGTGGTCACGATGGCGCCCAGCGCGTTGATCGCGAGCCGGCGTCGCCAGCCGGGATCCCTCCGCCGGAGCCAGTGGCGAACCATGCCCGTCTGCGACAGCGAGAAGCAGATGAAGACACCGACGGAGTAGAGCGGGATGAGGAGCGTCGTGGTCCCGCCGAACACGGCGACGAGCGCCGCGGCGACGCCGGCGAGGAGCACGATGCCCCACGAGTACGCCAGCCGGTCGCCCCGGAACGAGAACTGGCGCGGCATGTAGCCGTCGATGGCCAGCAGCGCCGCGAGGCGCGGGAAGGCGTTGTACGAGGTGTTCGCGGCGAGGAACAGGATCAGCATGGTCGCGACGAGGAAGACGATGTGCAGCACGGAGCCGTCGCCGTAGACCGCTCCCGCGACGAGTGAGATGACCGACGGGTAGCCGCCGGCCGAGGGCACGACGGAATAG
>DATLYV010000075.1:0-15951 GCA_035574535.1 Binatia bacterium
TGCCGGCTCCCCGCGCCGTGCCGGCTCCCCGCGCCGTGCCTCGCGTCGTCACGGCGCCTCCGACGGCTGCGGCGCGCCGAGCTCCAGCGTGACCCGGTCCGCGCGTGTCGGGATCGTCGTCACCCAGTCCGGCGAGACCTCCATGACCACGTCGCCGTAGTCCTCGAGCAGCGCCCGCGCCTCCGGGATGCCGAGCCCACGGATCGCCGCGAGGAGCGCGTCGACGTCCACGTCGCGGACCTGCGTCGCGCCGACCCGCACCGGGTACGTGATCGTCCCGGCGACCGCGTCCGGCAGCCCGACCTGGACGTCGACGCTTCCTTCCTGGATCGACCAGCCCTCGTCGACCCGGGCGGCGAGCTGCGCCTCCGCGAGCGCCTCGATTGGCGCCGGGTCGACGCCGAGCACGCTGCCCTCCGCGGTCGCGCCGAGCTGGAACACCTCGACCTCCGTGCCGACGAGCGTCGCCGGGTCGACCGACCACTGCGCCTCGCCGGCCGCCGCCGTCGCCTCGAAGATCGTCACGCCCTCCGGGATGCCTTCGCGCGCCGCGACCGACGCGTCGAGGTCGTCCAGGAGCGCCCCGAGGAGCACGTCCTGCGCAGCCTCGACGTCCGCGACGCTGACGATCGTGATCTCGTTGTGCGCGCCTCCGCTGGTGGCCTCGACGTTGGTGACCTGGAGCAGCCGGCGGTTCTCGCCGCGCGGCACGACCACGATCGTGTTGTTGCCGACGTTACCGCTCGGGCCGGCGACGACCGCCTCGACCTCCACGCTGCTGGTCGACGGCACGATCGTGAACGGGAACTGGATCGTCGCGTTTGGCAGGGTCACGGTCGCGAGGGTCACGAACTCGATGCCCGATTCGGTCGAGACGATCGAGCCGGCGTCGATCCGGTTGGCCCGGCCGGTGTCGAAATTCGAGAAAGTCACGTGGCCCCGGGCCTTGGTGTCCTCGACGCGCAGGCCGGTCGCCGGGAACGTGTCCTCGGCTTCGAGCGGGAACGTGAAGCGCTCGGCGGGGATCGTCAGCTTCGCCGGGTCGGGGCTCGACACGTCCTCGCGAGCCTCGACGAGGAGGTCGATCGGGCCGATCGCCTCGGCGCGCGGGTGGAGGGTGATCCGGGCCTCGGGCAGGAGCTCGAGGGCCAGGAGGCCGCCCGCGATGATGGTGACCACGACGGCGAGCCCGACCGCGATCGCGATCGCGGGCCGGATCGGGGGACGCGGCGGCCCGACCAGCGGGACCTGCTGTGGCTTCCGGCGCGGGCCGGAGAGGACGCGGCTCCTCGTGTCGTCGAGGTCTGGAGTCGGGAGCGGCAGCGGTTCGCCGGATCGCGCGACGACACCTGTGGCGGCGGCCCCGCCGATGCCCGCGGCCGTGGCAGTGGCGACGCTCGGCGCCGTGCCACCCGCGGCCGCCGGACCCGCGCCGTTCCCGCCCGCTCCCCCGGCATCGCCCGCGCCCAACGCCTCCGGATCGACGCCGGAGCGGTGCGCCTCGAAGGCGGACACGGACGGGTGCACCGGCAAGCCTGCAGCGGCGGCAAGGGAACGGGCCGAAGCGTCGGCCGTGATGATCTCGATCTTCTTCCCGCGCTGCCCCGCCTCGCGCGCCAGGAGCCGGAAGTTGATGCGCGAGGTGGCGAGGCGCGAGCCGAACGGCAGGACGAGCGCCACCTCGTCGGCACCGGCCGCTCGAATCCGCGAGGCGGCAGAGGTGATCTCGTCGTCGACGTCGAGGTAGACGAGGGTGAGCGGCGTCGCCCCCGGCTCGTTCGGCGCCGTCGTCCCGTCCGCCATCAGAGCTTCATCGCCTTGATCACGCGCCGCAGCGACGCGTCGAGCGGGTTGTTTGACGTCCCGAGCTCGATCGCCTGGAACGCCAGGCCCATCGGCGTGACGTCCTGCTGGTCGACCAGCAGCCTCGTGTCATCCCGGATCGTCACGATCCGATCCGGGGCGAGGAGGTCGACCTCCGGCGGCCGCGCGAACGGCAGCCGGCGCGCGAACGCCTCGTCCCGCAGCGCCTCGGCGACCTCGGGGAGCCGGGAGCCGCCCCCGCAGAGGTAGATCCGGCCCGGCAGGAGGTCCCCGGCCGCGAGCTCCTCCATGACCAGCTCGACCCCGGCCGCCCAGACCGCGACGTCGTCGGCGACGATCTCGCGCACCTCGGCCTCCCGGTCGCCGGCGATGCCGCGGGCGTAGTCGACCTTGAGCGCCTCCGCGCGCGGGAACGGCAGCTCCAGGCGGTCAGCGATCGACTTTGTGAACGCGCGGCCGCCCAGCGCGAACATCCGCGTGCCCTCGATCCCGCCCTGGCGCACGAGCGCCACGTCGGTCGTCCCGCCCCCGACGTCGATGAACAGCGCGCCGCCCTGTCGCACCTGCTCGGAATCGAGCACCCGCGCGACCGCGTACGGCTCCGCGACGACGGCGATCAGCTCCATGCCGAGCTTCGCGGCCACGGTCTGGAGGGCGCCGAGGTGGACCAGCGGCGCGAACGCGTCGAAGATCGCGATCCGGACGTTGCGGCCCTGGAAGCCAATCGGGTTGGTCACCGCGTAGCCATCGATCCACGCGCCGACCACCGCGGCGTGGACCAGCCGGACGTCGACGCTCTGGAGGCCCGTCTCCCAGGTCACAGACCGCTCGGCCTCGCGAATCGCCTGGCGCTGGACGTTCTCGATGAGCTTGCCGAGCTCGGCCTGGTTGATCGGGGCGTCGGCGTGCGGGCGCTGCTGGTCGAGGATCGTCGTGAAGCCCTTCACCAGCTCGCCGGCGATGCCGATGATGACCTGCTCGGGGCGGAAGCCGGCCATCTCCTCGGCCTCCTGGAGGGCCACGGCGCAGTTGTCGACGACGGCCGAGATGTCGGCGACCGTGCCCGACTGCATGTGCGCGAGCCCCTGGCGCTTCCGGCCGACGCCCTTGACGATGCCCTTCCCGCCCTCGATCTGGAACACGAGCGCCTTGGCGAACTCCGTCCCGACGTCGAGCGCCGTGCAGGCGGTCAGCGCCTCTGGCGCCGAGTCACGGGTCCAGAGACGGCGGAGGGCGGTCATCGCTCCCCTCGGATCACGGGATCGAGAGCCTGCCCGCGAGGAGTGCGCCCAGGTACGCGAGGAAGGAGGTCGACCCCGTGAGACCGAAGGGCCACCGCCCCGACGACCGTGGCGACCGCCGCCACGATCGCGAACCAACCGACGAGCGCCAGGCTGGTCATCCGGGGCGGGCAACCGCCTCCCGCGTCGCGGCCCGGATCGCCGCGATCGCGTCGGCCACGCCCTCGCGCTTCGTGCCGCGGCCCTGGGCCATCTCGGGCCGGCCGCCGCCCTTGCCGTCGATCGCGCCGACGGCGAGCTTGACGAGCTCGCCGGCGGAGACCCCCTTTGCCACGGCCGTCTCGTCGGCCGTCACGAAGACCTGCGGCTCGTCCGCGTCGAGGGCCAGCGCGATCACGTTCGCGCCGAGCGCGGAGCGCACGTCCTTGGCGTAGCCCTTCATCGCGTCCGGAGACTCGAACGGCGCGGCGAGCGTGACGATCGAGATGCCGTCGAACGACTCGAGCCGGTCGCGCAGGTCGCCCGGCCTGGGCACGCCCGACGCTCCGCCGCCCTCGCGGAGCTTGCGCTTTGTCTCCTTCAGCTCCGCCTGGAGTGCGGTCACGCGATCCGGGAGCGCCTCGGCTGACGTCGCGCCGGCCGCCTCGACCGCGCGGTCCAGCAGGTCCAGCCGCGCACGAAGGTACGCGTCGGCGCCCGCGCCGGTCAGGGCCTCGATTCGCCGGACCCCCGAGCCGATGCTCCGCTCGCCCGTGATCACGAACGACCCGATCTGCCCCGAGGCGCGGCAATGCGTGCCGCCGCACAGCTCGAAGCTGTAGTCCTGGACCCGCACCGTCCGGACCGTCTCGCCGTACTTCTCGTCGAAGAACGCGTCGGCGCCACGCTCGATCGCCTCGGCCATCGGCAGGAATTCGATCGTCACCGGCCGGTCCTCGCGGACGATCCGCCGGACCTCGTCCTCGATCGCCCGTCTCTCGTCGGCGGTCAGCCCTCGCTCGAACGGGAAGTCGAAGCGCAGGGAGTCGGGCGTGACGAGCGAGCCGGCCTGCTTCGCCCGCTCGCCGACGACGTTGCGCAGCGCGCGATGCAGCAGGTGCGTGCCGGTGTGGTTGCGCATCGTGTGGGCACGCCGGTCGGCGTCGACCTCGGCGGCCACCGTGTCGCCGACGGCGACTTTGGCGCGGAGCGTTCCGCGGTGGACGATCAGCCCGGCCTGCTGGGTGCCCGCGACGCGCTGCGTGTCCTCGACCTCGAAGACGATGCTCCCGTCGGCGCCCCGGATCACGCCGCGGTCCCCGATCTGGCCGCCGCCCTCGGGATAGAACGGCGTCCGGTCGAGGATGAGCTCCGCGGCCGCCCCCGCCTCGACCCGCAGCTCCGCCTCGGCCCTCGCCTCGAGGTCCTGGTATTCGGTGCCGTCGCGAAGGATCGCGCCGATCCGGGCGTGGGTGCTCGTCGTCTCGTAGCCCACGAACTGCGTGTCGCCGACGCGCGACCGGATCGACTCGTACATCGCCGCCTGCTCGACGGCCCGTGCCTTGTCGGCCTTCGTGCCGGAGCGGCTGCGCTCGCGCTGCTCGGCGAGGGCGACCTGGAAGCCTTCGAGGTCGACGCGCACGCCGTACTCGGCCGCCAGCTCGACCGTCAGGTCGATCGGGAAGCCGAACGTGTCGTGGAGCCGGAACGCGACCTCGCCGGCCAGCACGGGCGCCTCGGGCGGCAGCGAATCCGCCTTCCGCCCGACCTCCCGTTCCGCCGAGGTCAGCGGGATGAGCGCCTCCTCGAGCAGGTTCGTGCCAGCCTCGAGCGTCCGGCTGAAGGCCGCCTCCTCCCGCGCGATGCCCGCGAGGATCGCGTCGCGGTTCTCGCGCAGGTGGCCGTAGAAGTCGCCCATCGTGTCGATGACGACCTTGGCCGCCTCGACCAGGAACGGCTCCCTGCGCCCGAGGAGCCGGCCGTGCCGGACCGCGCGCCGCATGATCCGCCGGCAGACGTAGCCGCGGCCCTCGTTCGACGGCACGACGCCGTCGGCGAGGAGGAACGTGATCGCCCGCGAGTGGTCGGCGATGACCTGGTAGCTGAACCGCTCGGCCTCGAACGCGTCCGGGTCGTGCCCGAACAGCTCGCGCATCCGCTCGTGGATCGCGGCGAAGAGATCCGTGTCGTAGTTCGACGGGACCTGCTGGACGACGCTCGCGATCCGCTCGAGGCCCATCCCGGTGTCGATGCCGGGCGCCGCCAGCGGCGTGAGCGATCGATCCGGGTGGAGCTCGAACTCCATGAACACGAGGTTCCAGATCTCGAGCCAGCGCGGGCAGTTCTCGGAGTGGTCCGGCACGCACTCCGAACCCTCGCTGAGGTGGGCCCCGCGGTCGAAATGGATCTCCGAGCACGGCCCGCACGGCCCGGTGTCGGCCATCCGCCACCAGTTCTTCTCGTCGCCGTTCGGGAAGTCGCCCCAGCGGACCAGCCGGTCCGGCGGCAGCCCGATCTCGTCCTTCCAGACGTCGAACGCGAAGTCGTCGGTGGTGTAGGTCGTCGCGGCGAGCCGCTCCGGCGGGATACCGAGGTCGTTCGTCAGGAAGTCCCAGGCCCAGTGGATCGCCTCGCGCTTGAAGTAGTCGCCGAAGCTCCAGTTGCCGAGCATCTCGAAGAAGGTGTGGTGGCGGCTCGACCTCCCGACCTCCTCGAAGTCGTTGTGCTTGCCGGCGACCCGGAGGCAGCGCTGGAAGTTGACGGCCCGCGTATAGGACCGCTTCTCGGCGCCGGTGAGGGCATCCTTGAACGGCACCATGCCGCTGTTGACGAACAGGAGCGTCTGGTCGCCGGCCGGCACGAGGCTCGAACTCGGGACCATGGTGTGGCCGCGCTCCTCGAAGAAGTCGAGGAAGCGCTGGCGGACCTCGGCAGCGGACTTCCACGCGATCCGCGGATCGCGCTCGAACATTCGGCTCTGCACGGCGGAAGTCTAGCCGAGGCGGACCTCCGCTCCGCGCTCGACGAGGGTCAGGGCGCCGTGTCGGGCCGCTCGCTCGACGGCACGGTCTCCGCCTCGGTCGGCGGCTCGGTCGGCGGCTCGCCGGGGAGCTCCACGGGAAGGTCGTCGGGCGGTCGACCGGCCGACGGGCGGCGGGCCTTGTCGCGTGCCTCCCGCGCCTCGCGAACCCTGGTCCAGAGGGTCGAGCCGGCGATGGCCGCGCCGACGAGGGCGCCGAGCGCGAGGCCGCGGTGGAAGCTCGTGCCGTTCAGGAGGTCCTTCAGGAAGCGGGCCGCTCGGTCGATCATCGTCCGTCCGCCATCCTGGCGCCGTGCGATCCGGTCATGCGGGTGCCGCGCGCTCGGGTCATGCCGGCGACCTGCGGGCGGGTCACGCCGGCGACCTGCGGGCGGGTCATGCGGGCGACTTGCCGTCGGGTCATGCGGGCGCCTGTGGCTCGGCGTTCGCTTCCGAGGGCGGGCCGGGGCGGGTGACCGTCGTCGTAACGACCTCGCGCTCGCGCGGCTCGGTGCGCTCGGGGAGCAGGATCGCCAGCGTCGCGACCAGCCCGATCGCGAGCCAGGCCATCAGCGAGGCGAACAGGAGGTTGAACTCGCCAACGCGGAGCGGATCGATCCCGAGGCGCGCCCCGACGGCGTCCCCTGCCCACGCGCCCAGCACGGCCCCAAGGAGCAGGAACGGCAGCCGCGCGCCGGCGCGGCCGCGGATGAACACGTAGGCGGAGACGTGGAACAGACCGACGATGGCGGCGAGGATCGGGGCCGGGCCGATCACGCGGTGAGGGCCGCCAGTGCCGGCGGCCTCGCGATCCGGCCGCCGCCGAGGCAGCGATCGCCGTCGTACAGGACCGCGGCCTGGCCGGGTGCCGCGGCCCAGACGGGCGCGTCCAGCTCGATCGTCCAGCGGGAGGCCGCGCGGCCGGCGGAGCCGCCGGAAACGGCGGAGCCGGCACGGGAGCGAGATTCGCGACGGACGGTTGCCGGCACGAGCGCGCCGCGGTGGCGGACCCGGACCTCGCAGCGGAATGCGTCTGCGTCCGGCGCCTCGCCCGCGACGAACCGGACGTCCTCGACCTCGATCGAGCTGGTCTCTAGGTCGGCCCGGCGGGCCAGCGTGATCACGTTCGACCGCGGGTCGACCCGCGAGACGTAGCGCGGCTCGCCGAGCGCGACGCCGAGGCCCTGCCGCTGCCCGACCGTGTACCCGGCGGCACCGGCGTGCTCCCCCACCCGCGCCCCGTCCGCGTCGAGGATCGGGCCCGGCTCCGGCGCCCAGCCCGCGCGCGAGCGGAGCGCGCCGCGCACGTCGCCGTCCGGGATGAAGCAGATACCCTGGCTCTCGGGCTTGTCGGCCGTGGCGAGCCCGAGGTCGCGGGCCACGGCACGCACCTCCGGCTTCGTCAGCTCGCCCAGCGGGAACCGGGCGTGCTCGAGCTGGTCCTGCCGCAGGCCGTACAGGAAGTACGTCTGGTCCTTCTCCTCGTCGCGGGCGCGGTGGAGCTCCGCGCGGCCGCACGCACCGACGACCCGCCGCGCGTAGTGGCCGGTCGCGACCGCGTCGCACTTGTACAGGTGCCGCGCCCGGCCCAGCAGCGCCCCGAACTTCACCGTCGTGTTGCAGTCGGTGCAGGGCGTCGGCGTCTCGCCGCCGAGGTAGGCCCCGAGGAACGGCTCCAGCACCCCGGCCTCGAATTCGCGCTCGAGGTTCATCACGTAGAACGGGATCCCGAGCTGGGCGGCGACCCGCCGCGCGTCCTCGGCCGCGTCCAGGGAGCAGCAACTCTTCTTGAACTCGGAAACGGTGTCCGCGACGTCGTGCAGCCGCATCCACACGCCCACGACCTCGTGCCCCTGCTCGCGCAGCAGCGCCGCCGCCACGGACGAGTCGACCCCGCCCGACATTGCGACGAGCGTCCTGGTCACGTCGCCACCGCCTGGCCGAGGGGGTCGGCGGCGAGGACGGCGGCCGCGGCGCGAGAGTCGGCGATGACCCGCGGCACGATCTCGACCGCCTCGTCGATCTCCACGTCCGTCGTCGTCCGGCCGAGCGACAGGCGCAGCGACCCGCGGGCCTCCTCGTCGGGATAGCCGAGCGCCGTCAGGACGTGCGACGGCTCGGTCGAGCCGGTCGTGCAGGCGGACCCGACCGACGCGGCCACGCCCTCGAGGTCAAGCTTCACGACGATCGACGCGCCGTCCGCCTCCCCCACGACGATCGACAGCAGGTTCGGCAGCCGGTCTCGCGGATGGCCCGTCAGCTCGACGCCCTCCTCCGCGAGCACCGCCGCCCGCAGCCGGTCGCGCAGCCGCTTGACCCGCTTGGAGGTGGCCTCGCGCTCGGCGACCGCCAGCTCGAAGGCGACGCCGAAGCCCACGGCGCCCGCGACGTCCTCCGTCCCGGCCCGCCGGTAGCGCTCCTGGGTCCCGCCCTGCTGCTGGCTCAGGATGTGCGTGCCGCGGCGCAGGTACAGCGCGCCGACGCCCTTCGGGCCGTCGACCTTGTGGGCCGCGATGGCCAGGAGGTCGACCCCGAGCTCCTCGACGTCGATCGGCAGCCACGCGGCCCCCGCGACCGCATCGACGGCGAACAGGATGCCCTTCGGCCCCTTCTCCTTGACGACCTTCGCGATCGCGGGGATCGGCTGCAGCGTCCCGACCTCGTTGTTCGCCAGCTGGACGGCGACGAGAATCGTGCGCTCGGTGAGGGCGGCGGCGACGTGATCGGGATCGACGCGCCCGTACCGGTCGACCGGGAGCTCGACGATCTCGAACCCGAACTTCTCCAGCTGCTGGAGCGGGTGCAGCACGGCGTGGTGCTCGACCGCGGTCGTCACGATCCGGTGGCCGCGCGCCTTGCCGGCCCACGCCGCGCCCTTCAGCGCGAGGTTGAGGGCCTCGGTGCCGCCGCTCGTGAGCACGATCTCGCGCGGCCCGGCGCCGATCTGCGCGGCGATCCGCTCGTGGGCCTCGTCGAGCGCGGCGCGGGCCCGCCGGCCGAAGGTGTGCGGCGACGACGGGTTGCCGAACTCGGCGCCGAGGTACGGGAGCATCGCCTCGAGCGCCTCCGGCCGGACGGGCGTGGTCGCCGCATGGTCGAGGTAGATCGGCATCGCGGGGATTGTAGGCTGGCGCATCTCGCTGCCAACCGCGGCCACCCACCCGCTCCTCTCTTCCTGCAGGCGACGTTTGTTGGCCGATCCGACGGTGGGGCGCCCATCGAATGGCCCGCGCGCGGGACTTTCATGCCTCACAGGACTGAACTTCTGCGGAGGGGGCCCGCGTGGGTCGCGAACGGCCCTGAGAGGCCCGACGGCTTCACTGGCAGGAATAGACCTTGGGGGAGCGCGGCCTCAGCGATCCGGCGTCGTCGCGGGGGTCGGAGCGCGTGGATACCCGCCGGGCGGCGCGAACCGGCGCTCCAGCCAGTGAGGCGTCTCGAGCCCCACGGCGAAGCGGGACAGCAGCGCCGTCGCGACGATCGCGACGACGATCCCGAGGAGCGCTCCTTCGAGCGGCTGCGACCGGAACCCGAACACGCCCACGCCCCACCCGACGACGAGCCAGTGCGTGAAGTAGATGGCGATGACGTCGGCGCTCCAGCCGTACAGGAAGTCGAACGCCCGGTTTGCGCGGACGCGCCGCACCACCACGTCGCAGCCCCAGAGCCACGCCAGCACGAGCCCGGTGATCGCGACGAAGTACGACGGCGGCATGCGCCAGTACGTCCCGACGTCGAACGACGGCGGCGCAACGGTGAAGAGCGCCAGCCCGACCGCCATCAGCCCCACCCCGGCGAGCGCGCCCAGCCGGAACACCCGGACGCGCGCCTCCGGCGACCCGGCGCGCGCCACGAGCGCACCGTAGACCCCGCCGACGAGCGGGAACGCGATCCACGGCACGACGGCGTAATAGACGTTCGGCGCGCCGCTGAGCACCGGGGTGAGCGGCCCATCCAGCAGCGGCGTCCCGAACTCGAGGCCTCGCAGGAACGGCCCCCACAGCACGACCGCGCCCGCGAGCGCCACCCAGAGCCACGAGGGCCGCGCAGCCATCCGCAGCGCCGCGATGCCGATGAGCGACAGGCCGGCCATGTGGTGGACGTCGACGGTCGTCGCCAGCCACGGCAAGGTGAACGGCAGGATCTGCTCCTGCGTGATCACCCCGGCCTCCATCCCGAGGTACGCAGGAATCACGCCGCGCAGGAAGTTCAGGAGGTAGCCGAGCCACAGGAGCCACAACCCGCGCACGGCCAGCGACGAAAACGACGTCCGCGACGAGAACGCCAGCGACGCGCCCATGAGGAACATGAACACCGGCGCCGCGGTCGGGCCGCCTAGGAAGCTGACGACTCGGCCGATCGGGCTGGTCCAGGTGTCCGGCGCGCCCCAGTGCCACAGCACGTGGACGCCGAGCATGAAGACGACGGCGAGGCCGCGCGCCAGGTCGAAGGCCCGGATGCGCTCGCGGCTGGCGGCGCCCGTGATCGCGTCGGCCTGCATCGGGCGGGATTGTAGGTGCGGCGACCCGGCGTTCAACGCGACGCCGCTTCTGACGACCGGGGCGATCGCGCCCGGAACCGTTCCGCTACTCGGCCGCGCGGACCAGCCTCCGAATCACCGTGACCGCGGCCACGACCGTGTAGCCGACGCCGGCGAGGAACGCGAGGACGATGGGCAGGCTCTCGACCTGGACACCGTCGGCAGCACCGGGCAGGCTCGGGAGCAGCGACATCGCGAGCCCCGCCCCCGCGGTCAGCATCGCCGCGCCCGGCACCACGATCCCGTCGCGCGGGACCGCGAGCGCGGCCCACGTCGCGAGCGCGACCGCGACCAGCGCCGGGCCGGCGAAGAACGACAGCCCCTGGTACTCGGGGTCGTAGACGCCGTACCGAGCTCGCACGAACTCGGCGCCCAGGACCACCACGACGGCCGCGAGCACGAGCCCGACCGCCAGCATCGACCACCCGACCGAGCGGAACCGGATCCCTGGGATCAGCCGCCGCCCAAGCGGGGCCGCGACGGCGATGGTGAGCAGGCCCCATGCGATCGCGTGCAGGCCGTTCCGCACGCTGAGCCCCAGCTCGCCGGCCTGCGCCGCCAGGCCGAAGGGGGCGAGCAGGATTCCGTCGACCAGCGACAGCGCGAGCAGGCTGACGAGACCCCCGACGATGTAGAGGACGAGCCCAGCCATCGTCCAGAGGGCCGGCCCGTGCAGCGCGGCGATCCGCTCGCCGGCGCTCCGACGCGGTACGACGCTCACCTTGGAAATCCCCCCAGCTGCCGGAGCGCGGTCCCGATCGCCTCGATCGAGAAGGAACGCTGGGACGCCATCGCGGCCCGGGAAGTTACGCCCGGCCCCGCAGCTCCCGTTCGAGGTGCCGGAGGTGGGCCCGCTCGTGCGCCGCCAGCCAGTCCCCGTAGTAGCGCGCGGAGTATTCGAAAACCTTCTTCGGCGGCACGGTCACCGTTGCGGTCCGAGCCCAAGCATCCGACCCGAGGGTCGAGAGGTCCTCGAGGAGCCGCGCCCGCTCGGCGCGGAACGCCTCGAACGCCGATCGGAACGCGACCTCGTGGTAGCCGGACCGCTGCTGCCACGTCCTCGGACTCATCGCGCGCCACGCCGGGTGGTCCTCGCGGACAATCCGGACGATGTTCCCGCCGAGGACGTGGTTGCAGGCCCGGAGGTGCGCGAGGATGCCGGCCATCGACCACTCGGCGTCATACGCGGTCGGCTCGAACGCCTCCGGCGGCGCGACGGCCGCCAGCGCGTCGAGGCGGTCCGCCGTGGTGCGCACGATCGACAGGATCTCGTCCGGCTCGAGCATCGGGGTCTTCAATCGACCGGGCTCCGACGCACCCGGCGCCCCGGGGCGCCCCGGGCCCCCTGGCGCCGCCGTACCGCCCCGCGCGGTCATGCCTTCGCGGCCTCGTGCTCCCGCTCCGCGGCGCGCTCCCGGCCGTCCGCGCGGCCGCGCTCGCGCTCCCGATCGTGCTTCGAGAGGAGCCGCTTCCGGAGCCGGATCGACGACGGCGTCACCTCGACCAGCTCGTCCTCGGCGATGAACTCGATGGCGGCCTCGAGGGTCATCGGCCGCGGCGGCGTCAGGCGGAGCGCCTCATCGTGGGCGTGCGTCCGGATGTTGGTGAGCTTCTTTTCCTTCGTCGGGTTGACGTCCATGTCGCCGGGGCGGCTGTTCTCGCCGACGATCATCCCCTCGTAGACCTCGACCCCCGCACCGATGAACAGCTCGGCGCGGTCCTGGAGGTTGTAGAGCGCGTAGGCGTTCGAGATGCCGGCCCGATCCGCCACGAGCACGCCGGTCGTGCGGTGGGTGACCCCGCCGGCCCATGGCCCGTAGCCCTCGCCGATCTGGTGGAGCAGGGCCGTGCCGCGGGTCTCGGTCAGGAGCTGTCCGCGGTAGCCGATGAGCCCGCGGACCGGCAGCACGTACTCGAGGCGGACGCGGCCGTCCGCGTCGGTCGTCATCTGCTCCAGCCGGCCCTTCCGGCCGGCGAGCGCCTGCTGGACGGCCCCGATGAACTCCGGCGGAATGTCGACCGTGATCCGCTCGTACGGCTCCTGCACGCCCTCCGGGGTCTCGTGGAGGATCACCTCCGGGCGCGAGGCGGTCAGCTCGAAGCCCTCGCGCCGCATCTGCTCGATGAGGACGGCCAGCTGCAGCTCGCCGCGCCCGCGGACCTCGAACGAGTCGCCGGACTGCGTCGGGTAGACCTCGATCGAGACGTTGCCGAGAATCTCGCGGTCGAGGCGGGCCTTGATCTGCCGCGAGGTGACGTACTTCCCCTCCCTGCCCGCGAGCGGCGAGGTATTCACCCCGAACGTCATGCGCAGCGTCGGCGCGTCGACGTCGAGGCGCGGCAGCGGCCGCGGGTCGGCCGGCTCGGTGATCGTGTCGCCGATCGTGACGTCGGGCAGGCCCGCGACGCTGACGATGTCGCCCGGGCCGGCCTCCTCGATGTCGACCCGCTCGATGCCGCGCGCGGTCTGGAGCGCGGTCACCGTGCCGGTCAGGGTCACCGTCCGCCCCGGCTCGACCGACCCGGCCGTGTCGTCGGCCTCCTCGCGGACCACGGCGATCCGCTGGCCGACCCGGATCGTGCCGTTCCGGATGCGCCCGACGGCCATCCGGCCGACGTAGTCGTTCGCGGCGAGGTTCGTGACAAGCAGCTGGAGCGGGTGTCCCGGCTCGTGGCGCGGGGGCGGGGTCACCGAGACGAGCACGTCGAGCAGCGGGCGAAGGTCCGTGCCGGGCACGCTCAGGTCGGCCGTTGCCGTGCCGGCCTTCGCGTTCGTGTACAGCACCGGGAAGTCGATCTGGTCGTCGTCCGCCCCGAGGTCGATGAACAGCTCGTAGACCGCGTCGAGGACCTCCGCGGGCCGGGCGTCCTGGCGGTCGATCTTGTTGAGCGCGACGACGACGGGCAGGCGGCGGGCCATCGCCTTCTGGAGGACGTAGCGGGTCTGCGGGAGCGGGCCCTCCGCCGCGTCGACGAGCAGGAGCACCGAGTCGACCATCAGGAGCGAGCGCTCGACCTCCCCGCCGAAGTCGGCATGGCCGGGCGTGTCGACGATGTTCAGGCGGACGCCGTCGTAGTCGACCGTCGTCTGCTTCGCGAGGATCGTGATGCCCTTCTCCCGCTCGAGGTCGCCCGAGTCGAGCACGCGGTCGACGACCTGCTCGTTCGCCCGGAAGGCGCCGGTCTGGCGGAGCATCGCATCGACGAGGGTCGTCTTGCCGTGGTCGACATGGGCGACGATCGCGAGGTTGCGCAGCTCGTCGCGCACGGCCGCGCGGGGGTGGTCGTTCATGGGCCGGCGGATTGTCGCATCCGCCGCTGCCATCCGTGGCCGGCGGTCTCGTGCTGCCGCGGTCTACCAGGCGCAGGCGACCGTCGCGGTGTCGTGGCGCCAGACGCCCTCGTGGACGTACGTGGCGCGGATCCGGAGCGGCTCGGCGGGCCGCTCGCCGTTGACCAGCCGGAGCCGAAGCTCGACATGGCCGGCCCGGTAGCGCTGCTGCTCGAGGAAGACGCCCCAGACCCACTGGCTGCGCGTCTCGCCCATGATCGCCGTGGCCATCTCGGCGCTCTGGTACTCGCGGCGGCCGGGCCGGACCCCGGGCTCCGTCTCCGGCGTGAGGCCGACGAAGTACTGGACGCGCCCGGTCGCGTCGTTGCCGTCCCAGCCGAGGACGATCGCGTCGACGCCCGAGGCGAACGGCTGCCAGCTGCGCCACGTCCAGTCGTAGGTCACGACGACGCTCTGGGGCAGGTCCGTGCCGGGCTCGTGGGTCGTGCAATCGGCGGCGAGCGTGGTCGAGAGGTCCGAGGGGTGGAAGTCGAGGACGCCACCCCAGCGGAACAGCGGGCCGGAGCCCAGCATCAACCCGAACAGCCCGACGGCCGCGACGGTCGCGCCGATCGACCGGCCGTCAGGCCGAGGCATCGGGCGGGTGTACGGCCGGCCGAGGAGGACCCAGGCGGCGAAGAGCGCGTCGAAGGGCACCCGGAACCGCCCATCGGCGATCGCCACGGCCAGCAGCGCAAGGCCGCCGACGAGGAGGACGGCGAACAGCGGGCGGATCGCCGAAATCGCCCACGGCCGCTCGCGATCCAGGGCGACGGCGACAACGACGAAGATCGCGACGAGCAGCCCCGAGCCGACGTTGAACGCGACCGACCAGAGGGTCGCGACCGGCGGCGACGGCGGGATGAGCGCCAGCACGACGCCGAAGCCGTTGATGGCCGCGAGCAGCTTCAGCGCGATCCCGGCGCGGCGCTCGAGGGCCCCCGGGTCGATGTACTCGAGGTCGAGGTAGGCGGGCCGCCAAGGCTCGCCGGCGTCGCGCGGGGCTGCTCCGTCCGGGGCGGAGGCGGAGTCGCCGTCCTGCGTCATTCGAGCGCCGCGCGGGCGCGATCCCGGAGCCGCCCGACGGGCACGGTCGCGATTCCGATGCCGCCGACGACGAGGGCCACCCCGACCAGCTGCTCCACCGACGGATTCTCGCCCAGCAGCACGCGAGCCAGGATCACGGTGGCGACCGGCTGGGCCAGCAGGATGATCGCGGTCACCACGGCCGGCAGGCGCGGGAGCGAGACGGAGATCAGGAAGTACCCGAGGAACTGCGACGTCAGCCCGTAGAGGAGGAGCCAGCCGTGCTCCGGCCAGGTCGGGATCATGTTCAGCTCGCCGAGCGGCACGCCGACGATGCCCGCGACCGTCGCGGTCGCGAGGGTCGAGATGGCGACGGGCCCGCCGGGCCGCCGCTCGTCGCGGCCGCTGCGGCGGATGACCAGGAGATAGCCGCCGTAGAAGAACGCGGTCGCGGTCCCGAGGATCACCCCGCGCACCGGGTCGGAGCCGTAGGCCTGGTCGTCGTTCAGGCCGGCGATGAGAAACACGCCGACGAGGACGATCGGCAGCGCCAGGAGGATCGAGCGTGACGGCCGCTCCCCGAGGAACAGCCACGCGAAGAACCCGACGACGAGCACGGACAGGTTGCCGAGCACGGTCGACAGGCCGGCACCGACGTACTCGATCGCGTGATGCCAGCTCGTCAGGTCGCCGGCGAACAGGAACCCGGCGACGATCGCCAACCCGACGGCCCGTCGCGGCAGCCCGCCGTACCGGCAGTGCTCGACCCACGCGACGACGGCGAGGAACGGCAGGCCGTAGAGGCAGCGCCAAACGGTCGCGGTCGACGGCTCGACGTCGGCGAAGCGATAGAAGATGCCCGAGAAGGCGATGCACAGCGCCCCGAGCAGCGCGGCGAGGCGCGGGCGCGCGGCGATCGGCGCGAGGAAGCCGAGGGCGATCGGGGCGGGTGCGCCCGGGGCGGTCGACGCGGCTGCGCCGGCGCGGCTGG
>DATLYV010000076.1:0-30096 GCA_035574535.1 Binatia bacterium
ACGTCGACCGAGGAGCCCGTGGAGGAGGACGAGGACGCCGAGCGCGAGCACCGCGCCCGCGAGGAGCAGCTGGACCAGCTCGCCGCCACCGCTCATGCCGAGGACGCCCTCGAAGAACAGCCCGAACCCGATGAACAGTCCGATCGCGGCGAGCAGGACCGGGACGCCGCCGCGGGTGATGTCCGACTGCCGCGTCAGCAGCCCGTACAGGACCATCGCCAGCCCGACGCCGCCGGGCGCGACGAGCGCCCATGCGTAGGCCCACGTCCCGTACAGGCCCGTCGCGGACTGGAACGCCAGCACGGTCCCGACCATCGTGACGATGCCGCCGGGGATCGCCAGGCCGAGCCCCGGCTTGTCGCCGACCGCGAGCCCGGCGATGAACAGCGCGATGCCGGGCGCGATGACGAAGACCGGCCAGCCGAGGCCGAACAGGTCGATCTGGAAGGCCCGACCAAGAAGAACGAGCCCGCCGACGATGATCAAGGCGATGCCGAGCACGATCGTCCCGCGGCGCGAGGCGTCCATCACGGGTTCCGGTTGGTCAGCCCGATCATTCGAGCGAGGCCACGAAGGCCGCGACCCGGTCGAGCACGTCATCGAGCACGGGCTTCAGGGTATGCCCGAGCCTCGGGTACGTCACCAGCTCAGCGCGCGGGAGGGCCTGGACCGCGACGCGCAGCAACTCGATGCGCGCGAACGGGTCGGCCTCGCCGGAAAGCAGGAGGACCGGGCAGTCGATGTCCGGCCAGTGGGCGATCCTCGCCGCCGCGCGCTCGGGTCGACCGGGCGGATGCAGCGGGTAGCTGAACAGCACGAGTCCCGCATAGCCCGCCCCGCCGGCCGCGGCGAGGCTCGCGACGCGCCCGCCGTACGAATGGCCGCCCGCGACGGTCCCGGGGCCGTCCGCGACCTTCGACCGCCACGCGGGGACGGCGTCCTCGGCTTTGCGCTTCGGGAGGTCGATCGCGCGGGCCGCGATGCCGCGCCGGACCAGGCCGTCGACGAACGGCCGCATGCTTCCCGCGGTGCCGCTCGCCCCGTGCCCGAGGACGACCTCGAACCGGGCGCCGTTGTGCCGGGCACCCGCCCGCCCGGCGGCCTTCCGCGGCGTCTCAGAGCTCCCGGCGGCGGAGCTGGTTGATCGCGAGGACCAGCACGAGCACGACCCAGATCGCGCTCCACGCGACGATCACGGGGGAGGGCGGCACGTCCGTGAAGAACGGCGAGCTCCGGGCGATCGACTCCTCGCCGACCGCGTTGATCACGAACGCCGGCTCGAGCCCGTACACGACGCCCTGCCAGAGGGCGTCTGTCGGGAGGAGGAACCGGATCGCGTCGCCGATCGAGACGAGGCTCGGCGTCCCGAGCTCCACGCCGATCTTCCCGAGCACGCCCGCCATCCAGGCGAGGCCGTAGGCGACGACGGCGATCGCGCCGCCGGCGATCGGCGGCAGGCGGGTCGACAGCAGGATCGTGAACGACAGCAGGACGATCGCCTGGCCGGCGAGGTAGAGGACCGGGAGGACCGGGTCCGGCGGCACGTAGCCGCTGACGAAGCCCACGGCGCCGATCGCGAAGAACCCACTGCCGACGGCGTACGCGACGATGACCACGAGCAGCCCGAGCCACCGGCCGAGCAGGTACGACGAGCGACGCAGCGGGCGGGCGAGCATCGCCTGGGCGACACCGGACTCGAGGTCGGCGGCGATCGCCGGCGACCCGAATGACGCGGCCGTCATCACCAGCACGAAGCCGTACATGAAGGCGATGAAGATCAGGATCTGGGAGACGGCGAACTTGATCTCGAGCTCGCCGATCCCCTCGTCGCGTGCGCCCGCGACGAGCGCCGAGAGGCCCCACGCCGTGAGCCCGACGGCGACGACCGCGAGCGCGACGAGGATCCACAGGATCCGCCGCCGGGCGGCCTCGCCGATCGTAAGCCGGGCGATCGTCAGCATCGGCGTCGATTCGCGACGGTCATCGGCGCTGCGCGCATCACCGGAGCCGCGACGCGCTGGGAGTGCCGGCGGGCGGCCGGTCCTGGGCAACGAGGGCGAGGAAGCGCTGCTCGAGCGACGTCCGGCCCGATCGGACCTCATGGACCCTGGCACCCATCGAGACGAGCGTCGCGACGAGGTCGGGGACGTCCGCGGTGTCCATCGGCCGGATCCGCAGGTAGTCGCCGTCGAGCATCGGCTGGCCGAACCGCTCGACCGCCGGCAGGTCGTCCGGGCTGATGCCGTCGACGCGGACGGTCGTCTCGGCGACGCCGAGGACGTCGTCGAGCTCGCCGGTCGCGACGATCCGGCCATGGTCGAGGATCGCGACGCGGTCACAGACCTGCTCGACCTCGCTCAGCAGGTGCGAGTTGAGGAAGACCGCGGCGCCGCGGTCGGCGGCCTGGCGGATGATCCCGCGCACGTCGACGCGCCCGACCGGGTCGAGGGCGGACGTCGGCTCGTCGAGGACGATCAGGGCCGGCTCGCCGAGGATCGCCGTCGCCAGACCGAGGCGCTGCTGCATGCCCTTCGAAAACCTGCCGACGACGTCGCCCGCGCGGTCCGCGAGGCCGACGATGCCGAGCGCGTCGTCCGCCGCGGCTCGGCGGCGGTTGCGCGGCAGGCCCATCAGCTCACCGTGCAGGGCCAGGACCTCGTAGGCCTTGAGCCACGGCTGGTAGCGGAAGAGCTCCGGCAGGTAGCCGATCTTGCGGCGGGTCGCGAGGTCGCCCATCGGCGCGCCGAGGACCTTGGCCGTGCCGGACGTCGGGCGGGCGAGGCCGAGGAGCAGCTTGACCGTGGTCGTCTTGCCGGCGCCGTTGGGGCCGAGGAAGCCGAAGACCTCGCCCCGGCCGACGGTCATCGACAGGCTGACGAGGGCATCGACCTGGCCATAGCGCTTCTTCAGGTCCGTGGTCTCGATCGCCGGAAGATCCAGCGAAACGCGCGGCATGGGAATCATCGTGACAGACAAGCTGGCACGTCGTAGAGGCACTTTCTTCCCATGATCGAGCTTGAGCTGCCGTGCTGCGGGAGCACGACGCTGGTCGAGGAGCTGGTCGACGAGGTCGGCTGCGAGACCTGCAACGTGGTCCTGGAGCTGGCCGAACCACACCTCGAGGCGCTGCCCGTCGCTGCCTGACGGCCCGGTGGCCCTGCCGGCCCGGCCGGTAGCATGGCCGTCGATGCCAGCACGGTCGGCCGGGACGGAGCGCGACGACGCGCGCCTGCGCGCCGCGATCGTCGCCGCCGGGCGGCGGCTGCGGGCCGGCGGCCTCATCGCCGGGACCGAGGGCAACCTCAGCATCCGCGTCGGTGACGCGCTGCTGGTCACGCCGGCCGGCCGGCGCAAGGACGAGCTGGCGCCGGAGGACATCCTGGTCGTGCCGGGCGCCGCGGGCTCCGGTCCGACGACCGGCGGCCCACAGCCGAGCACGGACATCGCGATCCATCGGGCGGTCTACGCGGCGCGGCCGGACGTCGGCGCGGTCGTGCACGCGCACCTGCCCGCCTCGATGGCCCTGACGGTGGCAGGCGAGATCCCGGACCCTGCGGCCCTGCCCGAGACGGCCCTCTTCCTCGGCCGGCTGCCGTTCGTGCCGTTCGGTGAGCCCGGGAGCGAGGAGCTGGCCCGGCGGGTCGCAGAGGCGCTCGCGTCGGGGCTCCCGCCGGTGCCGTGCACCGTGCTGTTGGAGCGCCATGGCGCCGTGGCCGTCGGCGTCGGCCAGGGCGTTGCCGCGCTGGACCTGGCCGTGGACCGGCTGGAGCTCGTCGAGGTGCTGTGCCGGACGTGGCGGGACGCGGTGCTGCTGCGGGCGGCCATCGCGGCCAGGCGTTGAGGCGCGCCGCCGACTCGGCCGGGTATCCTTCGGCCGCCGGGTCGCGAGCCCCGTGGCGGCCGGCGCGAGGGAGGACCAGATGAACCTGAATGTCCGCGCGCTCGCCGCCGAGGCGATCGGCACCTACATCCTGCTTGCCTTTGGGTTCCTCGGCGTCGCGACGCTGGCGCTCGCGACGAGCGGTCGGGGCGATCCCGTCGTCGCGGTCATCGTCATCCCGTTCTCGTTCGGCCTCGGGCTGATGGCCGCGATCGCCGTCGGCGGGCACGCCTCGGGCGGGCACTACAACCCCGCGGTCACGCTGGCGGCCCTGTTCGATGGCCGAGTCACCTGGCAGGCGGCGATCGGCTATGTCGTGGCCCAGATCGTCGGCGGCCTCGCGGCGACCCTCAGCGTCCAGCTGATCACCGTCCAGGAGGTCATCGGCGCCGCGGTGAACGCCCCCGGCGTGACGGCGGAGGATGTCTTCACCCGGGAGCTGCACGCCTTCTCGACCGAGGCGATCCTCACCGCGGTCTTCGTCGCCGTGATCCTGACGGTGACCGTGAAATCGCCGCCGCAGGCGATCCTCGTCATCCCGTTCACCCTCGCGGCGATCCACTACGTCGGGATGCTGATCAGCGGCGCCTCGGTGAACCCGGTTCGCTCGCTCGCCCCGGCCGTTGTCGCTGGTAACTACAACTCCCTCTGGGTTTACCTGACGGCGCCGTTCGTCGGCTCCATCCTCGGCTGGGGCATCTTCCGGCTGCTGACGCCGGAGGACGAGCAGGTCCTGGTCGAGGTGGACGAGGAGGACGAGGACGAGGACGAGCTCGACGAGCTCTTCGACGACGAGGACGAGGAGCCCGAGGAGGACGCCCGCACGGCTCGCCGCTGAGGCTCGCTCCGCCGGCGCGGCACGGCTCGTGGCGTTCTCGCGGACGCCGCGTCGCGCCAGCCGCCCGAACAGGGCCCCGCGATGCTAGGCCGCTGAGACGCCCGCGGTGAGACGGTTGAGGATCGATCCGAGCGCCCGCCGGTAGGCGAGGCTCTCGTAGTCGTGGAGCGGGTCGGGGTCGAGCTGGTGCTCCTCGGTCTTGCCGTCGCGCCGGACGTACACGACCGGGTAGATCGAGGCGCCGTCGCTCTCGACCGTCATCGCAACCGCGTCGGGACCGTCGTGGTCGAGGAAGTGCGTCAGCGGCAGCACGCCGACGTCGCGCGGTCCATCGTCCCGGTCGAGCGTCACGATGCTCGCGAGGTAGGCCTTCTGGTGCCACAGCTCCGGCGCGTGGGTCGCCTCGTGCAGGAGGTGGTCGCGCAGGTCGCCGATGGCCAGCGGCGAGGTCTCCATCTCGCGCCCGAAGTGCCGCGCCGCGAGGTGCCGCACCAGGACCCGCGCGTTGTAGCGGTACCCGTGCAGGGCGCCGGAGTTGGCCGGGATGCCGTGCTTCTTCAGGCCCGCCGAGCCCTGGGTGATCGTCCCGGCGAAGTAGATCCCGGGGACAGACACGCTCTCCCAGAACTCCGTCTGGGCGGGCAGCTTCGACTGCCCGAACGTCGCGACGCCAAGCGCCGGCAGGTCGCGGAGCGGGCAGACGAAGCCGGTCGCGGCGATGACCTCGTCTGCCTCGACCGTCATCGGCATCGCGTTGTCGCTGCGCTCGAGCGTGACAACGAACGACCCGGACGGCGTCCGGGCGATGTTCTTCGTCGCGGCCGACAGGATGTCCACGCCGCCGCCGAGGATCGAGTCCTCGAACGGCTGGACGTAGCGCGCCCGCACGCCGACGAGCGACCGCGTCTCGATCGAGGTCTTCGCCGGCGACGGCGACGAGAGCGTGATCCGGCTGGCCCACTGGAGCAGCCCGGTCGCCAGCTCGAACCCGGAGTTCTGCTTGCCGATGATGAACAGCCGCTTCCCGGCGTACGACTCGGCGTCGCGGGTGTCGGCGTAGTGGACCGCCAGCTCGATCCCGGGCGTGCTCGGCGAGTACGGCTCGGCCACGCCGACGGCGAAGATCGGGAAGCGGCAACGGTACTCGCCGTCCGATGTGACGAGCACGAAGCGGTCGCCGTTGGGCGCCTCCTCGCGACGCGTCGATTCCCAGGTGCAGCCGTACCGGACGACGAGCCCGGCGCGCTCCGCGAAGGCCGTGAGGTTCGCCTCCATCTCCGGTCGCGACGGGAAGTCGGACGACCCGTCCATGAACTCGGCCTGGATGCCGCGCAGCTCCGACTCGCGCGCGAGCAGGCTGTTCCAGTCCCAACGCTCGAACTCGCGCGTCGAGCGCTCGGCGGGCGCGTACGGCTTCGTCCACGACAGCAGCCGCTGGAAGAACGGCCACTTCCGGAACATCCCGCCGGGCCCCGGATCCTCCGAGATCACCGCGTGCTCGATCCCGGCCCGCTGGAGGAAGTAGGAGACCTGCAGCGCGCCGGGCCCCGACCCGACGATGACGATCGGGTACTCGCCCGGCGGGAACGGGCGCTCGCCGGGGGGGCGCTCGTCGGGGGGGCGCTCGTCGGAGGGGCGCACGTCGCCCGCCATCACTGGTTCGCCGTCAGCCGCCGGTTCGCGTTGCGCAGGCGACGCGCGGACGCCTGGAGCATCCGGAACATCACCCTCGGATGGTCGATCAGGAAGGTCTCCACCCCCGGACCCCCGAGCACGATGACCCGCATCGGGCGCGTGGCGACGATGTCCGCCGTCGGCGGCTCGCCCAGGAGCACGCTGACCTCGCCGAAGAAATCGCCCCGGCCCAAGGTCGCGATCTTCTGGCCGTCCGCGACGACGTCCGCCTCGCCCTCGAGGATCACGCAGAAGCCCGAGCCGGTCAGGCCCTGGCGGAGGATCCGGGCGCCGGCGGGGAAGAACTGCTCCTCGAAGCGGCTCGCGACACCCATGAGCTGGGGGCGGGCGAGGTCGGCGAAGATCGCCATCCCGGCGATCGAGTCGGCGATCTCGTCTCGGGTCGCCATACGCCCTCCACGACTGCTGCGCTCGCTCGCGCTCGATGTTCGCGCTCGCTCGCGCTCGCTCCGGCCGCGGCGCCTTCGGGGTCGTCGCGCGTCCGGCAGCTGCGTGCGAATTCTGCACTCCCCCACGCGCGGGTGCGCGCTCTGGCGGCGGGAGCGCACAATCAGGGTCGATCAGGATCGCCGGATCGATCAGGACGCACGCCATCGGGGAGGCCGACCCGCATGACCCTCACTCCCGACCGCCGCGCCGAGCTGCTCGCCGCCTGCCCCCTCTTCCAGGGGATCGACGCCGCGGCCCTCGAGCGCCTGGCCACGGTCGCCACGCCGGTCGACTTCCCGGCCGGGCACGTGATCGCCCGCCAGGGCGAGATCGGGACGGGCTTCTTCGTCGTCGTCTCCGGCCTCGTGCGCGTGGTCCGCGACGGCAACGTCGTCGCCCGCCTCGGGCCGGGCGAGTTCTTCGGGGAGCTGTCCGTGCTGGATCGGATGCCCCGGAACGCGACCGTCTCGGCCGAGGAGCCGACGCGCTGCCTGGCCCTCGCGTCGTGGGACTTCGAGCGGATCCTCCTGGAACAGCCGGCCGTGACCCTCGCGATCCTCAGGGGCGTCGCGACGCGCCTGCGCGCGGTGACGGACCCGACCCGGCATTGACGGACGCGGCGATGGCCGTTCGAGCCCCGGCGGGTACCCTGACGTTCCTCTTCTCCGACATCGAGGGCTCGACACGCCTGCTGCAGGCCCTCGGCCGCGAGGCCTACACCGGGGTCCTCGAGGCGCATGCGCGGATCATGCGCGAATCGATCGCCCGGCACGGCGGCCAGGAGCAGAGCACGGAGGGCGACTCGTTCTTCGTCGTCTTCGACAACGCGGTCGAGGCGGTGAAGGCGGCGGTCGAAGCCCAGCGTGCGCTCGCGACGGAGGCCTGGCCGCCGGGTGTCGAAGTGCTCGTCCGCATGGGCCTCCACGCGGGCGAGGCGTCGACCTCCGCCGCGGGCCTCGTGGGCATCGACATCCACCGCGCGGCCCGCATCGCCGCGGCTGCCCACGGTGGGCAGGTCGTCGTCTCGGAGGCCGTGCGGTCGCTCGTCGCGGCCGACCTCGGGGAGGGCATCGCGCTCCGGGGGCTCGGGAGCCACCGGCTGAAGGACCTCCGCGAGCCCCAGCCGCTCGCCCAGGTCGTTGCCGAGGGCCTGCGGGAGGAGTTCCCGCCGCTCCGCTCCCTCGACGCCCGCCCGAACAACCTTCCGACCCAGCTCACCTCGTTCGTCGGGCGCGAGAAGGAGCTGCAGGAGGCCGGCTCCCTGCTGGAGAGCAACCGGCTCGTGACGCTCACCGGTCCCGGCGGCACCGGCAAGACGCGCCTCTCGCTCCAGGTCGCCGCGAACGCCGCAGAGCGCTACCCGGACGGCGTGTTCTTCGTGCCGCTGGAGACCGTGCGCGAACCCGGCCTCGTGGCCTCCCGAATCGCCGGGGCGATCGGGCTCGCGGAGACGGGCTCCCGCACAGCCGACACCATGCTTCGCGAGTGGCTGGCAGGCAAGCAGGTCCTCCTCGTCCTCGACAACTTCGAGCAGGTCCTCGACGCCGGGCCGATCGTGGCCGACCTCCTGCGCGACGCCCAGGGCCTGACCGTGTTGGTGACGTCGCGGGCCCCGCTCCGGGTCTCCGGCGAGCAGGAGTACCCGGTCCCGGGCCTGCCCACCCCGCCCGACCTGTCGCAGCTCACGTCGCTCGAGCTCGCGAGCCTGCCGGCGGATGCCCGCACGGTCGACGCGGCCTCGCTCTCGACCTACGAGTCCGTGCGGCTGTTCATCGCCCGCGCGACGGCGGTCAGGCCGGACTTCGCGGTCACGAACGACAACGCGCCGGCGATCGCGGCCATCGCCGCGCGCCTGCACGGCATGCCCCTGGCCATCGAGCTCGCGGCCGCGCGGATCAAGCTCTTCTCGCCGGAGGCGCTGCGGGCGCGCCTGGAGGACCAGCTCGGGCTCCTGTCCGTCGGCGCGCGCGACCTGCCGGAGCGGCAGCAGACCCTGCGCGGCGCGATCGCCTGGAGCTACGACATCCTCGACCCGGGCGCGTGCCGCCTCCTCGACCGCCTGTCCGTGTTCGAGGGCGGCGTCGACCTCCCGGCCGCCGAGGCGGTCTGCGGGCCGTCGAGTGAGCTCGGGATCGACGTCGTCGAAGGCCTGGCCGAGCTCGCCGACCAGAGCCTCATCCGCAGCGTCGACGGTGGCGGCGAGCCGCGCTTCGAGCTCCTCGAGACGATCCGGATGTTCGCCTCGGAGAAGCTCGCCGTTCGCGGCGAGACCGACATCATCCAGGCTCGCCACTCCGCGTGGTTCCTGTCGCTCGGCCAGCGGCTCGCCCCGGAGCTCGCGGGCGCCGAGCAGCGCGCCCACCTCGACCACCTCGAGCGCGAGCACGACAACATCCGCGCGGTGCTCGACCGCGCCACCGCGATCGGCGACGCGGCCACGGCCATCGGCCTGGCCCACGCGGTCTGGCGGTTCTGGCAGAAGCGCGGGCACCTCTCGGAGGCCCGGCGCCGTCTCGAGCACATGGCCGCCCAGCCCTGGTCGCACGACGATCCCCGGCTTCGCGCCCGCCTCCTGGAGGCGCTCGGCGGGGTGTGCTGGTGGCAGGCCGACCTCCGCTCGATGCGCCCGGCCTACGAGGAGGCCGTCGCGATCTGGCGGCAGCTCGGCGACAAGGCCGAGCTCGCGAACGCGCTCTACAACTACGGCTTCGTGTTCAGCGTCCCGGAGGACCCGGCGACGGCGCCGGACCTGGTCGACCCCGAGGGCCATGGGCTGCGGGCCAACCAGGAGGCGCTGGCGCTGTACCGCGAGCTCGGTGACGAGCGCGGCGAGGCCAACGTGCTGTGGGGCCTCGGCAACGCCAAGTACTTCAGCGAGGGCTCGGACGCCGGCGTCGGGGAGTTTCGGGCCGCGCTCGAGAAGTTCCGCCACGTCGGCGAGAGGACGATGGAGGCGTGGTCGCTGCACATGCTCGGGAGCGCGCTCCTGCGGATCCACAAGAACGACGAGTCACGGCCGATCCTCAAGGACGCGCTTCGGCACTTCTACCTCGCCGGGGACGCGGCCGGGATAACGCTGGTCCTCGATGACCTGTCGGCCCAGGCGCTCGCGGACGACGAGCCGGAGCTCGCGGCGAAGCTCTGGGGCGCGAGCCGGGCCCTCACCGAGGCGACGGGCGCGACGCTCGCGACGTTCACGGACGAGTGGTACGAGTCCGCGCTCCGGCCGAACGTCCGGACCGCGGTCGACCCGAAGGACCTCGGGCGGTGGGCGGCAGAGGGCGCGGCGCTGAGCCTCGACGCGGCCGTCGCGTACGCCCTGGGCATCGAGGTCGACGACCTGGCGCGGCTCGAGGACGAGCACGTCCACTGACGGGCGGTCGACCCTGACCCGTCCACCGTCGACGGCGACCGAGGCCGCCGCGGGCACTACGGGGCGGTGCGGTTGTTCGCGAGGAACGCGGCGTACGTGACCGGCATCTCCCGCGCGAGAAACGCCTCGACCGCGAGGGCGAAGCGCCGGATCTCGCGCTGCGCGGTCTCGTGCGCGCGAAGCGAGATGAAGTTCATCAGCGACCGGGCGTTCACGGTCCAGTAGAACTCGGTGTACGCGCCGACGGGCAGCACCGACCGCGCGAGCTCTCGCGCGACCCCCGCCTCGACCAGCGACGTGTATGTCTCGTACGCGACGTCGTAGACCTTCCGGAGCTCGGCCTGGGTCCTCGCGGCGAGCTCGTCGTCGACCGGCTCGAAGGTGTACGCGCCCGGCTTCCCGACCTGGGTCCGCACGTCCTCCAGCTCCGGGACGTAGAAGTCGTCGGTGGCCTTCGCGTACCGGAGGCTGAACTCGTTGAAGGACCCGATGCGGTGGCGCATCCACTCCCGGGCGACGAAGATCGGACAGCGGATGTGGAAGCGGAAGCTGTTGTGCTCGAACGGCGTGCCGTGCCGGTCGCGCATGAGGAACCGGATCAGACCGCGATCGGCGTCGTCCAGCTCCTCCTTGCGACGGGCGAAGCTGACCCGCGCCGCGTTCGCGACCGACAGGTCGTCGGCCATCGAGGCGTCGAGCCGCACGAACCCGTGATCGAGGAGCTCGATCCGGTCGCCCTCGCCGATCGCCGGCGGCGCGGCCGCGGCCGGCGGCTCGGGGTCGTCCGGCGTCCCGGACGTGCCCATCGGTGCGATCTCCGTCGTCATGTCCCGGGAAGTCTACGACCGCCGGCTCGCTCCGTGGCCGGCGGTCGTCGGGCGGGCAGTCGTCAGATCGACCGCTGGTACGCCCCGAAGGTGCGGGTCGCCCAGGCGGTCGTGACGACGGCGAGGAGCGCGAGCCCGCCGAGCCGCGGCAGGACGAGGGTCCAGTCGGGGCTCGCCGTGAGGGCCTCGCGCCCGGCCTCGATCGCCCAGTTCACCGGGTTGTACGCGGCGACGGTCCGAATCCAGTCGGGCGCCAGCTCGAGCGGCATGAACGCCGCCGAGAGGAACGTCAACGGCATGGTCAGCAGCGTGTTCACGCCGATGACCGACTCGCGCTGCCGAAGCATCAGCGCGAGGGCATCGGACAGCGACGCGACGATCGCCCCGACGAGCATCGCGCACGCCGTCAGGAGCCCGAAGCCGAGGAGGCCGCCCTCGAAGCGGGCGCCGATGGCCAGCGCGAGCCCGCCGATGATCGCGGACTGGATGGCGAGCGCGACGAGCTCGTAGAGGTTCAGTCCGGCCACGATTGCGCTGCGGTGGATCGGCGTGACCAGAAAGCGATCGATGACGGCGTTGTCGAGATCCTCGACGATCGACATGCCGCTCCAGCCGCACCCGAACAGCGCGGTCATCACGAGGACACCCGGGACGAGGTAGTCGACGTACGACCCGCCGGCGCCGAAGCCCGGGATCGAGGTCGTCTTCTCGAACAGCGCCCCGAAGAGCAGAAGCCAGATGACCGGCTGGACGACCGCCATGAGGACGAACCATGGCTGGCGCAGGAAGAATCGAAGGTGACGGCCGGCGACGTCGGCCGTCTGGGCGATCGCGGTCACAGGGAAGCCTCCAGGGTCTCCGGCCGGAACGCGCGGCCGGTGTGGCGGAAGTAGACGTCATCGAGCGACGGGCGCGCGACGGTCACGGCGGCGACGGCCACGCCGGCCCCGTCGAGGGCGCTGAGGACCGAGGGCACCGCCGCGGCCGCGTGGTCCGCGCGCGCCGAGACCCGCAGCCCGTCGACGGACGGCCGGCCGAGCCCCGCGACCCGGCCCAGCACCGACGCGGCGGTCGCGGCATCCTGCGCGGCGCGCACGTCGACGTGGATCGCGTCGCCCTGGAGCTCGGACTTGAGCTCGTCGGGCGTGCCACGAGCGACGACGCGTCCGCGGTCCACGATCGCGACCTCCCCGGCGAGCCGGTCGGCCTCGTCGAGGTAGTGGGTGGTCAGGAGGATCGTCAGCCCGTCCGTCCGCGCGAGGCGCTCGATCTCCGCCCACAGCGCGGCGCGGGCATCGGGATCGAGGCCGGTCGTGGGCTCGTCGAGGAACAGGACCGACGGGCGGTGGATCAGGCCCATCGCGACGTCGAGCCGGCGCCGCATGCCGCCGGACCACGTCCCGACGATCCGGTCCGCGGCCTCGCTCAGGCCGAGCTGCTCGAGGAGCGCCTCCGCGCGAGCCCGAAGCGCTCGCCCGCGAAGGCCGAAGACGCGGCCCTGCAGCGTGATGTTCTCGCGCCCGGTTGCGCTGCCGTCGACCGACGACCGCTGCCCGACGACGCCGATGGCCCGGCGAACGGCGTCGGGCGCCCGGAGGACGTCGTGACCGGCCACGCGAGCGGACCCCGAGTCGGGCCGCGACAGCGTGGTCAGGACCTTGATGGTGGTGGACTTGCCCGCGCCGTTCGGTCCGAGCAGGGCGAAGACCTGGCCCGCCGCGACGTCCAGGTCGAGACCGTCGAGGGCTCGAACGCCGCCGGGGTAGGTCTTCACCAGCGCGGCGGCCTCGATGGTCCGTGTATGCTCCGTGTGCATTGCACCTCCTAAGTATCTTATATACTAAGATATTCGCATCATGAATGACATCGAGCGAATCCGTCAAGCCCTCCGCCTCCCCGCGTACGAGGAGGCGCTGGCGGCCCGCCTCGGCCTCAACGTGACCGACCTGCGTGCCCTGGAGCTCGTGGTCGGCAATCCGGGCATCACGCCGGGCGGGCTCGCCGAGCGCTCCGGGCTGACATCCGGGGCGGTGACCGGCGTCGTCGACCGGCTCGAGCGGGCCGGCTACCTGGAGCGCCGGCCGGATCCCGCCGATCGTCGGAGCGTCACCATCCACCCCGTCGAGGCCAGAACGGCCGAGCTCGCCGCCGCCCGGGCGCAGACGGATCGCGACCTCGAGCGCCTGCTCGCCAAGCACGACGCCGCCCAGCGTGCCGCGATCCTCGAGTTCCTCGGGGCGGCGGCGGCGGCCGTCGAGCGCGGCGCGGCGCGGCTCCGCGCCGAGGCGCGCGGCGGGTTCGTCGCCGATCAGTACATCGCGCCGCTCGCCGGAGCGACGCACGGCCGCCTTGCCTTCGCCTCCGGGGCGCCACGCCTCGCGCTGAACGTCGCACCGTTCGGGCCCGAGGCAGCCGCCCGGATCATCATGGAGACCAGCGCGTCGCGGCTCGAGTTCCGCGGCGCCGCCGGGGTCGACCAGCTCCTGCGCGCCTCGTTCGACGGACCGCGGCCGGAGGTGACCGCGGCCGCCGGCGTTGCCACGATCCGCTACCGGCGCAAGGCCATCGCCGCGTTCAGCGGTCGTGCCGCGCGGATCGCGCTCGCGCCGGCGATCCCGTGGACGGTCGAGCTGAGCGGCGGCATCACCGACCTGACGGGCTCGCTCGAGGGCGTCGCCCTGGAACGCCTGGAGGTGGACGGCGGCGCGAACCACGTGGACCTGACGCTGCCCGAGCCATCCGGGACCGTGCCGGTCCGGGTGTTCGGGGTCGCGAGCGTGGCGCGGTTCCGCCGTCCGGCGGGGGTGCCTGTGGCGGTCCGGGTCGATGGCGGCATCTCGCGGCTGCGGATCGACGGCGAGCGCTTCGAGCGCGTCGCGGGCGATCGACGCTTCACGTCCGAGCGCTTCGCGTCGAGCGCGGACCGCTACGAGATCGAGGTCCTGGGGGGCGCCAGCGAGATCCGGGTCGAGGGTCGCTAGCGTCAGGGCAGCGAGCCGGACGGGCCGGCCGACGAGGTCCCGAGGACCGCCACCGCACTCGCGCTAGGCGAGGTCGGCGACGAAGCGTCGAATCACCCTGGCCAGGCGCGGGCCGGCCTCGGCGCCGGCGGCGAGCACCTCCTCGTGCGTCAGCGGCTCCCCGGTGTAGCCCGCGCCGGCGTTCGTGACGAGCGACACGCCGCAGACCTCGAGGCCGGCCCAGCGCGCGGCGATGCACTCCATGACCGTCGACATCCCGATCGCGTGGCCGCCCATCGCGGCGTACATCCGGACCTCCGCCGGAGTCTCGTAGTTCGGCCCGACGAGCCCGACGTAGACACCTTCGGCCAGCCGGACGCCCTCGACGCCGGCCGCTCGATGGAGCCGCTCGCGGAGGCGCGTCGACCAGGCGCCGGTCATGTCGGGGAAGCGCTCGCCGATCGCGTCGGCGTTCGGCCCGACGAGCGGGTTCATGCCCGTAAGGTTGAGGTGGTCGCTGATGACCATGAGCGTTCCGGGCCCGAAGGATGGCTCGAGGCCGCCGGCGGCGTTCGTCAGCACGAGGATCCTCGCCCCGAGCCGCGCGAAGAGCAGGACCGGCTGGATGACGAGCCCGGGCGCGTTGCCCTCGTAGAGGTGGAAGCGGCCCTGGAGCATGGCGACCGGCCGGCCGCCGAGCCGGCCGAGGAGCAGCCGCCCGACGTGACCCGGCGCCGTGGCAGCGGGCCAGCCCGGTAGCTCCGCGAACGGGATGACGACGGGATCCTCGAGATCGTTGGCGAGTCCGCCGAGACCCGAGCCGAGCACGATCCCGACCTCCGGCACGAGATCGGAGCGGGCACGGACGGCCGCCTCGAGCGCGTCGAGGCGTGCCGGCTGGTCGATGGGCCAGATCGGCGTCGAGGGGTCGATCGTGGGGGACGTCACGAAAGCGGGCCTCCAAGGCTTGGTCCAGGGGTCGACGGCCGGTGGCCCGCGGACTTCTGCGGGCCCAGCGAGAGTATCGACACCGGGATGCCGATCGCGTCTCGCCGGGCCTCCCGGGGACGGCGCAGGAACGCCGTCGCGACCGGGTACAGAAGCGCCCGAAGCGACCGGCCCTGGCTCGAGGTCCTTGATGCGATCTCGGTGCCTCGCTCCCTGGCGGCCCCTTCGGGCAAGGTCTACGTTAGGAAATCCGGTGCAGGCGTTGCAACGGCGTTATCCACGAGTTTCGTCCGAAGGGCCGGAATCTTATCCACGAGTTGCGCACCCCTGTGGACAGATCGTGGACAACCGGGGTCGTGGACCGGTCCGCCTAGCCCCCCATCGCGAACATCTCGATCTTCGGGAGGCGGTCCGTGGCCGCCACGCGGCGCTCCGAGTAGCGGTCGTCCCGGAGGCCCCAGATCGAGGCGATGCGGTCCGCCAGCTGCGCGTCGGTCTCGCCGGCCCGCAGCGGGTCCCGCAGGTCGTGCCCGATCGCGCTGAACAGGCACGTGTAGAGCTTGCCCTCGGCCGAGATGCGGGCCCGCGTGCAGTCGCCGCAGAACGGCCTCGTGACCGAGGCGATGACGCCGATCTCTCCCGCCCCGTCGAGGTAGCGCCAGCGGTTGGCGACCTCCCCCGGGTAGGCGGGCGGGACGGCCTCGAGCGGCCAGCGGGCGGCGATCGCGGCCACGACCTCGTCCGCCGGGACGACCTCGTCGAGCCGCCAGCCGTTCGTCGTGCCGACGTCCATGTACTCGATGAACCGCAGGACGTGGCCGTTGTCCCGCGCCCAGGCCGCCATGTCGACGATTCCGTCGTCGTTCGCCCCGCGCTGGAGGACAACGTTGACCTTGATCGGCCCGAGCCCCGCCTCGACCGCGGCGGCGATCCCGTCGAGCACCCGCGTGACCGGGAAATCGACGCCGTTCATCCGCCGGAACGTCGCGTCGTCGAGCGAGTCGAGCGACACGGTCACGCGGCGCAGCCCGGCCTCGGCCAGCGGTCGCGCCAGGGCCCGCAGCGCCGAGCCGTTCGTCGTCATCGCCAGGTCGAGCGGCTCGCCGTCCGGGGTTCGCACGGCCGCGAGCATCGCCACGAGGTCGGGCAGACCGCGGCGGACGGTCGGCTCGCCACCGGTGATCCGGAGCTTCTGCGCGCCGAGGCTGGCGAAGACCTGCGCCAGGCGGGCGATCTCCTCGAACCGCAGGATCTCGTCGCGCGGCAGGAACCGGTAGTCGCGCCCGAAGACCTCCTGCGGCATGCAGTACGGGCAGCGGAAGTTGCAGCGGTCCGTGACGGAGATGCGCAGGTCGCGCAGCGGCCGGCCGAGTCGGTCGATCAGCTGGGTTGCGGCGGAGGGCGGCTGCTCGAGCACGGGGCAAGGGTACCGCCGGTCCACCGATCGGCCTCCCCACGCGTCCCCGCCGTTCGGCCCCGCCGGCACGGCGGGGCCGGTACCTCCGCCGCATCCGGGGGTACCACAGGCTCACTACCCCGCACGCGACCGCACCTCGACCATCTGGAACACCCGGCACCGGAATGAGCCGGGCAACACGTCTCGAGGGATCGCCGAGCGATGTCGAGCCAGCAGAGGCGCGGGTTTCGCCTCCCGTGGGCGGCCGATCGGGCCGCCGAGGACGGCACGGCCGGAGCCGCCACCCTGGAACCCGATCAGGCCGATTCGGCGAGTGACGTGCAGCGCGACGACCTCGGCGAGGGCCCGTTCGGCCTCGCCGGTGCCTCCGCGACGTTGACCACGGACCCGGCGCCGGCCGCGTCCGACGTGCCCGATCCAGCTGCCGAGGCGACGATGCTCGAGGTCGAACCCACCAACCAGGCCGCTTACACCGACCAGCACGCCCCCGCCGACGCCGCCAATGGCGCCTGGCCCGACTCCGACCGGCCCTCGTCGGCGGTGCATGCCGACGACAAGGAGCGCCCGGCCGCTCGCCCGCCGATCCACGCCGCCGGTGAGTCGCCCGCACCGAAGCGCGAAAACCCGCTCGTGGCTGGCCTGGTGAAGGCGATGCGCGAGGCCGCCGTCGCGAGCCGCGAGGAGACGATGAGCCGCCTCCATGCCGAAGCGGAGAGCCGCGTCAAGAGCATCCGGACGCGCGCCACGGACGAGGCCGCGGAGCTCAAGCACCGGGCCGAGAGCGACATCAGCGAGATCCGCGAGTGGTCCAAGGCCGAGATCGCCCGGATCCGCGAGGAGACCGAGCGCCGCATCGAGGCCCGCAAGTCGGACCTCGCTGGCGAGACCGAGCGCCACGCCGCGAGCGTCGAGCGCCTCGTGGAGGAGGTCCAGGCCGTCGTCGACCGCTTCCAGGCCGACATGGACGGATTCTTCGAGCAGCTGCTCGCCGAGAACGATCCGGCGCGACTCGCCGCTCTCGCCGAGCAGGCCCCGGAGCCGCCAGACCTGTCCGGTGACGGCCCGACCGCGCTCGACCTGCTCGACGAGCCGGGCGCCTCGCACGCGGCCGAGCGCGTCGAGCACGCGGAGGCCAGCGCAGGCCCCGCCGCCGACGCCGAGGCGGTCGCCGAGCCCGTCGATTCCGAGGCCGCCGAGCCGGTCGACGCCGTCGAGGCCCTCAATGCCGCGGTCGAGGCCGCGATGGAGGCCATGGACGCGCGCGCAGCGGAGGCCCTCCAGGCCGACGACGCCGCCGCGGCCGAGATGCTCTCGAGCGAGGGCCTCGACATGAGCGGCGCCACGGAGTGGCCGGTCGCCACCGCCGCCGCCGCGGCCGCGCATCGCCCGACCGGGCGTGACGCGGACATCCCCGGGAACGGCGCGACGCGCCTGCTCGTCACGGGCCTCACCAGCGTCGCCGGGATCTCCGCGTTCAAAGGCGCGCTGGGCACGCTGCACGGCGTCCACAACGTGAGCGTCTCCTCGGGCGACCCGGGCGTGTTCATCTTCGCGATCAGCCATGACCCGACCGTCGACCTCGCGACGGGCATCGCCAGCCTTGCCGGCTTTGCCGCCCGCATCACTGATGCCACCGACGCCGGCATCTCCGTCGTGGCCCACGAACCCACAGCCGGAAGGAACCCATGAGCACCTCCGATCCCGCCCGCCCGGCCGTCGCGGTCGCCCTGACCGAGCCGGAGCAGTCCCACGTCCTGGCCGCCCTCGAGGAGGCCGGGTTCCGGACGGTCGCCCTGTCCCAGACCGGCAGGCTCGTCGAGGCCTTCACGCCGGGCACGGACCGGGTGATCGCCGTCGTGGACGTGGCGGGTGACCCCGCGGGCGCGGCCAAGCGCGCCGCCGAGGCCCGAACGGGCCGCCCCGGCGCCGTGTCCGTGGTCTACGCCGTCAACCCGGAGGAGCTCGACGGGCTCGAGGCCGCGGGCCTCGACGAGGCCGACGAGATCCTCCTCCGACCGTTCGAGATCGATGCCCTCCGCTGGCGGGTCGAGGCCATGGCCATCCGGGCCCAGGTCCCCGTCACCGAGGGTGCCGATCCGGTCCTCGCGGGCGGCCGCATCGCGACCGACCTCGCCCCGGCGGCGCCGGTCTACGCGGTCTTCAACCCCAAGGGCGGCGTCGGCAAGACGACGATCGCCACGAACCTCGCCGCGGTCCTCCAGCTCTGGAAGGGCCAGCAGGTCCTGCTGCTCGACGGCGACACCGTGACGGGCCACGTCGGCCTGTCGCTCGGGCTGCCGACCGGTCGCTCCGCCGCCGACTCCTGGGCCGACGAGGACCAGGGCTACGGCCACGAGACGCTCATCGACCTGGCGACCCGGCACGACTCCGGGATCCGCGTCGCGGCCCTCGCCTCGAACCCCCTCTCGCACCCGACACTCGCCCCGGCCCGCGTGGCCGACGCGATCATGGAGGCGCGCCACGGGGTCGACGCGATCGTGGTCGACCTGCACCCGTCCTACAACGAGGTCAACCTCTCGGTCTTCGCGATCGCGGACCGGATCCTGGTCCCGGTCACGCCGGACCTGCCGGCGATGCGCGCCGCGATCCAGCTCAAGGACGTGGCCGCGGAGGTCGGCGTCCGCGATCGCCTCGCGATGGTCGTCAACCGCGCCAACAGCGGCGTGACGGTCGCGGACATGGAGGCGACGGTCGGGCTGCCGATGCTCGCGCAGATCCGCTCGGCCGGCATGCAGTTCGTGTGGTCTGCGAACGCCGGCAAGACGCTCATCGAGAAGTTCCCGAAGCACCCGGTCGCGCAGGACTTCGAGCGCCTCGCCGATCGACTGACGGCCACGCCCGGCGCGGCCGTGGCGCCGGTGCGAGACCATCGCGAGCCGGCCTCGCTGCTCCGGAACCTCTTCGGCCGCAAGGGCTTCGTCGAGGCCTGACGGCGCGGCCGGGAACCCGCCCGCGCGGAAGACCCTGCCCTACTCCTCGCTCGTGCCGGTGGCGGCCCGGATCGTTTCGACGACCGTGGCGTCGGCGAGCGTGGTCGTGTCGCCGAGCTGGCGGCCCTGGGCGATGTCGCGGAGCAGCCGCCGCATGATCTTGCCGGAGCGCGTCTTCGGCAGGTCCGGCGTGAACATCAGCGTCTTGGGCTTCGCGATCGGGCTGATCTTCCGGGCGACGTGATCCCGCAACTCGGCTCCGAGCTCGTCGGTCGGCTCGACGTCCTTGCGCAGGATCACGAAGGCGTTGATCGCCTCGCCGGTGACCGGGTCCGGCCCGCCGACGACGGCCGCCTCGGCGACAGCCGGGTGCGAGACGAGGGCGCTCTCGATCTCCGTGGTCGACAGTCGATGCCCGGACACGTTCATGACGTCATCCACGCGCCCGAGCAGCCAGAAGTAGCCGTCTTCGTCGCGCTTGGCGCCGTCGCCCGCGAAGTACATCCCCGGGAACCGCGACCAGTAGGTCTGCTTGTACCGCTCCGGGTCGCCGTAGATGCCGCGGAGCATCGCCGGCCACGGTCGCTTCAGGACCAGGTAGCCGCCGCCGCCCAGGGGCACGGATTCGCCGCGCGCATCCACGACGTCCGCCTGGATGCCGGGGAACGGGAACGTCGCCGAGCCGGGCTTGGTCGTCGTCACGCCTGGCAGCGGCGTGATCAGGATCATGCCCGTCTCGGTCTGCCACCACGTGTCGACGATGGGTGCCTTCCCGCGGCCGATGTTCTCGTGGTACCAGAGCCAGGCCTCCGGGTTGATCGGCTCGCCGACGGACCCCAGGACCCGCAGCGACGACAGGTCGTGCTTGCGCGGCCACTCCTCGCCCTGCTTCATGAAGGCGCGGATCGCGGTCGGGGCGCAGTACAGGATCGAGACCTTGTAGTCCTCGACGATCTGCCACCAGCGGTCCCAGGCCGGCGTGTCGGGCGCGCCCTCGTACATGATCCCGGTGGCCGCGTTCGCGAGCGGGCCGTAGACGATGTACGAGTGGCCGGTCACCCAGCCAATGTCGGCCGCGCACCAGTACACGTCATCGGGCTTGAGGTCGAAGATCGCCCAGTGCGTGAACGACGTGCCGAGCAGGTAGCCGGCGGTCGTGTGGAAGATGCCCTTGGGCTTGGCGGTCGAGCCGGACGTGTACAGCAGGTAGAGCATGTGCTCGCTGTCGAGCGGCAGCGGGGCGCAGTCCGGCGGCTGGGTCTCGACCACGTCGTGCCACCAGTGGTCGCGACCCTCGACCATCTCGATCGGCGGCCCGTCATCCCCGATGCGGCGCACGACCAGCACGTTGTGGACCGAGGGCGACGTCTTCAGGGCCTCGTCGACCGCGGGCTTGAGCATCGTCGCCTTGCCGCGCCGCCAGCCGCCGTCGGCGGTGATGACGAGCTTCGCCTCGGCGTCGTTGATCCGGCCGGCGAGCGCCTCGGACGAGAAGCCGCCGAAGACGACCGTGTGCGGCGCCCCGATGCGGGCGCACGCCAGCATCGCGATCGGCAGCTCCGGAATCATCGGCATGTAGATCGCGACCCGATCGCCCTTGCCGATGCCCAGGGCGTCGAGGGCCCGGGCGGTCTTCTGGACCTCGCGGTGGAGGTCGGCGTACGTGATCGTCCGGGTGTCGCCCGGCTCGCCGATCCAGTGATACGCGACCTTCGAGCCGAGGCCGTTCTCGACGTGGCGGTCGACGCAGTTGTACGAGACGTTCAGCTCGCCGCCGACGAACCAGCGGGCGAAGGGCAGGTCCCACTCGAGGGTCGTGTGGAAGTCCTTGAACCAGCTGATCCGCTCGCGGGCCAGCTTCGCCCAGAAGGCCTCGAAGTCCCGCTCCGCCTCGAGGTAGAGGTCGGCGGTGACGTTCGCCTGGGCGGTGAAGGCCGGATCGGGCGGGAAGGTCCGGCCCTCGCGCAGGAGGTTCTCGATCTCGGGGCCCACGCCGGAGCTGGTGCCGGGTTCGCTGGTGCCTGCGGGCGCCTGGGGTGCGCGCGGCTCTTCGACGGCCACTGCCTGCCTCCCTGCTCGAATCGGTCGGTCGATCCTACCAGCCGATCCGGCTCACGGGGCCGGGCGCGCGATCGGGCGCGCACCGAGGCGCTCGGTCGGGCGGTCGAGCGGACGGCCGATCGGGGCGGTCGAGCGGACGGCCGATCGGGTGCTCAGTCGGCATCGACGGGCTCGCCGAGCGAGTCGTCGAGCGACCCGCCGAGGGCCTCGTCGACCGGCGCGAGCGCGCCCGGCTCGCGCGCGAGCACGACCCGCTGCGGCCGCGGGATCTCGATGCCGTGCTCCTTGAAGGCGGCGAGGAGGCGTTTGCGGAGCTCGCCCGCGGCTGCCCACTGGTCCGGCGCGCGGACGGTCCCGAGGATCTTGATCGTCACGCCGTACTCGCCGAGGGCGGCCACGCGATCGACCTTCGGGGCCTCCAGGATCCGCCGCTTCCACGCGGGCTCGGCGGCCATCGACTTGCCGACCTGGTCCACGACCTCGGTGGCCTTGTCGATGTCGGTGCCGTAGGCGACGGTCACGTCCTGGTTGATCCTCGCCCACACGCGGGTGAGGTTCGAGGCGACCTGGATCTCGCCGTTCGGGACGGTGTGGACCACCCCGTCGAGGTCGCGAATCGTCGTGCGGCGGAGGCTGAAGTCCTCGACGGTGCCGGACACCCCGGCCACGCGGATGACGTCGCCCTTGCTGAACTGGTTCTCGATGAGGATGAGCGCGCCGTTCAGGTAGTCACGGACCAGGTGCTGCGCCCCGAAGCCGAGCGCCACGCCGACGATCCCGAGCCCGGCGATCGCCGGGCCGATGTCGAGGTCGAAGGTCCGCAAGACCATCAGCCCGGCGATGATCACGATGAAGAACTGGATGACGTTCGCGCCGAGCCCGTCGAGCGTGTCCATCCGCTTCTTGACCTCGACCGCCGAGAGCTCCTGCGCGGTGCCCTCGGTCGCCTCGCGGTCCATGAGCGCCTTCACGATCCCGTGCACGAACAGCCGTGCCGCCTTCAGCAGCACGAACGCGACGACGACGATCAGGATGATCGGGAGCGCTTTCGCCTCGAAGACGTCGAGGAGCGTCGACCAGGGCGGCTTGCCGAAATCCATGCCGGCAGGTTACGCCGGTCGTGATGGAATGCCAGCCGGCACCGCATCATGCCCAGGCCTGCTCCGCAGGCCTCCGACCGAGGAGGTCAGCACGTCCTTGTCGGTGTCGGCGGGCCCGGGCGTTCTTCCGTAGCAGGCGTGCGCGGCGCTCGGACCGATCTCGCAGCGGACTATGATGCGGGACAGGTCACCGCCGGAGCAGGTCCGCCCGGCACCGGCCACTCTCCGGCGTGGGCTCCATCAGAGCGGATGACTACACCTTGATCGAGAGCGCTCGACAGGACTTGGCGTAGCAGCTCCGTTCCAGAAGCATCGGTGACAACGAAGCTCCCACGGCGGCACCTCGGATGGTGCGACAGTCGTCGACTCACCGCAGTGGACAGTCACGACCTCGACTGCACCAATAGAGACCTTGACCGTCGGCCCGTCCATGTTGAGGACATGGAGTTGCGCGACGGCAGGAGTTGTGACGTGCACCGAAGCCGACGGGGGTGGCGCTTGACATGAGACGAGCGCCACCGCGACCGAAATTGACCCCGCAGCAACGCGAACCGCCTTAAGGCGCGAATGAGCCACCTTGGAACCACCTTAGGACCTCGCCGGTCTGATCGTCGATCAGAACGCCTGTGTATCCGGTTGTGTGTACGTCCTTGAGTCGGCCCCCCTCGGGAGATAGCCTCGGGTTGTGTGGAAACGGCTGAGACCGTCTCGGTCGACCTCGACCGGCCCGTCGAACTCGCTCCGGAGGTCGAGGGCACATAGAAGCGGCGTACCCTTCCGGTGTTGTTGAAGCACCCAGAAGGAGACGCCGTGGTTGAACCCTATCACCCTGCACCAGCGATCGCCTTTCCAGCTCAGCCACCCAAGCCCGAGACTGCTCCCGAAGCCGGCGCCAAGCCGCCCGATGCCACTGAGCCGCTCGTCCCGACCGGCCAGGTCGAGATCGCCGAGACCCTTGAGGAACTCGCTCGCGAGGGCGCCCGGCGGATGCTCGAGCGGGCCCTCCACTCCGAGGTCGACGCCTACCTCGGCCGCCGCCGCTACGACCGGGTCGAGGACGACTTCAGTGGCTATCGCAACGGCTACGCCCGCGAGCGCGAGATCAGCATCGGCACCTGGGCGGTCGAGGTCCGGCCGCCACGAGTGGCCGACACGCCGGGCCACATCCCGCCCTTCCGCTCCTCGATCCTGCCCAGGGGTCGGGCGCTGACCTACCCGACCCAGCGCCTCTTTGCCGGCTCTACCTGGAGGGCCTCTCCTCGGGCGACTTCGAGCCGGCCTTCCGCGAACTGCTCGGTCAGCGCGCGCCATTGAGCAGCTCGACGATCCTTCGGCTCAAGGAGGACTGGCGGGCCGAGTACACGGTCTGGCGGACCCGCCCGCTCACCGGCCGCTACGTTTATTGCTGGGCCGACGGGATCTACCTGGGCGTCGGCACCGAGGTCGAGCACAGCTGCCTCTTGGTCGTAATCGGCGCCCGCGCCGACGGGCGCAAGGAACTCCTGGCGATGGAGCTCGGCTACCGCGAGAGCACGGCGTCCTGGGCCGACGTCCTGCGCGACCTCCGCGATCGCGGCCTCACCGCGCCGATGCTCGCGGTCGGCGACGGCGCCCTCGGGCTGTGGGCGGCGCTGCGCGAGGTCTTCCCCGAGACAGCGCACCAGCGCTGCTGGAACCACAAGGCGATGAACCTCACCGACAAGGTTCCCAAGCGCCTCCAGCCCGAGCTCCGCCATCGGCTGCGGGCGGTCTGGAACGCGCCCAGCCGGCGCGAGTGCGAGCTGCGCCGCGACGAGCTCGCCCAGTGGCTCCACACCCGGGGCCAGGACCCGGCCGCCGAGACGCTGTTCCGCGACTGGGACGATCTCACGACCTTCTACGACTTCCCGGCCGAGCACTGGATCCACCTGCGCACGAGTAATCCCGTGGAGTCGGTCTTCGCCGGCGTCCGACTCAGGACCAACGTGTCGAAGCGGATGCGCCGGCGCGACTCGGCCCTCTACCTGGTGTTCAAGATCACCCAGCGCCTCGAGCTCGGCTGGCGCCCGCTCAACGGCGGGCTGACGATCATGACCCTCCTCATGCGCGGGGCTCGCTTCGTCGACGGGATCTACATCCCGGCCGAGGTCCGCGCGGACGACCCACGAGAGGAGGTGTCAGCGGCATGAGAGACGGCCGACAAGGTGATCGAGCAGACCTACGATTGCCTCCGCACAACGCCGGACCCGGCCGGTTGACTGCCGGAGGAGACGCACGCCGTCCCCTGTGGACGTGCCCACGCTGCGAGCACCAGTTCGTCACGCCCAATATCTGGCACTCGTGCAGTCGTCACTCGCTCGATGAGGCGTTCGAGCGCTCAACGCCAGAGGCGCGCGAAGCGTTCGAGCGTTACGTCGAGATCGTGGCTCGCTGCGGGCCGATCGAGGTGATCGCCCAGAAGACGAGGATCGTGATCATGGGCCGGGTCCGCTTCGCCGGTGCGACCGTCTTGCGTGATCGGGTCCGATTGAACATCGCCCTGACTCGTCGCGTCGAAGCGCCGTGGGTCGAACGGATCGAGTCATACGGGACGCGCTGGAATGCCCATCGCTTCGTCGCCCGCAGTCCGGCAGACGTGGACGCCATCGCGGAGTTGCCGACGCTCGTCTGTGAGGGCTACCAAGACCTCGGCATGCAGGGCTCGCTGCGAGCACCGGGCTCCCGATGACCATTTCGATCGTCTCCCTAGACTCGAAGACCGGCGACCCCGGGGAGGAGGTGTCAGCGGCCTAATCCCGTCAGTCCGGAAGGGTGATTTCCACTCAACTTGACGAGGGCTCCCCCCTCGGGAGATCCGGCGCATCACCTTCTGTGCCCCGCGATTGACACCCTCGGCCCCCACGTGGGCACACCGAGACCTGATCCAACGCCTAGCCCTGCAGCCTTCGCTCTTCCTTAACGGCCGGCATCCAGCCGGGCACTGCCGCTGCGCCGTGGGTGCCCGATCACCCCTCCGCTCTTGAGTCCTGGGCTTTGCCTCAGCCGGTCGGCGCTCAGGGCTGTGACGCCATGCCCCACTGCGCGGCCTCGACGCCCTGGAGCTCGCCCTTGGCGCGCGCCTCGAGGGCGGCGTCGAGGGAGTCGGCGAAGATCGTCACCACCCGGTCGACGATGTCCTCGCGCGCGTGGGCCTCGCAGATGAACCACGGCTCGCGCGAGTCCGGCTCGGGCATGGCGCCGCGGGCGTGCATGCCCATGGCGACGGCGTCGTACAGCTCGTGGTCCGAGTTTGCCCAGTCGCGGTACTCGTTCGGGACCTGCTCGGTGAACATGATCCCGAACATCGCCGGGTGGCCGGTAAAGACGTACGGCAGTCCACGCTCCGAGATGACCTCGGCCAGCCCGGCCTGGATCGCCCGGCCGACCCCGTGGATCGTGTCGAGCGCCGACGTGTCGCGCAGGATCTTCAAGGTCGCCACGGCCGCCGCGGCCGCGACGCGGTTCCCGGCGTACGTCCCGCCGTGCGAGACGTGATCGGGCAGGACCGACATGACCTCGTCCGTGCCGGCGAAGGCCGCGGCCGGGTAGCCGTTGCCGATCGCCTTGGCGTACGTCGCAAGGTCCGGCGTCACGCCGAAGTACTCGGCCGAGCCGCCCTTCGCGATCCGGAACCCGGTCTTGACCTCGTCGAAGATGAGCAGTGCCCCGAACTCCTTCGTCAGCGCCCGCATCTCCTGGTGGAAGCCCTCGCGGGGCAGGATCGCCTGGGCGTTGCCGAGGATGGGCTCGACGATGACCGCGGCGATGTCGTTGCCCTCGCGCTCGAAGATCCGGCGGAGGACGTCGAGGCGGTTGAAGCGCGCCGGGATGACCGTCTTCGAGACGGCCTCCGGGATGCCGCGGCCCCACGCCAGAGCGACCGGGTTGTCCTCGTCGCCGAGCTCGGCCATGTCGTTCGGGGTGACCGAGATCAGGGCGTAGTCGTGGACGCCGTGGTACTGGCCTTCGAACTTCACGATCTTGCTTCGACCGGTGTAGCCGCGGGCGACCCGCATCGCGTGCATCGTCGCCTCGGTGCCCGAGACGGTCATCCGGGCCTTGCCGGCCCAGCCGAGCATCCCGGTGAGCAGCTCCATCGCCTCGATCTCGTCCTCCGAGGTGAGGGAGAAGCTCACGCCTCGGCGCATCCGCTCGTTGACGTAGTCGTCGATGCGTTCGTCGCCGTGCCCGAGGATCACCGGGCCGTAGCCCAGCCGCAGGTCGATGTACTCGTTGCCGTCCAGGTCCCAGATCCGGCCGCCCTTGCCGCGGTCGACGTAGACCGTGTCCTTGCCCCAGGCGCGGAAGTTCGAATCGGTCCCGCCGGGCAGGGTCTGAAGGGCGCGGCGGTAGAGTTCGGACTGGCGCTGCCGCTTCAGCAGCTGCGGGGCGTCGGGGGCCATGGTCCCTCCCTGCGGATCGCGTTCTGGCTACGTGGGCCGGCCTTCAGGATGCCAGAGATCGCCCGGTGCCGCCACGCGAGATTCGTTGTGAATGCGCCGTTGGCGTGCGAATCACGAGCGATCCGGCCCCCGGAATCGCGTTACCGGACGATCAGGAGGCCGAGCGCGGCGGCCTCGCCGTTCCCAGGAGATCAGACGGGCGTCGACACCCACGTCGGCAGCTCGCTGGCAAGCGTCGCGAGCGGCAGCGAGCCGTGCCCGAGCAGCTGGTCGTGGAACTCCCGGACGTCGAACGCGGGCCCGTCGCGGAGCGCGATCTCCCGGCGCAGCCGCTCGATCTCCCGCTGGCCGACCTTGTAGGTCAGGGCCTGCGCCGGCCAGGCGATGTAGCGGTCGGTCTCGATCACCGCGTCGGTCTCGGTGAGGCCCGCCCGGAGCAGCGTCTCGATCGACTGCTCGCGCGTCCAGCGCAGCGCGTGCATGCCGGTGTCGACCACCAGCCGTGCCGCGCGCCAGGCCTGCGCGTCGAGCATCCCGAACCGCTCCGCCTCGTTGCGGTAGAGGCCCATCTCGTCGGCCAGCCGCTCGGCGTAGAGGCCCCAGCCCTCGACGTAGGCGCCGCCGGCGTAGCGCGCGGCGAAGCGCCGGAAGTTGTTGAGCGCCGTGTTCTCGCTCTCGAGCGCGATCTGGAAGTGGTGCCCCGGGATCGCCTCGTGGTAGGTCGTCGCCGCGAGGCGCGAGAAGGTCCGCGACGGCAGGTCGAACGTGTTGACGTAGTACGTGCCCGGGCGGGTCGTGTCGGCCGAGGGCGGGAAGTAGTAGGCGAACGGCGCGTCGCGCTCCTTGTACTCCTCGACCGGGATGACGCGGCAGGCCGAGACCGGCGCGCGACGGAACATCGATGGCACCGCCTCGAAGGCCCGCTCGATGTCCTCGAGCGCCCGGCCGATCAGCGCCTCCTTTGACTCGGGCTGGTTCGACGCGTCCGCCGCGATCGCGGCGCGGTAGGCTGCGGTGTCGTCGCCGTAGCCCGCGGCGCGGCTGATCTGCCGGCGCTCCTGCTCGATCGAGGCCAGCTCCTCGAGGCCGACGCGGTGGAGCTCCTCGGGGTCGAGCTCGAGCGTCGTCCAGCGCAGGATCTGCGTGCGGTACAGCTCGTCGCCGTTCGGGGCGGACCAGAGGCCGTTCTCGGGCCGGGTCGCGGCGAGGTAGTCACCCTCGATCGCCTCGAGGAACGCGGCATCGGCCGGGTAGACCTCGTCGCGAATGACATCGCGGATTTTCTCGCGGTCCTCCTCGCGGGCGACGGTGATCAGCGACGGCACGACCGCCTGGTCGATCGGCACGGAGAGCATCCGCTTGAGCTGCGCGATCGTCCGCTCCGCGACGATGCGCGGCGCGGTCAGGCCGCTCGCGAGCCCCTCGCGGACGAGCTCGACGTTGTCGGCCATGAACTTCGGGTAGGCGTGGAGGCGGGCGAGGAACAGCTCAAGGCGCTCGGGTGTGTCGGCCTTCTGGAACTGGCACAGCTGCGGGAGGACCTGCTGCGGTCCGCCCATCTGGTCGACGACCTGGAGGGTGTCGATCCGCTGGTCGTCCTGGATCGCGAAGATCGTGCCGATCACCCGCAGGACGTCGCGGGTGATGCGGTCCTCGACCGAGAGAGGCCGTCGTCGGGGATGGACTCCGCGGCCCTGCGCATCTCCTCGGCGAACTCGCGGTGCTTCGCGCGCCCCTCGAGGCTCACGTCCGGCAGCCGATCGTCGTAGCGCGTGTCGCCGTTGATGGTGGCGGTGATCGGCTGAAGCTCCTTGAAGCGCTCCCAGAAGGCGTCGGCGAGCTGGTCAACGGCGGTCGGCGCAGGTGGCACTGGTGTTCTCCCCGCGAATTGGTGGGCTCAGGGTAGCGGTGTCACCCGGGAACGTGGTGGCGGGGATCTGGGTGGCGCACCGCGGCGCGGCGAGCGGGGCTTGCGGCCACCGCGGGGGCAAGCGGACTCCACGTTCGTTCGACGCCGATCAGACGCGGACGGCCGACTCTCCCCAGCACTCGATTCGAGTTGCTTCGAATGAAGCGGAACTACCGCGCGGATCGGGTCGACATCGCCGCGAGAAGGCGCCGGCACCATGGGGTCATCGAGCAGCGCCTGGGCGACCTGCGTCGCGCGGACTCGGTGGGGCCGGTAACCCGTGCGCGAGGCCGGCGGGCGGTTGGCGGAGCCGCCGACGCAGGCGCGGGCGTCACAGGCATTGAATCGGTCGGGCGGTACGTTCGAGTCGTCGATGCGTGCGAGAGGCGGCCGGCCAGCAAGGCGATTTGGGCGTTGTCGCCGGTAGTTCCGTATGAGCGGAACCATCTCGTCTGGGGCGCGGGGGACATGGGAAGGGTCTGGCGCGTCAACGCCCCTTCTCTGTCAGGCGTTCGCGAGACAGGCGCCGGCCTCAGAACAGTGGCAGCTGCTCCGCGCGGCGCTCGATCGGCGGCTCGAGGTTGAGGTAGGGCTCGAGGTCCGCGAGCTCGAGCGGGTCGCGCGCCAGCCAGGCGCGCAGGTGCGGCCACAGGATCAGGTGCCAGTTGCCCGACTCGAGCGCGTCGCGCAGCACGGGCGAAGCCTCGAGCTTGTGACGGGCCAGCTCGCGGCGTTCCGGCGGGATCGCCAGGAAGCGGATGAGTCGCTCGTCGGGCGGGATGCGGGCGTGGCGGCGGAGCAGGACGTCACCGAGCATCGCCGTCCACTCGACCTCCCAGAGCAGCGCCGTGCCGCCGCGCTGATACCAGATGCAGTCGACCGCCTCGCCGTCCTCCTTCGGGACGAGCGAGATCGTGGGAAACCACGGCTCGCGCTCGCGCGCCGGGTCGAGGTACTCGGCAAGCGCACGGCCCCCGACGCGGCGCGCCTGGTCGCGCCGGCCGATCCAGACGTGCATCCCGAGCCGGTGGCCGCCGTTCGCGAGGTGCGCGAGGAGCTCGGCGTGCTCGGCCGTGCGGCGGCGGAGGTCCTCGTGGGTCATGAGGCGCGCGGAGGTCGAGGCCGGGGAGCGGTAGCTCTCCAGCGCCGCCCGCACGAGCGCCTCGTCGGGCAGGTCGTGGCCGGTGAAGAGGGCCGCCACGCGCTCGTAGAACGCGGATTCGGCGATCGGGCCGGCGGTCGAGAGGAGGCTGTAGACGGCCCACTCGACGCGATCGGCGAGGGGGA
>DATLYV010000077.1:0-8798 GCA_035574535.1 Binatia bacterium
GTGGTCGCGCGCGCACGACCGCCTCGTCGCGACGCTGCGCGACCTCATCCGCATCCCCTCGATCAACCCGCCGGATCCGGCGGGCCCGGAGCTCGACGCGGCCCACTGGATCGCCGGCGCGCTGGAGGACGCGGGCATCCCGGCCGAGATCCACGAGCCCGTGCCCGGCCGCGGCTCCGTGACGGCCCGCCTCCGCGGCGACGGCACCGGCGGCAAGCCGCTGCTCCTCCTGTCGCACCTCGACGTCGTCCCGGCGCCGCCCGACGGCTGGACTCACGACCCGTTCGGGGCCGAGGTCGTGGACGGCTGGATCTACGGCCGCGGCGCAGTCGACATGAAGGACCAGCTGGCCATGGAGCTCGAGGTCATGCGCCTCCTGGCCGAGGAGGCGCGAGCGGCCGGCCGTGACCCCGCCACGGAGCCAGTCCCCGGCCTGCGCCGCGACATCCTGTTCGCGTCCTGCGCCGACGAGGAGGCCGGCGGCCTCAACGGCGCCGCCTACCTCGCCATGGAACGGCCCGAGACCGTGGCGGCGGCCGCGGCGATCAACGAGGCCGGCGCCGTGGCGGTCGACGCCGGCTCGCGCCGCATCTACCCGATCCAGGTCGCCGAGAAGGGCCTGTCCCAGTACCGCCTCACGTTCCGCGGGATCTGGGGGCACGGCTCCATGCCCCGCGCGGAGAACGCCGTGCTCCTCGCCACGGAGGCGGTGCGGCGGCTCGCTCCGCCGTGGCCGGCCCGGCTGACGGACGTCACCCGCGACTTCCTCGAGGGCACGATCGCCGGCCTCGAGGGCGCCGAGGGCCCGCCGCCCGAGGTCCTCCGACTGCTCCGCGCTGCCGCGTCCGGCGACGAGCGCGCGTCCGGCCACGCGCTGGCAGGCTTCTGCCTCCCCGTGTACGGCCGCGTCCTCGACGCGATGCTGCGCGACACGCTTTCGCCGAACATCATCGACGCCGGGGTGAAGGTCAACGTCATCCCCGGCCTGGCCACGCTCGAGGTCGACGTGCGACGCCTCCCGGGCACGACGGAGCCGGAGATCGAGGCGCGCCTGCGCGAGCGGCTCGGGCCGGACCTCGCGGCGGTGACGGACATCGAGCTGGTCCTCGATTCGGAGCCGCAGGTCATGCCCTACGACGACCCCGACGGGCTCTTCCCGATCCTCCAGTCGGTCGTCCGGGACCACGATCCCGACGGGATCCCGGTGCCCGCGATGGCGCCGTTCGGGACCGATGCGAAGCACCTGGGCGAGCTTGGCGTCGCGACGTTCGGCTTCTCGCCGCTGCGGCAGCCGCCGAGCGAGACGTACATCGAGCGCTGGCACGGCGTCGACGAGCGGGTCTCGATCGAGGGCCTCCGCTGGGGCCTGCCGGTCCTGTACGACGCGGTCCGGCGGTTTTGCGAGGCCTGACCCGCACCGCCCGGCCGGCGGGCTGAAACCGTTCGCCGACCGCCGCCTCGGCGAGGTGGGACCAGGTGGACCGGTCGTGCCCCGGGAGGTTGCCCGTGCATCGTCCTCGATTCGGGCGCCCCGTTGCCGTCGCCGTTGCCCTGCTTGCCCTTCCGCAGTTCTGTTTCGCCGGAGGGCTGACACCTCCTCTTTTCCTTGATCAAGGCGTCTCGGTTGGAAGCTGGTGTCGGTGGCGAGCGATGATCGGGTTTGAACGGCCATCGACGATCGCGACCCTGGCCGAGTCGAATGAACGTGGAGGGAGATCTCGCCGTTCAGTGCCGGCGGAGCCTGGTTGCACGAGGCCCCGCGCGAACCGCAACGCCCCTGGGCCCACGGCCGTACCCGCTTGCCGCCGCTGCCGTACGATCCCGGGCGGAGGTGGAATCGATGACCCTGGTCGACCGAACGACCGTCGCCCGAACCATCCGCGTCGCGCTGTCCGTGGCACTCCTGGCCGCCGTGGCCGCGGTGGGCACCGTGCACGGCGCGAACGCCGACGCGTTGATCGCCGGCTCCGGCGCCGCCGCGGTGTCGCTGGCGAGCGATCGGGGCGACGCGAGCGCGTCGACCGTCACGCTGCTCCAGGAGGGCGAGACCTCGATCCCGGTCGAGCGGCGCGCGCTCGCGGGCGGGATCCTCGTGGTCTCGATCATCCTGATGTTCGGCCTGGCCTGGCTCTGGCGGAGGATGAATCCCGCCTGATCGCGGGCCGGACCGCGGGCCCCGCCGGCGAGCGCCGACGGTCGCCGAGAGCTACACCCGCGGGGTCCGGATCAGCCGGCCGCGGCGGGAGATCGCGTGCGTCGCGAGCGCGGCGACGCCCATCGCAACGAGCGCGCGCTCGGGCGTCGGCATCGGCCGGACGGCCGTCAGGAACTGGTCCGCGCGTGCACGATCGACTGCGCGCAGGAGTGCCTGCCCGCGCTGCGTGAGGGCGAGTGACCGCTGCCGGCGATCCTCCGGCTCCTCGCGCCGCTCCACGAGGCGCCGCTTCGCCAGCCCGTCGACCAGGCGGCTCGTCGCCGACGGCGACCGCCCGAGCGCCTCGGCCAGCTCGCCGACCGTGGTCGTGCTGCCGTCGGCGAGAACGTACAGCGCGGCGAGCTGCGTGAAGCCAAGGCGCAGCTCCCCGAGCTGCGAGGCGAACCCGACGACCAGCTCGCGCCACAGCGCCCGGCCCATCGCGACGCGCTCGGAGATCTGACGGACGTTCGGGATACGCGGACCCGCGGCGAGAACCGACGCGCCGAGGTCTGCCTCGAAGCGGCGGGCGATCGCCCGGACGGTGGCGGCGCGGCGGCTGGGTCGAGGCATCGCACCGATGCTAACCGGGAACCGTGATCGCGTGCACGACTGCACAGATTCCACGCTCGGCGACGATGCGGTGGCGCAGGCTTTGCGCGTCGCCGACGCCGCGTGTCGCCGACGCCGCGCCCCGCCATGCCCGCGACGAGCCAGCCAGCCCCAGCAGACAACCACCACCGCCCGGAGTCCATGACCAGCTTCGCCTTTGTCTTCCCCGGCCAGGGGTCCCAGTCCGTCGGGATGGGCCGCGACCTCGCCGCCGCCTCGCCCGCCGCGGCCGCCGTCTTCGCGACCGCCGACGAGGCCCTCGGCGAGCCCATCTCGAGCCTCGCCTTCGAGGGCCCCGAGGACCGCCTCAACCTGACCGAGAACGCCCAGCCGGCCCTCCTCGCGACCTCGATCGCCTACCTCGCCGCCGCCCACGAGCGCGCATCCGCCGCCGGCATGACCCTGCCCAACCCGCGGTTCTATGCCGGCCACTCGATGGGGCAGTACTCGGCGATGGTCGCTTCGAGCGCGCTGACCCTCCCGGACGGCATCCGACTCGTCCGCGAGCGCGGGCGTCTGATGCAGGCGAGCGGGCATGGCCGCGACGGCGCCATGGCCGCGATCCTCGGCCTTGCCGACGACGCGATCCCCGCGCTCGTCGAACGGGCCGGCGCCCACGGCGTCTTTGCCGTCGCGAACCGCAACTCCCCGGGGCAGATCGTGGTCTCCGGCGAGCGCGCAGCCATCGACGCCGCCGGGGAGATCGCCAAGGAGCTCGGCGCGAAGCGCGCGGTGGTCCTGCCAGTGAGCGTCGCCGCGCACTCGCCGCTCATGGCCGAGGCCGCCGAGGGCATGCGCCGGGTCCTCGCCGGGGTCGGGTTCCGCGAGCCCACGGCGGCCCTCCTCGCCAACGCCGACGCCCGCGTCCTCCTCGACGGCGAGGGCGCCCGCGGCGAGCTCGTCGAACACTTGACGAAGGGCGTCGACTGGGTCGCGGCCGTGCAGACGATGGCCGCCGACGGCGTCGACACCTTCCTCGAGCTGGGGCCCGGCAAGGTCCTGACGAACCTCATCAGGCGGATCGCCCCCGAGGCCACAGCGATCGCGATGGACGACGTCCTCGCGGGCGACGGCCTCGACCTCCCGTTCCTCGTCCCGGCCGACCCCGGCCGCCTCTCGTAGCCCCCTTCAGCCCCTAGACAGCGAGCACCAAGGAGCCACCGTTGCGCAGCCCCGACTACACCCGTCGCGTCGTCGTCACCGGCCTCGGCGTCGTGAGCCCCGTCGGCAACGACAAGGACACGGCCTGGCGGAACCTCGCCGAGGGCCACTCCGGGCTGGACATGCTCACCCGTTTCGACCCATCGCCCTACGAGGCCAAGGTCGCGGGCGAGGTCCGCGGCTTCGAGCCGACCGCCTGGATGGACCCCAAGGCCGTCCGCCGCAGCGAGCGCGAGATGCACTTCGGCGTCGCGGCCGCCAAGCAGGCCCTGGAGGATTCCGGCTTCGAGATCACCGACGAGAACCGGACCGAGGTCGGGGTCGTGTTCGGCTCGGGCGCCGGCGGCCAACAGCTGATGATCGACAACTTCACGACCCTCATCGAGAAGGGCCCGAACCGGGTCCAGCCGACGTTCATCGCCAACGCCCTCGTCGATTCGACGTCCGGCATGATCGCGATCGAGACCGGCGCGATCGGCCACAACATCGCGATCGTCTCGGCCTGCTCGACCGGCACCCACAACGTCGCGGAGGCCGCCGAGGCGATCCGCCGCGGCGACTGCATCGCGGTCATCTCCGGCTCGACCGAGGCGCCGCTCCTCGAGGTCGCCCACGCCGGCTTCTCGAACATGCGCGGCATGGGCCTGCCGCGGCCCGGCGAGCCGATCCAGACCGTCTCCCGCCCGTTCGACGCCACGCGCAACGGCTTCGTCCTCGGCGAGGGCGCGGGCTCGCTGTTCCTCGAGGACCTCGAGCTGGCGAAGAAGCGGGGCGCGCGGATCTACGCCGAGGTCGTCGGCTATGGCTCCGCGGCCGATGGCTGGGACATGATCCAGCCGATCGAGGGCGGCACCGGCTCGGCCCGGGCGATGAAAATGGCCCTGGAGCGCCGCGGCGTCCCCGCGGACGAGGTCGACGTCATCAACCCCCACGGCACCTCGACGCCGGTCGGCGACGCCCGCGAGGCCGAGGCGATCTGGGCGGTCTTCGGCGACCGCGCCGCCCGGGACCGCCGCTCGCTGGCCATCTCCGGCACGAAGTCGATGACCGGCCACATGATGGGCGCCGCGGGCGCGTTCGAGGCGTTCGCGACCGTGATGACCGTCGCCGAGCAGACGGTCCCCGGGACGCTCAACTACCGCGACTTCGACCCGGCCTGCGACGTCTGGGTCGTCGACGAGACGATCCGGATGCCGGTCCGGTACGCGCTCTCGAACAACATCGGCCTGGGCGGCCACAACGGCGCGGTGATCTTCAAGCGCTACGACGGCGACTGAGCCGGCCGACGATGACCACGGCGCCGGGCGGCGACGGTGGACGCCACGGGTTGACGTGGTGATCGTCGTGGCCGCGTCGACCGCCCCCTGCCGGTCCGGGCCCATGACCATGACGAGCTCGTCGCTGACGATGGTCAGGATGACGTCGAAGCCGCCGGAGGGCACGTGGCGCGCCCGCGAGCTCGAGCTTCTCGACCTTGCCCGATTTGCCCGCCGCTCCCGCCGCGGCCCCGGGCGCTCATCCGCCGCGCAGCCTACCCGGCGAGGCTCGAACCGCCCATCCGTTGCCAGACGACGGCCACGAATACAATCCGCGCGATGCCCAGCCCTGACCTCGCCCGACGGGCCGTCGTGACCGGCATGGGCGCCGTGACGCCCATCGGCAACGATGCCGAGACCTTCCTTCGGAACCTCTACGCCGGCACGCCCGGCGGCGGTCCGATCACGACGTTCGACACGACGGACCACGACGTGAAGATCGCGGCCGAGGTGAAGGGCTTCGACCCGCTCCTGGCGATGGACCGGAAGATGGCGCGCCGGATGAGCCGGTTCATCCACTTCGCCGTGGCCGCGTCGACCGAGGCCGTCGAGCGGGCCGGGCTCGACTTCAGCGGCTGGTCGCCCGAGCAGCGCGACCGCGTCGGGGTCGCGATCAACACCGGTGGCGGCGGCATGGAGATGGTCGTCGAGGGCGCCTACACGATCCAGGAGAAGGGTCCGGGCCAGGTCAGCCCGTTCGCGATCCCGGCGCTGTCCGGCTCGATGGGCGCGGCCCAGGTCTCGATGAAGTACGGCCTCACGGGCCCCGTGATCACCCAGGTCGCCGCATGCGCCTCCGGCGTCATCGCGTTCCAGGACGGGCTCCGGCTGATCGCCACGGGCGAGTGCGACGTCGTCATCGCCGGCGGCACGGAGGCGCCGCTGCTGCCGATGGCCTTCGCCGCGCTGGCCAACATGGGCGCCCTCTCGAAGCGCAACGACGACCCCGAGGGCGCCTCGCGTCCGTTCGACCGGACGCGCGACGGCTTCGTCTACGGCGAGGGTGCCGGGATCCTGGTGCTCGAGTCGGCGGAGCACGCGCTGGCCCGCGGCGCGACGATCCTCGCCGAGGTCGTCGGGGCATCGCTGACCGCGGACGCGTACCACATCTCCGCCCCGGAGCCGAGCGGCCGCGGCGCGACGATGGCGATGAAGAACGCGATGCGCCAGGCGGGGCTCGCGCCGGACGAGATCGACCTGATCGTCGCCCACGGCACCTCGACGCCGCTCAACGACGTGACCGAGACGAAGGCGATCAAGGGCGCATTCGGATCGCAGGCCTACAAGGTCGCCGTGTCTGCCCCCAAGTCGATGGTCGGGCACATGCTCGGCGGGGCCGGGGGCGCGGCGGCGGTCGCGGCGGTCGGCTCGATCCGCGACGGCGTCATCGCCCCGACGATCAACTACCACGAGCCGGACCCGGAGTGCGACCTCGACTACGTCCCGAACGTCAAGCGCGAGCGGCGCGTCGAGACGGCGATGATCAACGGCTTCGGCTTCGGCGGCCAGAACGCGGTCGCGATCTTCCGCCGCTGGGTCGAGTAGCCCCGGCGCCAGCGTCGGGGTCGACTAGAGCGGCCGGCCCTCGAAGGCCGACATCGCGGCCCGCCACTCGTCGGGGACCGGGATCGGGCACTCCTCGGTGTAGTCGTACGACACGAGCGTCGAGTCGGCGACCGCGATGAGGCGCGCCGGGCCGTAGCGGCTCTCGGGCGCGGTGATGCGGTGGACCATGCCGAAGCTCGTCCGTCCAATCCGCTCGACCCGCGTCTCGACCGTGAGGGTCTCGCCGTAGAACGCCGGGCTGCGGTAGGTCATCCGTATCTCGGCCAGGATCATCCCCTCCTCGGCGCCGTGGACGCCGATCGGCAGGGCGTTGCCGGTCACCCGCTCGTAGTAGGCGACGCGGGCGATCTCGACGTAGGTCAGGTAGTTGGCGTTGTTGACGTGGCCCATCGCGTCGGTGTCCGCGAGGCGCACCTCGACGAGGTGGCGGTGGGCGAAGTCGCCGGGGATGTCGCGCGGGTCCGCGGGGATCTCGATGCGGGAGCGGGGTTCGGGCATGGGGCGAATCTAGGCGCCGGTCAGACGCGCCGCAGCGGCCGGGCGAAGGCGAACGCGGCGAGGATCAGGACGAGGTACGCCGCGCCGCCGAGCGCGATCGCCTCGGCCGACCCGACAGCCGTCCCGAGGGCGCCCATGACCACGCCCGCGACGGGCATGAGCCCGAGGAGCGTGAGCACGTAAAGGCTCAGGACGCGCCCGCGCAGCCGGTCCGGGACGATCGACTGGATCAGGGTGTTGGTCGAGGCGTTGAACGTGACCGTCCCCCAGCCCGCGACGGCCAGGCAGACGAGCGTGATCGCGTACGACCGGTGCAGCCCGAGCGCCGCGAGGCCGATGCCGAGGGCCAGTGCCGCCGCCAGGAGCACGCGCCAGCGCTCGGATCGGTTGGCCGTGGCCGCCAGGCCGAGCCCCCCGACAACGGCGCCCGCGCCGCTCGCGGAGAGCAGCACGCCGAGGCCCTCCGCGCCCTGCCCGAGATCCCCGGCCAGCGACGGCGCGAGGATGAACTGGCCGGAGGCGAGGATCGTCTGCGCCGCCAGCAGGCCGAGCAGCAGCGTGACGCGGGGCTCGCGCCGCAGGTACCGCACGACCTCCGGGAGGGCGGACCGCGCCGCGACCGTCGGCCGGCTGGCCGAGGCGACCGAGATCAGCAGCAGCCCCACGATGACCGGGATGAACGTGATCCCGTTCAGCAGGAACGCCCAGCCCGGCCCGACGAGCGCGACGAGGATGCCGGCAAGCGCGGGCCCCACGACGCGCGCCGAGTTGAACAGCAGCGAGTTGAGCGCGATCGCGTTCGCGAGGTGCTGCTTGCCGATCAGCTCCGAGATGTAGCTCTGGCGCGCCGGCATCTCGAAGGCGTTCGTGACGCCGAGGACGAGCGCGAGCCCCAGGATGACGGGCACGGTGGCCTGGTCGGTCAGCGCGAGGAGCCCGAGGAGCGTCGCGGCGAGGGCCGCGCCGACGTTCGTCGCGAGGATGATCCTGCGCCGGTCGAAGCGGTCCGCGACGAAGCCCGCCGGGAACACCAGGAGCATCACCGGCACGGACCGCGCGGCGGTGGCGAGGCCAAGAATGAGCGGCGAGCCGGTGAGCTCCAGGACCAGCCAGCCCTGGGCGACCGTCTGCATCCACGTTCCCGTAACCGACACCAGCTGCCCGAGCCAGAAGATCCGGAAGTTCCGCTCGTGGAGCGCGATGAAGGTCTGCCGCAGGCGCCCTGCGCGGGCCGCGCGGACGACGGGCTCGGCCGGCGCGACCCCGCGTGGGGTTACGGGCGCGACGGGAGCGGGCGCAGCCACGCCCGGGGCCGGCGTGCCCTGGTTCTCGATGGGTCCTAACGCCGCTCCGGGCGCTCGACCGATCGGCCGCTCTCGCACCCCCCGAGTGTAGTGACGGGCCCGCGGCGCGCCGCCGGCGGGCCCGCGATCAGGCGGTGGCGGCCACCG
>DATLYV010000078.1:0-7791 GCA_035574535.1 Binatia bacterium
CGGCGAGCGGCCGGAGCGCGGCGAGCGCCGTGGCCGCGGCGACCGCGAGCGGACCCGCAGCTACAGCGCGGCCGACGCGATCCAGGAGCCGGAGGGCGGCATCGACACGACGCTTGCCGCGGCCTTCGCCGGCGTGCGCGAGCAGCTCGCCCGCGCCGAGGCCGAGGACGCGGACGAGGAGTCCACCGAGTCGACCGATTCGACCGAGGCCGTCGCCGAAACGGCCGTCGCCGAAACGGCCGTCGCCGAGCCCGCGGCCGGGGCCCCGGAGGCGGCCCCCGAAACCACCGAGTCGGAGGCCGAGGTCCCAGCCGAAGCCGCTGCCGTCGGGTCGGAGGAGGCCGCCGAGGCCGCGGAGCCCGAGACGCCGGTCGAGGCCGCCGCGGAGGCCGTCACGGCCCCGGAGGCGGTGACGACGCCGGAGGCCGAGGCCGACCCGGAGCCCGCGGAAGCCGCGGAAGCCGACACGGCTCCGGAGCCCGAGGCGGCCGCCGAGTCCACCGACGCGGAGTCGACCGACGAGGACGCCGCGAAGGCCTAGGTGTCGACAAGGTGGCTGGGAACGACACCTAGTCCGAGTCATGGCCCGGACGGCGCCGGCGACGGCACCGATCGGGCCACTCGCGCAACCGAAATCCCGGGCGCATCGTCTGATGTGCTCGCGCACGCCCCTGAGACGTCGCGAACGTCACGGCCATGGTCGCCGAGTTGGCCTTGAACGAAAGAGGCGCATGGTACGATCGGTCAACCGCCTCTTGAGGGTGGGACCAGGGGAACGGGCGTTCACGCATGGAGCGATTCGACAAGTTCACTGACCGGGCACGGAAGGTCCTGACGCTCGCGCAGGACGAGGCGCAGCGGTTCAACCACAACTACATCGGCACGGAGCATCTGCTCCTGGGCCTCGTCCGCGAGGGCGAGGGTGTCGCTGCCCGGGTCCTCGAGAACATGAACGTCGAACTCGCCAAGGTGCGGACCGCCGTCGAGTTCATCATCGGGCGCGGCGACCGGCCGGTCGTCGGCGAGGTCGGGCTTACCCCGCGCGCCAAGCGCGTGATCGAGCTGGCCATCGACGAGGCGCGCCGCCTCGGGCACAACTACATCGGCACCGAGCATTTGCTGCTCGGCCTGGTCCGCGAGGGCGAGGGCATCGCCGCCGGCGTCCTCGAGAGCCTCGGCGTCAACCTCGACAAGGTCCGCCACGAGGTCATCCGCGTCCTGAGCCAGAGCTCCTCCGTCGGGCCGGCTCAGGAGACGAAGCGCAGCTCCAAGACCCCGACCGTCGACGCCCTCGGCATCAACCTGACCGAGGCCTCGCGCGCGGGCAAGCTCGACCCGGTGATCGGGCGCGAGAAGGAGATCGAGCGGGTCATCCAGATCCTCGGGCGCAAGACCAAGAACAACCCGGCCCTGATCGGCGAGCCGGGCGTCGGCAAGACGGCGATCGCCGAGGGCCTGGCCCACCGGATCGTGGCGGGCGACGTGCCGGACATCCTGCTGAACAAGCGGGTCCTGACGCTCGACATCGGCTCGCTCGTCGCGGGCACGAAGTACCGCGGCGAGTTCGAGGAGCGCCTCAAGAAGATCATCGAGGAGCTCCGGAACACCAACGACGCCGTGCTCTTCATCGACGAGCTCCACACGCTCGTCGGCGCAGGCGCCGCCGAGGGCGCGATCGACGCGGCCAACATCCTCAAGCCGCCGCTGGCGCGCGGCGAGCTCCAGTGCATCGGCGCGACGACGCTCGACGAGTACCGCAAGTACATCGAGCGCGACGCCGCCCTCGAGCGCCGCTTCCAGCCCGTCATGGTCGAGGAGCCGACCATGGAGGAGACGGTCGAGATCCTGACCGGCATCCGGGAGCGCTACGAGCAGCACCACAAGGTCACGATCACGGACGACGCCGTGCGCGCCGCCGCCGACCTCTCGATCCGCTACATCACGGATCGGCACCTGCCGGACAAGGCAATCGACCTCATCGACGAGGCCGCCTCGCGCGTCCGCCTGCGCCACGCGTCCGCGCCCCCGCAGCTGCGCGAGGCCCAGCGCGAGCTGGACCGCGTGACCAAGGAGAAGGACGCGGCGATCAACGCCCAGGACTACGAGGCCGCGGCCAAGCTCCGCGAGGACGAGGCCGCGCTCCGCGAGAAGGTCGACGCGCTCCGCGGCGAGTGGCAGACGACCATCGCTGGCGAGGCCCCGACCGTCGATGAGGAGGAGATCGCCCAGGTCGTGGCGATGTGGACCGGCATCCCGGTCACCCGCATCTCCGAGGCCGAGACCGAGCGCCTGCTGCACATGGAGCAGTCGCTCCACCAGCGCGTGGTGGGCCAGCAGGAGGCGATCGACATCGTCGCCAAGGCGGTCCGCCGGGCCCGCGCCGGGCTCAAGGACCCGAAGCGGCCGATCGGCTCGTTCGTCTTCCTCGGCCCGACCGGCGTCGGCAAGACCGAGCTCGCGCGGGCACTCGCCGAGTTCATGTTCGGCAGCGAGGACACGCTCATCAAGATCGACATGAGCGAGTTCATGGAGCGCCACAACGTGTCCCGGCTGGTCGGTGCCCCGCCGGGCTACGTCGGCTTCGACGAGGGCGGCCAGCTGACCGAGGCGGTCCGTCGGAAGAGCTACGCGGTCGTGCTCCTCGACGAGGTCGAGAAGGCGCACCCGGAGGTGTTCAACATCCTGCTCCAGATCCTCGAGGACGGGCAGCTGACGGACGCCAAGGGCCGCCGGGTGGACTTCCGGAACACGATCATCATCATGACCTCGAACCTGGGCGCGAAGCAGCTCCAGACCAACTCGTCGCTGGGCTTCCGGCCCGTGACCGACGACGAGACCGGGCGGCGCGAGCAGTCGTACGAGCTCATGAAAGAGAAAGTCGCCGCGGAGCTGAAGAACAACTTCCGGCCGGAGTTCCTGAACCGGATCGACGCGACGGTCGTGTTCCGCAGCCTGACGATGGACGAGATCCGCCAGATCGTCGACATCCAGCTCAAGCGGGTCCGCGACCAGCTCAAGGCGCAGGACATGACCCTCGAGGTCACGCAGGCGGCGAAGGACAAGCTGATCGAGCTGGGCTGGGATCCGGCCTTCGGCGCCAGGCCGCTCAAGCGGGCGATCCAGAGCCACATCGAGGACGTGCTCGCCGAGCATCTCCTGCTCGGCCGCTACCCGCCCGGCTCCACGATCGAGGTCGATGCCAACGCCGACGACGGCCTGGTGATGCGGGCCGCGGAGCAGAAGACGCCCGTCGAAGTCTCGTAGGCCCGGGATGGCCCGGGCCCAGAGCCGCTTCGTCTGTCAGGCGTGCGGCGCGGAGTTCCTCAAGTGGGAGGGGCAGTGCCGCTCCTGCTCGGCCTGGAGCACGCTCGTCGAGACCGTCGTCACGCCGAGATCGCGAAGCGCCGCGGGCGCCGGCAGCCGGGGGCTGATCGGCGTCATCGCGCCCGTGCCGCTCTCGGCACCGGCGGAGCGACCGAGCGAGCGCCTCCGCACGGGCCTGGGCGAGCTGGACCGCGTCCTGGGCGGCGGCATCGTCCCGGGGTCGCTGCTGCTGATCGGCGGCGAGCCCGGGGTGGGGAAGTCCACGCTGCTGCTCCAGGTCGCCGGCGGCATCGCGGCCGGGGAGGGCGGCAGCATCCTCTACGCGACCGGCGAGGAATCGGCCTCGCAGGTCCGCCTGCGCGCGGCGCGGCTTGGGCTGGCAAGCGGCGCGGTCGGCGACGCCGTCTCGGTCCTGCCGACGAGCGAGGTGGGCACGGTGGTGGAGGCCGCGCGGGATCGGCGGCCGTCGCTCGTCGTGGTGGACTCGATCCAGACGATGACGATCGACGAGCTCGACGGGCCCGCGGGCAGCGTCGGCCAGGTCCGCGAGTCGGCCCTGCGGCTCATGGAGCTCGCGAAGGGCGAGGGCATCGCCGTCGTGCTGGTCGGGCACGTGACGAAGGAGGGCTCGATCGCCGGGCCCCGGACCCTCGAGCACCTCGTCGACGCCGTGATCGAGCTCGGCGGCGAGCGCGGGGGCGTGATGCGGCTTCTTCGCGCCAGCAAGAACCGCTTCGGATCGACCGACGAGCTGGGCGTCCTCGAGATGGGCGAGACCGGCCTCCGGGAGGTCGCCGACCCCGGCCGGGCCTTCCTCGCCGAGCGCCTCGGCGGCGCACCGGGCAGCGTCGTCGCCGCGACGATGGAGGGCACCCGGCCGCTGCTGGTCGAGGTCCAGGCGCTCGTCTCGCCGGCCGGCTACGCAACCCCCGCCCGGCGGGCCTCCGGCATCGACCCCACAAGGCTCGCGATCCTGCTGGCCGTGCTGGGCCGGCGAGCCGGCGTCGGGCTCGGGAGCCACGACGTCTACGCGAACCTCGCGGGGGGCATCAGCGTCGCGGAGCCGGGCCTCGATTTGGCCGTCGCGCTGGCCCTCGCCTCGTCGCTCCGCGACCGCCCGATCGACGCCCGGACCGTCGCGGTCGGGGAGGTCGGCCTGCTCGGTGAGCTCCGGCCGATCGCCGGCCTCGACCGCCGGCTCCGCGAGGCGGCCCGACTGGGCTTCGAGCGAGCGATCGTCCCGATCCCGCGGGGCGGCGCCGCGCCGGACGTCGCGGGCCTCCGGGTCGCGCCCGTCGCCAGCCTCCGTGACGCCATCGCGGCGACGCTCGGAGCGCCGTCGCCGCGCTCCGCTCCGGGCTCCGGCACGCGCGCGCCCGAGATCGTATCCCCGCCCGTGGAGACGGCCGAGGCCTGACCACGGTGGTAGTCTCAGCGCCCCCGTGATCCGAACCATCCGATTCCTCGGGGCCGCGCTTGGCGGCCTCGTCGGGATCACCCTCGTCATCGCGCAGCTCGCGGTGTTCCAGCCCGCGCCGAGTTCGACGTTGCTCGTCGCCGCCTGGGTCATCGCCTGGATCGTTCTGGGCTTCACGCTGCTGCCGTACCTGACGGTCATCCCGGCCATGGCGGCGCTCCGCGCCGTCCAGCAGCTGTCGACCGCCGAGTTCGTGACCGCGATCATCGGCCTGTTCCTGGGGCTGCTCCTGGGCCTCCTCCTCGGCCTGCCGCTCTCGAACCTGCCGCCGCCCATCGGGACCCTCGCGCCGCTGGGGATCTCGCTGTTCCTGGGCCTCGCGATGGTCGGGCTGACGGTCGCCAAGCGCCACGACCTCATCAGCGCGGCCGAGGGCATGGGCCTGCTGCGGCGTGCCGGCGGCGAGACCAGCTCGGCCGTCCCGCGGATCCTCGTCGACACGAGCGCGATCATCGACGGCCGGATCGCGGACATCGCCGAATCAGGGTTTCTCTACGGGATCCTGGAGGTGCCGCGGTTCGTCCTCGACGAGGTCCAGCGCCTCGCCGACAGCTCGGATTCGCTCCGCAGGACCCGGGGCCGCCGCGGCCTCGAGATCCTCGCGCGCATGCGCAAATCCCAGACGGCCCCGGTGCAGGTCATCGACGAGGACGTGCCCGGCACGCCGGAGGTCGACTCGAAGCTCGTCGCGCTCGCCCGCAAGGACGGGCGGGCGGTCCTGACCAACGACCTGAACCTCAACCGCATCGCCGACCTCCAGGGCGTGCGGGTCCTCAACGTCAACTCCCTCGCCAACGCGGTGAAGCCGGCGCTGCTCCCGGGCGAGGACCTGCGCGTGCGGGTGATCCAGCCGGGCAAGGACGCCGGCCAGGGCGTCGGCTACCTCGACGACGGGACGATGGTGGTGGTCGAGGGCGGCGCGAAGGCGATCGACACCGAGGTCGACGTGACCGTCACGCGGGTGCTCCAGACCGTCGCCGGCAGGATGGTCTTCGCCCACCCGCGACAGGGCTGAGCGGTGACCGCAACGGCGTCGAGGGCCAGCACGGCCTCGGCGGGCGCTGGCGTCGTGCGAACGGGCATGGCCTCGGACGCCCATCCGTTCGGGCCCGGCGACGGGCTGTGGCTGGGCGGCGTCGAGATCCCGAACGCGCCGCGCCTCCACGGCCACTCCGACGGCGATGCCGCGCTCCACGCGGTCGCGGGCGCGCTGCTCGGCGCGGCCAGCCTTGGCGATTTGGGCTCGATCTACCCGGCCGACGAGCGCACGCGCCGCGGCATCGCCAGCGCGGAGCTGGTCCAGGGCGTGCTCGCGCGGCTTGCGGACGCGGGATGGCGGCCCGTCTCGGTCGACCTGTCGATCACGGCCGGGCGCCCGCGGATCGGGGCGCACCTGCCGGCGATGCGCGAAGCGATCGCCGCGCTCCTCGGCGTCGCCCGCGAGGCGGTCAACGTCAAGGGCTCAACGGGCAACCTCTCGGGCGATGCGGGTGCCGGGCGGGTCGTCGCCGCGCAGGCCGTCGCGACGGTCGAGCGCGCGAGCGCGACGGACGGGCCGACGGCGTGACGCTCCACCTTCGCGACACGCTCACCGGCGCGACCCGCGAGCTCGAGCCGCTCCAGCCGGGCCACGTCCGCATCTACAGCTGCGGTCCGACGGTCTACGGCCCCGCCCACATCGGCAACTTCCGGTCGTTCCTGTTCGCCGACGTCCTCGTCCGCTACCTGCGCTACCGCGGCCTGCGGGTGACCTGGGTCATGAACATCACCGACGTCGACGACAAGATCATCCGGAGCGCCGCCGAGGCCAAGATCTCGATCGGCCAGCTCGCTGACATCTGGCTCGAGCGCTTCCTCGCGGACGCGACGGCCCTGCGGATGACGAAGCCCGACGTCCTGCCCCGGGCGACCGAGCACATCGACCGGATGGTCGAACTCATCGAGACGCTCCTCGAGAAGGGCCACGCCTACCGGACCGGCGACGGCTCGATCTTCTTCCGCATCGACTCCTGGCCGCAGTACGGCCGCCTCGCCCGGCTGGACCCGGATCAGCTCCGCGTCGGCGAGCGCGTCGAGGCCGACGAGTACGGCAAGGCCGACGTCCGCGACTTCGCGCTCTGGAAGGGCCCGAAGCCGGGCGAGCCGTCGTGGGACACCCGCGTAGGGCCGGGGCGGCCCGGCTGGCACATCGAGTGCTCCGCGATGTCGATGGCCTACCTCGGCCCCTCGTTCGACATCCACACCGGCGGCATCGACCTGATCTTCCCGCACCACGAGGACGAGCTCGCCCAGAGCGAGGCGACGACCGGCCAGCCGTTCGTGCGCACGTGGCTGCACTGCGACCACCTGCGCCTGGGCGGCGCGAAGATGGCCAAGTCGACCGGCAACATCAGCCGAGTCGTCGACCTGCTCGAGAGCGGCGTCTCGCCGCGGGCCCTGCGCTACGCCCTGATCGCGGTTCATTACCGCCAGGGGCTCGAGTACACGCCCGACTCCCTGTCCGCCGCGGCCGCCGCGCTCGAGCGCCTGGACGCGCTCGACCTCGCGCTCGACGCCTACTCGGAGAACCGCCCGGACGCCCCGGACCTGCCCGAAGTGCTCGACGAGGCGCGCTCGCGGTTCGAGGCCGCGCTGGACGACGACCTGAACGTCTCAGCGGCGCTCGCGGCGCTCTTCGACCTGGTGCGGGAGCTGAACCGCCGCATCGCGGACCGCTCGATCTCGACGGCCGACGCGCGTCGCGCGCTCGGCTTCCTGCGCGACCTCGACCGGGTGCTCGCGATCCTGCCCGACGAGACCCGCGGCCTGCCGCCCGGCGCGGCCGAGCTCCTGGAGCGGCGCGAGGCGGCGCGGGCGGCGCGCAACTGGGCCGAGTCCGATCGGCTGCGGGACGAACTCGCGGCGCTCGGCGTGGTCGTGGAGGACACGCGCGACGGCCAGCGCTGGAAGCTCCTGGAGCCGGCCCGATGAGCGACGCGCCGCGCCGGCCC
>DATLYV010000079.1:0-5384 GCA_035574535.1 Binatia bacterium
CGAGCCGGTCGGGATGCCGAGCGCGCCGTCGGACCCGCCGATCTCGGTCCAGCGGGGGCCGCGGCGGACCTCGCGCCCAGACTCCGTCGTCGGCGGCCGCCACCCGATCCGCGGCTCCATCGTCCGCAGGGTCGCCGCCGCCGCGGCCTGCGCGGCGCGTGGCAGCCGCTGGCACCACGAGCAGAAGTGCGTCGAGCGCCCGCCGACGACGATCCGCCGGATCGGCCGCCCGCAGCGCGGGCAGGGCTCGCCGGCGCGCTGGTAGACCTGCAGCCGCTCCTGCATCTCGCCGTCGCCCTCGGGCGCGGTGTAGTCGTCGATCGACGAGCCGCGCCGTGCCACCGCCTCCGCCAGGATCCTGACCAGCTCGCGGTAGAGCCGCCCGGCGTCGCCCGGCCGCAGCGAGCGCGTGGAGCGCAGGGGATGCAGCCGCGCCGCCCACAGCGCCTCGTCCGCGTAGATGTTGCCGACGCCCGCCACGAACGACTGGTCCATCAGCAGCGGCTTGAGCCGGCCGCGCCGGGCGCGCAGCCGCCGCGAGAACGCGCGGGACGTGAAGCCCGGGTCCAGCGGCTCCGGCCCGAAGCCCTTGAACGTCCGCTCGCCGCCCAGCTCGCCGTGGAGGTCGCCGGTCGCCGGGTCGCGCCGGGCGAGCCCCACGCGCCCGAACTTGCGGATGTCGCGGAACCGCAGCTCACGCCCGTCCTCGAACGACAGCACGAGCCGGACGTACGGGTCCTCCGGCAGATCCGCGCGAACCACGAACAGCTGGCCGGTCATCTTGAGGTGGATCGTGATCGCCAGGCCGTCGTCCGGGAGCGGCGCACCGGAGGCCGAGAGCCCGCCGTCGAGATCCAGGACGACGAGCTTCGCGCGTCGGGAGGTCCCGGTGATCGCCCGGCCCACCACCGCGTCCGCGAACGCGCCTTCGTCCTGCGATCGCAGCGTCTTCAGCCAGTTGACGCGAAGTTCCGAGATCCGGGCGCCCACCACCAGCCCGCGAAGGTCGCGGGCGACGGTTTCGACCTCGGGCAGCTCCGGCATCGGTCGCGGGTCCGGCGATCAGCCGCCCGCCGGGACCTCGGCGGGCGGCTCGTCGGCCTCGGCGAGGACCGCGTCGCGGCGCGTGACCGGCGTCATCGCCTCCCAGTTCTGGCCGACCTTGACGTCGACCGTCAGCGGGACGTCGAGCGGCAGGGCGCCCTCCATCGTCTCGCGCAGGACCGGGATCAGCCGCTCGACCTCGTCGCGCGGCACCTCGAGCAGCAATTCGTCGTGGACCGAGAGCAAGAGCCTGGCCTTGAACCCGCCCTTCGCCAGCTGTTCGGAGACGCGGATCATCGCGATCTTCTGGATGTCCGCCGCCGTGCCCTGGATCGGCATGTTGATGGCCATCCGCTCCCCCGCTCCGCGCAGCGCGGCGTTGGCGGCATGGAGCTCCGGGATCGAACGCTTGCGGCCCAGCAGCGTCGTCACGTAGCCCTGGCGGCGGGCCTGCTCCTTGATGTGGAGCATGTAGTAGCTGATGCCGGAGTACGCGGAGAAGTACGAGTTGATGAACTCCTGGGCATCCTGGCGGCTGATGCCGGCCCGCGTCGCCAGCCCGAAGTCGCTCATGCCGTACGCGAGCCCGAAGTTGACCATCTTCGCGATCGAGCGCTCGTCCGGGGTGATCTCCTCCGGGGACTTGCCGAGGACCCGCGCAGCGGTCGACCGATGGATGTCCTCCTGGCGCCGGAAGGCCTCCCTGAGGTTCTCGTCGCCGGCGACGTGGGCGATGATCCGCAGCTCGATCTGCGAGTAGTCGGCCGAGACCAGCACGGTGTCCGGCGAGCCGGCCACGAAGGCGTGCCGGATCCGCCGCCCGAGCGGCGTCCGGATCGGGATGTTCTGGAGGTTCGGGTCTGACGACGAGAGCCGGCCGGTGGCGGCGACCGCCTGGTGGAACGTGGTGTGGAGGCGCCCGTCGTCGGCGATGAGGCCCGGCAGCGCCTCGACGTAGGTCGATCGCAGCTTCGTGTAGATCCGCCAGTCGAGGATCGGCTGGATGACGGGGTGGACGCCGACGAGCTCCTCGAGCACGGATGCGTCGGTCGAGTAGCCGGTCTTCGTACGCTTGCCCTTCGGCAGCCGCAGCTCCTCGAACAGGATCTCGCCGAGCTGCTTCGGCGAGCCGATCGTGAACTGGTGCCCGACCGCGGCGTAGATCTCCTCCTCGAGGCGGCCGATCTCGGCCGCGAACTCCATCTCCAGCACGGCCAGCGCCTCGCGGTCCACGGCGATGCCGTCCGCCTCCATGCGGGCGAGGACCGGGATGAGGGGCAGCTCGATCTCGCGGAACAGGCGCTCGAGGCCCTCCTCCTGCAGCGCCCGGACGAGCGGGTCGCGGACTGCGAGCGCGGAGAGCGCCTCGACGGCGGCCCGGTGGACCGGCTCGAGCTCCCTGGGCGGGGGCAGGACGAGGTCGAGGCGCTCGGCGACGACGTCGGCGATCGACTGCGAGCGCAGGGCCGCGTTCAGGACGTACGCGGCGATCTGGGTGTCGAAGTCGACGCGCGTCGCGGGCGCGTCCGCGCCCTCCGCAAACCGGGCGACCAGCACGGGCTTGATCTCGTGCCCAACGAGGGGGATGTCGCGCGCCTCGACAAGGTGACGGAGGCCGTGGGCCGCGTCCGACCCAAGGGCCGCCACGACCCGCCCGTCGCGGCCGGCGACGGCGAACGAGAGGGCGGTCCCGCGCCGCGGCCGCGGGTCGTCGCAGACGATCGCGGCACCGAGGAGCGATTGCTCGGCGAGCCACGGCTCGACGCTCGAGAGCTGGGATGCGTCGACGACCTGGATCCGCGACGGCTCGGCGATGCTCGCGGCGAGCGCCGACGGGAGATCGTCGAATCTCACCTCCGTGCCGCCACCGCCGCCCGCGCCCCCGCGCGCCTGTCCGCCGGTCTGCGGCGACGTTCCGACGCCCGCCCCGCCCGCGTCCCGACCCGGCTGCGAGACCGTGTCGAAGTCCAGCGACAGCTGGAGGCCCTCGCCGCCGAGCGAGCCGGCCCGGATGGGCCGACCGCTCCCCCACCCGGCCGGCCGCTCCGTCCCCACGCGCGCGGCGGGCACGGTGCCGCTCACCGCCACCTCGCGGAGTGCGGCGACCTTCGCGGCCGGGTCCTCGCCGGACATCGCCGGCAGCCGCTCGATGAGCGTCCGGAACTCGTACTCGCGGAAGAGACGGATGACGGTGTCGCGGTCGTAGTCCCCGAGCCGGGCGGCCTCGAGGTCCAGCCCGATCGGGAGATCGCGGACGATCGTCGTCAGCTCCCGGCCCATGAAGACCGCGTCGCGGTGCTCCTTCAGCTTCTCGCGGAGCTTCTCGGGCTTGACCTCGTCGAGCCGCGCGTAGAGCGCGTCGAGCGTCCCGAACTCGGCCACGAGCTTCGCGGCCGTCTTCTCGCCGACGCCCGGGACGCCCGGGATGTTGTCCGTCGGGTCGCCCTTGAGGGCCTTGTAGTCGATCATCTGGTCGGGCCGCAGCCCGAACCGCTCCCGGATCCGGGCCGGGTCGTAGATGACGGTGTTCTCCACCCCCGAGCGCGTCGTCATCAGCCGGGTCCTGTCGGTGACCAGCTGGAGCATGTCGAGGTCGACCGTGACGATCGTGGTCTCGACCGGCACTTCCTCCGCCTGGAGGGTGAGCGTCCCGATGACGTCGTCGGCCTCGTACCCCTGGAGCTCGTACACCGGGATCCGGAGCGCCTTGACCACCTCGCGGACCTTCGGGAACTGGGCCGCGAGATCGTCCGGCATGCGGGTTCGTGTCGCCTTGTAGTCGGCGTACTGCTCGTGGCGGAACGTCGGGCCGGACAGGTCGAAGCAGACGGCGACGTAGTCCGGTTTCAGGTCCGCGAACCCGCGCAGGACGATGCTGCAGAAGCCGAAGACGCCGTTGACCAGCTCACCCTTCGAGGTCGTGAGCGGGGGAAGGGCGTAGTAGCCGCGGTACACGAGCCCGAAGCCGTCGAGCAGCATCAGGCGTTCCATCTCGGTGCGAGTGTACCGACGCGGGACGACCGCCCCCGACATGATCGACGGGCCGCGCTCGAGGCCCTTCGTTCAGCAGCAGGCTTGCGGGTCGATCAGCGGACGCGTCGCGCGACGAGCTGGAGCCCGAACATCGCCAGCCCGACGACCAGCAGGCCGAGCGAGCCGGCCACGAGCAGGTTCATCGGGGTCTGGACGGTGCCCAGCCGACCGTCGAGATCGGACGCGACGTCCGGCCCGACCGACTTCTGCCCGCCGTTGCCGGACTGAGCGCCCAGGACCGGGGCGCCGGTGGCGTCGTCCGAGAAGCCGTTCTCCTTGGTGCCGCCGGTGGCGCCCGGGACGCCGACCATCGGATCGACCGCGCCCTCGGGTGCGGGGCCGGTCGGAGCACCGGCGGCGGTGATCGTGTTGCGGTCCTCGGGGAGGGCGCCGGGGCTCGAGGCGCCGCCCAGCATGCCCGGGACGAACGCGGCGACGAGCAGCCCGGCGACGCCGAGCGAGGTGAACGAGGCGGCCAGCGTGCGGCCGGCAGTGCCCGTCGAGGCGAACGGCCGCAGGAGCGCACGGAGGCGGCTGCCACGGCGGAGGCGCTGGGCCTGATCTGCCGTCAGGCGGTAGTCGCGCGGGGCGCGCGCGTCGCGCGGGAGGGCGCGGGTGGCCGCGGCGATGGCGACGAGGTCGCGGTGGAGGCCGGCGCAGTCCGGGCAGCTCGCGAGGAGTTCGGACGCGCGAGCGGCCTCGGATTCAGTGAGATCGCCGGCGGCATGGGCGGCGATGAGGAGCGTGTCGTGCTCGGCGTGAAGGGGCCAGGAAGGATGCATGTCGTGGCCCTGACGGGATCGGCCGGCCAGCGGTTCCCTCGATCGCGCGCCGTGCGGCGCGTTCGACGAGCGTGGCTAGCCGCCGCGGGAGCCGTCCTGTCGTCGAATCGCCCGGGAGCCGGCGATGAACAGGCCGATGCCGAGGGCGACGGCGAGCGCGGAGCCGGCGAGGATGAGCGAGGTCGACGGAAGGGCAGAGGTCGCCACGAGCGGCGCGCTGTCGTCGTTGGACCGGCCGACCGCGTCGGTCGCGAGGGGCGTGACCACCACGCCCGTGTCGAAGCTCGTGCCCGGCTGGTACTCTGCCGCGCTCGTGGCCTGGGGTGCGGGCCAGCCAGCGCCGACGTCCTCGCCGGGCGCGGAGGCCGCGCCGCCCATGGGGTCGAGCGACACGGTCCCGACGAGCAGCCCCACGAGCCCGAACGTCGCCAGCGTCGCCCCGAGGGGCCGCAGCAGCGTCGCGAGGCCGGCGAAGAACCCTGGCGCCGGGGCACGCTCCGGCTGCGGCTCGGGGCGTCGATCCGG